>NZ_JBBVMF010000010.1:0-173697 GCF_038150125.1 Rhodohalobacter sp. 8-1 | reverse complement strand
GGGCCGTAAGTCATTAAAAAACAATGCCGATATTTTTCACATTAAAAAAGTGCGGAAGTCAGGAGCCACATCTATTAAGGTTTGCAGGTTGATTGAGGGATTCACTGAACAGGGTTACTATTCTCATTCATTCGTCAGCCCGCGAATACAGCGTGCAGACGAAGAATTCCATGGATACATGGGTTCCGGCTTTTAGTATCATTGATATCATCCTGTGATTGGTTTTCAGATCGACATTAGGTTGATCAACAACGAAATCAAGTTGGGAAAATATATGACACATTTTAGAGTAGAAAATGAACTCAAATAGCGGCCACGGAATAAAATTCAGATTAAAACAGTTTGGGAAACGGCTGATTTATTCCAGGTATATGCTTCCCGGCATTGGATTCGCTTCTTTTCTTGAATCCACAATCGTACCGATACCGCTGGAAACAATACTGCTTCCCCTGATGCAGGCACGCCGGAAGCAATTAGTTGCAATTAGTGCGATGGCTCTGGCGGGATGTATTTTTGGTGCTTTATCAGGGTATGCAATCGGCTATTATATTTTTGATGCCGTTGGTGAACAAATCGTTTCACTGCTTTCATCACAAGAACAGTTTGAAATTGCGAAACAGCAAATGCAACAAAAAGGCTTTTGGTTTGTCATGTCTGTTGGCATTCTCCCGATTCCCTTTCAGATTGCGATGCTTGCCGCCGGCACTTTGAAGTATTCCTTATTTTTATTCCTCATCGCTACAACAATATCCCGCGCCATCCGCTATTATGGACTTGCAATACTTGTGTACCTGGCCGGAAATCAAGCACAGAAGCTCTTCGAACGTCATAAAAAGAGCACGTCAATAATTTTGTTTGTCGTGGTTGCAATTATTTGGTACTTAAGCCTCAGTTAATGAATTACAATCAATGGCTTGTCTCAAAATAATCGAAACGGGAATAACTGCGTAGGTCGAACGTCCCCGTTCGACAGGATTGGAAATGCGTTGAGGAAAGAAATCAAACGTGGGGCATCGATCTCTATCAGCTAAATAGTTCGCAATTGATAACTGAGCCGTATCACAACAATCGAAGCGGGAGCTTCGATCTACGTGGGCCAAGACATCTGATAAATAACGAATAATTGACACTGAATTTCGAAGAGCGCGTTTATCGACATTTGGTGTTCGTTATTCGATATTCAGCGTTTACTAAAGGCTTGCAAACGGCTTCAGTTCCATCCCGTCAAACTGATCCAGCCTCGCTTTCATTTCACCGGCCTTAGCAATCATGGCGGCGTTATCTGTGCAATACTCCATCGCAGGAATCATCAGGTTGACTCCCTCTTTTTTTGCCATCGCCCGAACCTTTTCACGGAGCATGGAGTTGGCAGAGACCCCGCCGGCCACCATTACCTGTTTCACCCCGGTTTTTCGAACGGCACGCCGGAGTTTAACCAGCAGTACATCAGATATGGCAGCTGAAACACTGGCACACAGATCATCCAGATGCTCATCAATATACGATTGCCGCTGGTCTCTTAAATAATAAAGCACACTGGTTTTTAGTCCCGAAAAACTGAAATCAAGGCCTTTTTTTGCCATAGCCCTTGGAAAGTCTGCAAATTCCGGATTGCCCGTTTTTGCATGACGATCAACATAGGGTCCGGCCGGATATGGCAGGTTCAGCATCTTGCCGATCTTGTCGAACGCCTCGCCGGCTGCATCGTCCCGGGTTTTTCCGAGCACGGTATGTTCAAACGGTGCGGTAACGTGCACCAGGCGCGTATGTCCGCCCGAGACGATCAGTGCCACAAACGGAAACACTTCGTTGTGTTCAATAAAGTTAGCGTACATATGTGCGTCGATATGGTTCACACCAATCAGCGGCTTCTCCCAGGACAGGCTCAGTCCTTTTGCAAAGCCCAGACCCACCAGCAGCGACCCCATCAACCCGGGACCTTTAGCCACCGCAATCGCATCAACATCCGGCATACTGAACCCGGAAGTTTCCAGCGCCTGGTCCACCGTTGCCCAGATGGTTTTGTTATGAGCGCGTGAGGCAAGCTCCGGCACCACGCCGCCAAACTGTTCATGCACCGTTTGCGAGGCAATTACGTTTGACAAGATTTTTCCATCCGATAATACTGCTGCAGCCGTGTCGTCGCACGATGATTCAATTCCGAGAATATTCATGTGTAAAAGATAGGAAATGTAGCGGCAAGAATTAACTGGTGAATGGTGTTGGTCTCGGAGTTCCAACCTGAAGGACAGTGGACGGACGACCGAGGACCGACGATGTAGAAACCGATAACCAAAAGATCAATTTCTGTTTACAGGCCACAAGTTCTTCGGTCTTCCGTCTTCAATCCCCGGTCGTCAAACCTCGGTCCTCCGTCACCCGTCACCGGTCTCGCTTCCCTTCTCCAAATCCCGTGGCACACGAATAGTTTCCACGAGCTCACGGATCTCAACCGGCGGGGCTTTTGTAAACCGGCTGACCACCACCGCTATCACTAAATTAATAACCATACCAAGCGTCCCAATTCCTTCAGGCGATATCCCAAAGAGCCAGTTATCTTCGTTGTTCAGTTCCGGAAACATAAACGCAAAGTAGATGATGTAGGCTGCCGTGAATACGATTCCGGCTATCATTCCGGAGATGGCTCCTTCCTTATTCATACGCCTTGAAAAGATACCGAGCAAGATTGCCGGAAAGAACGACGCGGCCGCCAGGCCAAACGCAAAGGCCACAGTCTGGGCCACAAAACCCGGGGGATTAACTCCAAAATAGCCGGCAATAATCACGGCCCCTCCTGCGGCTGTTCGTGCAAACAGAAGTTCACGCTGCTGGGTGATATCGGGCACAAACGTGCGGCGGATCAGGTCCCGGGCAACGGATGTTGAAATGACCAACAGTAAGCCTGCAGCTGTCGAAAGGGCCGCCGCCAAACCACCAGCCGCCACCAGGCCAATTACCCAGTTGGGAAGCTGCGCAATTTCCGGGTTGGCCAACACCATAATATCCGGGTCTATCACAAGTTCATTCGTACTCTCATCCGGCGTGTAGTTTACGTTACCGTCACCATCAAGGTCATTATACTCTATCAGGCCGGTTTCCTCCCAGGTTGTAAACCATTCGGGTACTTCTGCATAGGGCGCATTATCAACCGTTTCGAGCAGATTGGCCCGGGCAAATGCCGCTACGGCGGGAGCAGTCGTATAAAGTATGGCGATAAAGAGAAGCGCATACCCGGCAGAGATCCGGGCGTCTTTTACTTTTGGCACGGTAAAAAATCGCACAATCACATGCGGAAGTCCGGCTGTTCCAACCATCAGCGCGGCAGTAATAAAAAAGACATCTATGGTAGATTTTGAACCATCTGTATAGGGATCAAATCCCATTTCGGTGCTCAGTCCGTCGAGGCGATCAAGCAGGTAAGTACCGGAACCATCAGCAAGAGTACCGCCAAATCCGATTTGCGGGATAATGTTGCCGGTCATCAGCATCGAAATAAAGATAGCTGGGACGAGATAGGCAAAAATCAGCACGCAGTATTGCGCCACCTGAGTGTAGGTAATACCTTTCATACCGCCCAGCACAGCGTAGAAAAAGACGATCACCATTCCAATGATCACACCGGTTGTTATTTCAACTTCCAAAAACCGTGAAAACACAATCCCCACGCCGCGCATCTGCCCGGCCACGTAAGTAAACGAGATAAAGACGGCACACACCACAGCCACAAGCCGGGCTGTTCTCGAATAGTACCGATCCCCCACAAAATCCGGGACCGTGAACTTTCCAAATTTCCGAAGGTAGGGCGCCAAAAGAAGAGCCAGTAGCACATAGCCGCCCGTCCATCCCATCAGGTAGACAGAGCCATCACGGCCCATGAAGCTAATGAGACCCGCCATTGATATAAAAGAGGCTGCCGACATCCAGTCAGCCGCGGTAGCCATCCCGTTAGCCAGCGGCGACACTTTTCCGCCCGCAATATAAAAATCGCCGGTAGAGGCAGCACGCGACCAATAGGCAATTCCCAGGTAGATCGCGAAAGAAAATCCGACAATTAAAAATGTCCAGCCCTGGATATCCATTTACATTACTCCTCGTCGAATTCAAATTTTTTGTCAAGGCGATTCATCAGGTACACATACACGAAGATGAGAATCACAAATACATAGATAGATCCCTGCTGGGCAAACCAAAACCCAAGTTTAAAACCACCAAGCCTGAATTGATCCAGCCAGTCCACAAACAGGATACCGGCCCCGTAAGACACGATAAACCATATGGCCAGCAGAATGGCCAGGTAAATAAGATTTTGCCGCCAGTACTGTTGAGCTTTTGTTTTCATAAACGTCTGATATTCAACGGTCTATTATAGACAATGAAAACAAGATTGGCAAAAAACTATAGAGGCCGAACCGTTTACCGATAAAATTGTATGATAAATATATTCAGTTTTAATGTTGAAAACCTGCGGCTCTGGCTAACCTGGGAGCTTTCTGCAAGTTCACTCTTCTTTCTGAGTTTTTTCAGGATAGCGACTCTCTATATCTTGGGACCGGTGATAGTCCTGTTTATTCCTGTTCTAATTGGCACATTATATCTAGAGAGAAGGTATGGATGGCTGATTTTCTACGCGCTTTTTGTTTTAACACCTTCCATTTTCATCTACTTTATCATCGATTCAGGAACTTGGTATTTTGCGCTTCAGTTTTTCCCCATCGGTTTGTTTCTATTTTACTGTCTTTTATTGAGGCTGACTGTTGCCGGATGGGAATCAGAGACTGAAGACATCCCGGATCTACAAATATAAATCTCAACTGGAATATAAAAGTTATAGTAATCTCTAATAACTGAAGGTCATAATTCGAAGTGATTTCATTTCTTCGACTATACCTGTCTAAAACGTTTTAGAAAACAAAAAACTATTGTTTTTATCGATTTAAGTTAGCAAGGTTATTTTTTTCTTTATTAACCCCATTAAAGAGTCTGTTTAGGTTGATGAAACGGTGGAATGTGGATACACCCTCCCGGAGATGGGTATGAACCTTCTAAAAAAACCGGGCAAAATGTGTCTCGAGGATAAGCAGATCTCTCCGTTTCGGCCGAAAGACACGGCCTGCAGTCGAGATGACAGGCCAATTGACATGGACAGAGCGGCATATCAAAACCCCAACCATGCAGCTCTGTGTCTTAAGCCGCAAGGAATAACTTTCTTTTAGCGGCGCAGCCTGGCGCCTGTTTCTACGCAGTAACCATGCGCGCCGCGCTTCTTACAAACCAGAGCCCTGTCATGTCGAGCCCCTAATTTTGCCTAAAAGCAAGGCAACACCATTTGAAAAGTGACAGGATTAATTCTCCCATTGTGGGGAGTAGTCCGCCAGCTGGCGGAGGGAGGGGTGTCCAGTGAGTTAGTCGAGGTTTTAAAAATCTGTCACTGGTAGCCCCTAATTATGCCTAAAAACGGGGGCAACACTATTTCAGATGTGACAGAACAAGTGGAGGTGTCGCAGATGAAGCCGAGCTTTTGACTCCTTGAAATCTGCTCAAAATCGGCACTTTTTACAAACTGTCATCGGTAGCCTATAATTTTGCTCCAAAAGGCTGGGCAACACCATTTGAAAGGTGACAGGATTATAGTCCCCTCTCGAGAGGGGATTTAGGGGTGTGTTCGTAAAGGTAATAAGCATTGATTAAAGCCCAATAACATCACTTTTTACAATCTGTCATTGGTAGCGAAGCCGAGACATCTCCTCGTTCTTAGATCCATCTTGAACAACGCTTTGTCAGAACATCGAGAGTGCATGGAGACATCTTTCGAAAATAGGTATAAACCTTCAAAAAGCTCAGGCAAAATGAGTCTCAAGAAAAAGGAGATTTCATTTCATGGGAATCACTTCGCTCGATGCGCTAACGCGGGAAAAGTTGAGTTCCACTCCACCGTCATCTAACGATTTTGGCTAGGATGACAGGGTCTTTTTTTAAAGCTATTCAAAAATAATCATGCAGGTTTAACATAAAAAAGCCCCACCGAATATTCTTCGATGGAGCTTTTGAAAGTGGTTACAACTCCGGCTGAGCCGGAATCAAATCATATTATTTCTTCTCGTCTTCGTCGTCTACCACTTCGAAGTCGGCATCTACAGCATCGTCTTCTTCGCTGCTTTCGGCTTCAGCTGATCCGTCAGTTTGGCCACCGGCTCCCGCCTGTGCGCCTTCTGCTTGCTGTTCGGCTTCTGCTGCCTGGTAGATTTCCTGGGAAGCGGCTGCCCATGCGTTATTGAGTTCTTCAATCGCATCGTCAATCTCTTCCACTTTCTCCTCTTTATGGAGTTCTTCAAGCTTATCGAGAGCTTCCTGAATCTTGGTTTGATTCTCTTCGGAAATCTTGTCTTTGTTTTCATCAAGCTGCTTCTTGGTAGAGAAGAGCAGTGAATCGGCTTTGTTCAGCGTTTCGATTCGCTCGCGTACTTTTTTGTCTTCTTCCGCGTGCTCTTCTGCAGCATTTTTCATTTTTTCAACTTCTTCGTCACTCAGACCAGAACTTTGCTCAATTCGAATGCTTTGCTCTTTACCGGTGCCTTTATCTTTGGCACTTACATTCAGCACACCGTTTGCATCAATATCGAAGGTCACTTCAATTTGTGGTACGCCGCGTGGTGCCGGTGGAATTCCATCAAGATGGAACCGGCCAAGCGTTCTGTTGTCTTGTGCCTGGGCACGTTCACCCTGCAAGATGTGAATCTCTACACTGCTTTGATTATCTGCAGCGGTTGAGAAAGTCTCTTTCTTGCTGGTTGGAATCGTTGAGTTGCCCTCAATCAGTTTCGTCATTACGCCACCGAGCGTCTCTATACCGAGCGTAAGCGGTGTTACGTCAAGAAGTACAACATCATCAACATCACCGGTAAGTACGCCACCCTGAATTGCAGCACCAACGGCCACAACTTCGTCGGGATTAACGCCTTTACTTGGGTCTTTTCCGAAGAATTCTTTTACAACTTCCTGGATTTTCGGAATTCGTGTTGAACCACCGACAAGAATAACCTGGTCAACTTCACCTTTCTTGAGACCGGCATCTTTCAGCGCTTTTTCACAAGGCTTGATGGTTTTCTTCACAAGATCATCAACAAGCTGCTCAAACTTGGCCCGTGTGATGTCGATGTTCAGGTGTTTTGGCCCTGCATCGGTTGCTGTAATAAACGGCAGGTTCACATTTGTTTTTTGTGAACTTGAAAGTTCAATCTTGGCTTTCTCGGCCGCATCTTTCAGACGCTGCATCGCCATTGGATCTTTTCGAAGGTCGATGCCTTCGTCTTTTTTGAATTCATCGGCCAGAAACTTAATCAGACGCTGGTCAAAGTCATCACCACCAAGGTGGGTGTCACCACTGGTAGATTTCACTTCAAATACACCATCACCAAGTTCGAGGATCGATACATCAAATGTACCACCACCAAGGTCATACACGACGATAGTCTGATCTGTATCTTTCTTATCAAGACCATACGCCAATGAAGCGGCGGTAGGCTCATTAATAATTCGCTTAATCTCAAGACCGGCTATTTTACCAGCTTCCTGTGTTGCTTTACGCTGTGCGTCATTAAAATATGCGGGAACAGTTACTACCGCTTCCGTTACTTTTTCGCCTAAGTATTCTTCAGCGGTCTGCTTCATTTTTTGCAGGATCATCGCCGAAATTTCCTGCGGCGCATACAGTCGATCTTCAATTTTTACACGCGCTGTGCCATCGTCGCCTTTCACAACTTTATAAGACGCCTGGCTGCTCTCTTCAGCAACCTCATCAAACATACGTCCCATAAACCGTTTAATAGAAGACACTGTTTTTTCCGGGTTCGTAATCGCCTGACGCTTGGCCGGCGCTCCAACGAGCCGCTCGCCGTCTTTTGAAAATGCTACAACTGACGGGGTTGTTCGGCCACCCTCAGCATTTTGAATTACAACAGGCTCGCTGCCTTCCATTACAGAAACGCATGAGTTTGTTGTTCCTAAATCAATACCTATAATCTTACCCATAATATTACCTTGTTCTTATTTACTGTTATTAATGTTCTTTAGTTGATGGGGATAGAATCTGCTTCAGACCCGCCATCATCTTTCTTTTTAATTTCTACTGTGAGCTCACCATTTTTAAACGATGCGTTGATGGATGATGAATCAGCGTGTCCCGGCACAGAGAAAGATCGAATAAATGATCCTTGAGCACGCTCACCACGCTTCAGTGTCTCATCGTTTTCCAGGTAGAGCTCGCGTGTGCCTTCAATGCGCAGAACGCCGTCTTTCAGGGTTACTTTCACATCCTTCTTTTCCATACCCGGCAGGTCAACTATAATTTTCAATAGCGTACTGCTCTCAATTACATCACAGGCAGGACTAAAATCCCGTGCGTCGTCAAGCGGTGTGATGCGCTCAACAAATTGCTGAATCTCCCGGCCCAGTGATGTAAGCTGTTGTTCGATATCCATCTTAAAATTGTTCATGGTAATCTCCATTTACAATTCTAAGAGCAACCACAGTGCCAATTAGAAAGATGAGCAATTCTCACTGACGTATTGACATAGAAAGAATATGTGCGCTCTCCCGTTGTCAGTTTGACGTAGAATTTCGTATGAGACCGCGCCACTAACCTGACGCTATTGGGAAACTCTCTGCAGATGTGTCCAGAATTGAGGATAAGAGATAGACGTGCACTCTGCATCCAGTATAGTTGAAGGCTCTTCTGAAACTGATGAAAGGATTGCAGCGGCCATTGCCATCCGGTGATCGTGATGACTTTCGAATTCTGCCGCTTTCGGTGTAAAATCAGGATCACCGGTTATGATGATACCGTCAGGCCGTAAATCGACATCGGCACCGGCCGCAGACAGAATGTTATACATTGCGGAGAGCCTGTCGGTTTCTTTGTGGCGAAGTTCTTCGGCCCCTGTAATTGATGAGCGCCCATCCGCAAAACAGAGAGCCACCATCAAAATGGGCAGCTCATCGATGCAGTTGGGTATTAGTGCGGGATTGATATTAATGCTCTTCAGTTCTGATGAACGTATTGCAATATCAGCAACGGGTTCACGTCCCTGCATCCGCTCATTCGTAATATCAATTAATGCTCCCATCTGCTGAAGAATATGCAGGGCGGCTGTACGGCTGGGGTTCATGCCTACATTTTCCAGTACAAGAGCACTCTCATCATGAATCGCGGCTCCCACCATCCAGAACGCGGCAGCAGAAAAATCTCCCGGTATCGTGTAGCTCTGCGTGGGCAGCTTATCCAACCGGCTGCTGCTGATTATTTTTCCCTGTCCGTACGGCTCACTTCTAAGTCCTAACAATCGCTCGGTGTGATCGCGGCTAGGAACCTGCTCTACAACCTCAGTGTCCGATTCTCCAAATAACCCGGCCAGCAGAACGCACGATTTAAGCTGTGCACTGGCAATTGGAAGCGGATACCGCATTGGCTTGATGCCGCTATGGGGCTTGATTTTAATAGGGGCAAATTCATTATCTGCCGCCTCAATCACGGCGCCCATAGATCGAAGCGGATCGATAATCCGTTTCATTGTCCGGGCAGACAACGATTCATCACCTATCAGTGTCGACTCAATTCCTGCGCCGGCCACAATTCCACTCAGGAGTCTCATGGTTGTGCCGGAGTTACCACAATCGAGTGGATCTTCCGGTGTTTTTAACCCGTTACGCCCAACGCCATGAACAACAAGATTATCGTCATCCTTATCAATTCGTACACCGAGCTGCCTCATGCAGCTCACTGTGCTTTCTGGATCTGCAGCAGACGAGTAATTGTGAACGGTACTGGCCCCATCGGCTAGTGATGCAAATAAGACCGACCGGTGAGAAATGGATTTATCAGGCGGAAGCGATATTGTACCGTTTAGTGCCAGTGCCGGCTGTACTGTTTCAACCATTGAGCTATTGATTTTGATTTAACAGTTCTAGTGCTTTCTCAGCACCGGACGTTCCCGGGTAGTTTTCTATAATAGATGTAAGGAGTGACCGCGCATCTCCCCGGCGGCCTTCACGGATATATATTTCAGCCGTTTTGTACTGCGCTTCAGCGACCCATATATCATACGCCTCAAACAACACGCGCACCTTTGAATATTCTTCCAGAGCTTGCTCTGTATCACCTGTTTCCTGGTAAGACTGAGCCAGTAAAAACTGTGCTTCAGCTCCAACAGCAGTATTATTTTCGTTGGCCACCATGGAAAAAAGCCGCCGTGCTTCATCAATGCGATCGTCGGCCAGAAGAACTTTGCCAAGGCCAGCGCGTGCCGCATCATTACTTTCATTGATAGAAAGAACCCGTTCAAAAAATTGGCGGGCAGAGCTGGTGTCACCAAGTCCGAGGGCTGCACGTCCGATACCTAAAAACGCCTCCTGTCTGAATCTCTGATCCGTGTCTGAGAGCTCCTCAAATACTGTTCGGGCTTCTGAATACTCTTCGCGTTCCAGAAGAATCTGTCCCAGTTCGGCAAGTGCAGGAGCCATACGGTCTGATTCCGGGAACTCATTTATTATCGTTCGGTATGCCTCGGCTGCATCATCCGGCTGGTTCATTCTCTGGTAGGCATCCGCCAGGTTAAAATAAGCCTCGGGCATCATCGACTGGTTATTCGTAATTCTCAGGTACTGACGAAAATCGGACACCGCTGCCTGGTAGTCGCCTGACTGAAGCGTGTTTTCTGCCTGTCGGAAGCGAAGCCGGTCCGCTGTTTCAGATGTAGGGTTTTCATCCAGAAAACTTTCTAATACGGCGGTGCTTGAATCGCTTTCGCCTGCCGATAGCTGCGCGAACTGAATGCCATTAATCGCTTCCAAGATATATGAGCTCCCCGAATAGTTTTCTAAAACCTTGGTGTACTCTTCAATGGCCCGGTCGTATTCGCCGGCATTGTAGTAAGAATCCCCAATATTGTACTGCGCACGGGCTGCCCATTCTGTTCCCGGGAACCGTTCTATTACAGTGTTGAATTCTTCCACGGCCTGGTCGTAATTCCCGGTATTCAAATAAATATAGGCAATATTATACTGAGCCTGTTCCCGCAGCGTGCTGTACGGGTAAATTCGCAGCATACGCCGGAACTGGGTGACAGCCTCAAAATTCCTGTTCATCCGGTAATAGCTGTTAGCCACCTGGAACATGGCATAATCACCGCCCGGCTCAGCCCCTATTGTATCGTTATAGTACTCCAGCGCCTCTCTGTACTCACCCTGTGCATAAAATGCATCGCCAATTCTCAGTTTCGTGTCCGTATCAAATGGAAACAGGGCAATAGACGGCGGTTCATAATTTTCCAGAAAATCGATGAGTGGTCCTGTGGCATTTTCATAGTCACCCATCTTAAAATAGGACCATCCAAGCGCATACTTTGCAGCGCCGATAAGTTCATGATTTGGTGCCGCCCTAATAAACCTGGCGTATTGAGACGACGCCGGACCGTAGTTTTGATACTGAAAATGTGCGTCGGCACTCCAGAACAGCGCCTCTTTTCCTAAATCGCTGTTGGGCCACTGGCTGTATACTTGTTCAAATTCTGGCTGAGCCTGACGATACGCCTGGTTACTATATTGTATCCATGCTTTCTGAAACCGTGCCTGCCGCTTAAGCGCATCATCAATATCTGTCAGCTCTTCAGCCAGCTGAAACGTTTCAAGTGCACGGGTATACTCCGCGTTGGCAAAATAAACTTCTCCCAGAAACGTGAGCGTTTGCCCTGGATTTTCCAGGTTTTCCAGATCTCTCGCAAGAGGGAGAAGCGCCTCAATAGCTTCTCCATTAAACCCTATTTCAAAGGCTGTCATCGCCCACTCGAAATAGGCTTCTTCAAAAAACTTTCCCCCCTGAAACCGCTGGCTAAACTCCCTGAATGAATCGAGCGCCCGCTGATAGCGACCGGCAAGCTTGTTGTTCACTGCCTGGTAATAAAGTCCTTTGCGGGCTACGGCATCATCGCCAACAGCCGCGCGTCCAAACGCATCTGCCGCCCAGTGATAAATCTCTTGTTTATGATACACCCAACCAAGCCCATAGTGTGCGATGCGCTCCTGGTCCGCGTCTTCAGCACTGTTTATAAATCGTCGATAATAGCGGGTAGCGTTCTCGTAGTCATTCAATGCATTGTAGCTTTCAGCAATCAGAAATACCGCCTTCGACCTGTTTTCTTCGTCAAGAAGTGTCAACGCCCGTTCGAGGGCTTCGATTGCCTCGTTATAGCGTCGCTGCTGGTAATATGATTCCCCCAGTGCTGTACCAATTCTGCGTGTCATAGCGTCGAACGGATGGCGTTCACGCAGAAGCTCGAAAGCCTCTGAGGCATCTTCGTACTGCTCATCGGCCAAAAACAATCGTCCCCTGGCATACAGTGCTTTGGGTGACCAGTTTGATCTTCGAAAATTATCAGACAGCTCGAGAAAT
The DNA here is from genome assembly GCF_038150125.1 of Rhodohalobacter sp. 8-1. Taxonomy (NCBI): domain Bacteria; kingdom Pseudomonadati; phylum Balneolota; class Balneolia; order Balneolales; family Balneolaceae; genus Rhodohalobacter; species Rhodohalobacter sp. 8-1. The sequence continues at coordinate 161,255 of NZ_JBBVMF010000010.1, read as the reverse complement.
GTTGACCTGGCTAGATCATTCTGGCCATTTTCTGCAGCTGTCTCAGCAAGCATATAATATAGTTCTGCCTCTTTATTTGATGACTGAGGATACTTTAATGCTTCCTGCATTCTGGCTATGGCTCTATCGAGCTCACCGCGTTCTTTATATTGATCGGCAACTTCTTTTAGTAAAACAGAAGCGTAGCGGCTTTTAGGATAATTGTGAACATAACGATCAGCAAGCTGGCCAGTTCGTGACGAATCCAATCGGCTTTGTGCGCGTGCATAAAAATAAGCGGCCAGCTCTTCTTCCTGTACATCGCCTGAATTTAAAGCCAGGGATTGATCAAATTTTGCAGAAGCTTCAGAATAGAGTCCTTTCTCAAACAGATCGAGACCCTGCTGCAGCACTGTGCTGTTAGTCTGAGGTTCGTGCTGAGAGAATACTGCTGCAGGTATATACAGCAGGAAAAATATCAGGGTCGCAAAGCGTAAAGTGCGGTTCATGAAATCGGTATAGTTGCCTGTTCAGAGAATGGTACCTTTTCAATATATCAACTTCGGCAATTTTGTTCCGTATGGAGCCGTAAAAAAATGTGTTACAGTTCCAAATACCGAAGCAGTTCGTCGGCCCTTGAACTCATATCAACCTGAAGCAGGTCATCCCTGTTTTCAGATGTAGTAATATATCCATGGCGCTTTAAAGATGAGACGACTGCCGATGTATCTTGCAGGTTTAGTTTGATGGATACATGTATTCCCGATTCTTCACCACGGGAGTGCTCCACGGTAAGACCGAGAATTTTAGCCCCTTCTGCTTCAATAATATTTACGAGCTCAGTTAAAGTATAATCTGCCTCTCCCACTTCTACAGATATCACAGAGCCGTGGCTGGAGATATTCAGCATTTCAGAAAAAGCCTCGAGAAGATCTTTTTTCTCTACAATGCCAACAATCGATTCCGAGCTATCTACTACAGCAATGAAGCGCACTTCTTTCGAGAGCATTTGCCGTGCTACTTCAAACAAATGCTGATATTTAAATGCATAAATCGGTGGTTGAAGATCTATTTCTGATAGCTTTAGAGACTCATCAGGCAGCTCCATCAGCATATCAAGTGTTACCTGCCCGATTACTTTTTTGGTTGTGGGCTCAATAACAGGAATATTCGAGGTTTGCCAGGCTTCCATTTTGGCGAGCGCAGAGCTTACCTTATCTGATGAGAGCAGCGGTGTAAATGATTGACTTAATATATGTTTTGCTAACACGGCAAATGGATTAGGTTAAGGCAGTTTCAAGTTTTTCAAGCATCGATTTAAACCGTTTCCGGTCTTTTTCTTTTATGCTTCCACTTATCATAACGTAATTACCTTCAAATTGTTCATCCTCAACAACGCCGGCATCGTGCAAAAATGATACGGCTTTGTAATGTTCAACAGGAACCTTAAATGAAAAAGGCTCATAATCCTGTTCGATCATATACTCAACGTGGCGCTGGAGTTTATCCAGCCCCATTGAACGTTCAGCTGAAACAAACAGAGCTCCCGGAAATCCTTTTTTGAGCTCCATGAGCCGGGATGGATCCACGAGATCAATCTTATTAAACACCAGTACTTTCTTGAGCCCGGTTACCTTCAGTTCATCCAGGGTCGACTCAACAACATCAATATAATCATCCACCAGTCGAGACGATGCATCCACAACATGCAGCAGTACATCAGCCTCACGAACTTCATCAAGTGTTGATTTAAAACTTTCGATCAGGTTATGCGGCAGCTTACGAATAAACCCGACGGTATCAGACAGAAGTACATCATGGTTTTCGAGCTCCAGGCGGCGAACAGTGGAATCAAGCGTGGCAAACAACCGATCCTCTGCAAGCACGTCGGTATGGGTCAGTGCATTCATTAACGTCGATTTTCCGGCGTTTGTATATCCCACAAGTGCTACTCTTGGATTCCCTTCCCGTCCTTTCCGTTGCGTTGTTCTCTGTTTATCGAGCTTTTCAAGCTTATCTTTAAGCGTTGATATCCGGTCCCCAATCAGTCGCCTGTCTGTTTCAATCTGGGTTTCTCCGGGGCCCTTCGTGCCGATCCCTCCTTTTTGGCGGGATAAGTGGGTCCAGAAACGTGTAAGACGTGGTAGTAAATATTGCAGCTGGGCAAGCTCAACCTGTGTTTTCGCAGCAGCAGTTTTGGCCCGGGATGCAAAAATATCAAGGATGAGACCACTTCGATCTAAAACTTTTGTATTTGTCACTTTTTCGATGTTGCGAATTTGAGTTGCTGTCAAATCGTCATCGAATATTAAAAGATCAGAGTTTGTCTCACTAACAAGAGCTTTTAACTGGTTTAGTTTTCCCTTTCCGATATAGGTTGACGGATCGGGGTGGGGCCGGTTTTGCAGGATTTTATCCTCGCATATTGCACCAGCCGTATCGGCTAAAAGTTCCAGCTCTTCAAGGTATTCACCGGCAAGCCATTTCGGGGTTTCCGGGCCATATATACCTACAAGAATTGCCTTCTCTTTAGCAATGGAAGGTGTTGCAGCGTCTTCTAACAAATTATTATCGGTCTATTTTTGATTATTCCAGCGTTTCGATATCAATAGGGATATCTGAGACTGATGAAAGATATTTGCCAACTTTAAGAGAGACTATTTTTTCAAATTTGTCAACTCGTCTGTCGGGTACGAAAAGCTCCAGCCGTGTTACCGACCGGTCCGTTTCGTCTTCTCCATTGAGATTCTGATACATAAACAGGTAATCAGAACCGCGTGATTTCGGTCTCTCTACGTAGTCGCAAATTTGATGCCAGGCTATCGTCTGAGAAGGGTCATTTATATTTTTGACGATACCATGATCGGTGATATACGTTTTAGAAGCTATATAACTGGAAATCCACCAGCTTACCCCCATCCAGGAGTAGCACGCAAATATAGTATAGTATTGATTGAGCTCATACATCAATGATACGCCTGTAATAACGGCTGCAGATGATAAAAAGAGAGTTGAGAAAAGCGGATAGCCTGCCAGCTTGCCTGAATTCCAGCTCATTCTCACATTTCGCAGTCTGATAGCATTACTAATTGAATAGAGTGCTAAAAATGTAGCTGCAAGCGTAAATAATGCAAGCAGGAGTACAAATAGACTATGGATTTCTGTAATAATACTCATCAGGATATTGTTTCAGCCTTATAATGCCTTGATATCATCGACTCTGTTAATAATAAAATAATTGCAATAATAATAAACCAGTACCAAATATCTTTTCCGACAGACGCAGCCTCCAGGCCGGCAATGCGCTCTTGCTGATCGCTCTCAGCTAAGCTTATGTCCACGGAATTAAATAACTTACTTAAAAATACATTTAGTTCCTGTTCATTTAACGATTCTAATTCCGATTCCATTGCGTCAAGATTTGATGCAAACAGAATATTGTCATCGCTAAAGCTTACTCGTTTCCAGCCGGGTCTCCACTCCTCTGCCAGATAAAACACGTTCAGTCCGGAAAACGTTTGTCGTGTAGTTGGCAGAATTTGCTCTCCTTCCGACTCAAGTTCTACAGTGCCAGTCGCCGCGCCGGAAAGCGAAATATCAAACGGATTGCCCAACACATGCTGGTTCATTTCAGCATCTTCACCACTTGCAAGGTACTCTACCGTCCGGTAAAAAAGTGGTGCAAACAGAGGCTTCACAGGGAAATTCGACCAGCCCGGATCAATGCCGATTGCCGAATAAATGAGTTTTCCATTGCCCACTGCAACCTCATTCAGGATGATGTTTCCCGTACGAGACCACATTATCGGGGCTGTAGCCCGGCCTTCCACGGTATTGATGTTATAGTAATAGTAAAGCTCGGGCAGGTTAACCCTGATGTCTTCGCCCTCCTGTCGTTCAAACATCACCTCAAGAATGGGGTGTCCGCTTTCAGGTGGTGCAAGCTGATCATGCCGGTCAAACGAACCATAGCTTCCAACTAAGCTGCTGTAGCGCCCGGCATCACTGAGGGAGAGCAGCCTGTTGTAGCTTTGAATATCTCCGTCGGCGGAAGGGATAAGCAGTAAACCGGCGCCCGCCTGAACCCGCTCAATAATAGGCTGCATCATGTAATCAGGCACTGTAGGTATACCGTCGAGAACAATAGCATCGGCATTCTCAAACTGGTCAGGCATTAATTGCGAAGCTGACTCGAACTGAAACTGAAGGCGTTCGCTGTTTTCTTCAGAAGCCTCAAGTAAGGGCCGTAAATACGACCGAAACTCACCACGCTGAGAAGTGTTATCACTAACATATAGCACGTTGCGCTCTTCGGGCAGTTCTATGGCAGCAAAATACCTGTTGTCATAAACCAGCTCGTCCCCTTCAATCTCAAGTTCAACGTGCAGAAAACGATCCTCAGATTCCGGAAGGTTAAACAAAAATTCCTCAGAACCGCCCGCTTCAATATCAAATACCTGTTGCGCTAATAGCTCTTCATCAACAAATACGTTAAGAAACTGACTACCCGTTGGCTGATCCCCGTAATTTTTAATAACACTTCGAATCAAATTGTCCCCTTCAGATTTTTCCAGGCTCACATCATCAATCCCCGCATTCGAAGGATTTGCCTCACCAACTCTTATGAACTGAAGATTCAAGTCATACGCCTCCGTCTGTTCCGGGGTACCAAGAATATTTAGCTGGGATTCCTGACCGTCAGAAATGATAAAGAGGAGTTTATTAGGTTCAGGCGCACTGTTCAGCTGCTGGACAACCTGGCTCACAGAGCGATTCAAGTAGTTTCCCGACAAAACTGTTTCCAGCTCCGCTACTTCCCGCTCTGCAGCCGACGTTGACAGATACGGCAGCGTCAGCGATTCTCCGTTCGACACATTGAGCACAATACGGTTATCAGAATCCTGCAAATCGATAATATCTGAGGCTATCTCTTTGGCCTGTTCAATATAAGGACCATTCCTGTCGATCTGCTCCATGCTCGGGCTATTATCTATGATAATGCCGACAACAGCCGGTTCACCACTTGACATCACCCCCATGCCGGAAGGCAAATAAGGATGCGCAAGAGCAAAAGCAAGAGCCGCAACAGCCAGCATTCGAATGGCCATCAGCAGCCAGCGCTTTATTTTTATCTTTCTGAGGGACGTGCTCTTCAATGATTCAAAAAAAGCAAGCGTTGAAAATCGAATACGTTTTGGCTTGCGGAGATTTAAAAGATAAATGAGCAGTGGAATGCCCACAGATACAAGCGCAATTAAAAATAGAGGATTCAGAAAACTCATTAACAGAAAAGTTTTTTACCTTGTTGCTTGAAAACAACAGGAACAAATGGCCTGATTTATTATTAAGCTATGCTATTAACCCATTCTTAACAAACTTATTATAACCTGTGCATTTTTTAAATAAGCTTTCCAGATTTACACTGGGCACAATTATTTTGCTCTCCCTGCTATTTACGTCTTGCTCAACGGGGAGTGCCGGTCATTGGTCTGACCTGGTTCCCGCCGACGCGCCTTTTTTGATCGTTCCTGAGCAAAATCAGTCGATTACGGATCTCCTCGATCGTCCGTTCATACCGCAGCTGGATGATCTTACACCGTCAGCGATGCAGCTCACCGGCAGTATCAACCAGGCCGCCGCTGAGCAGACACATGTTGAAGCTGTCGTTCTTTATACAGATCAATCCAATCAATGGCAGCCGGTCTGGATTATTCGTTACATGCCCGGCATTATGGCAACGCTGAAAGATCAATATCAAAGTGAATTTGCTCAAAACAGATACACCTTCAGGGGTTACACCATTGAGAGGCTCCAGATATCGGACAGAGAGATTTATATTGTTTCGTCCGGTGACTACTTGATCTTTTCTGAATCCAGTTTAGGCGTGGAAAATTCGCTCCGTGCCGTTCTTGAGCAAGAAAAACGCATGGATCTGTCTGATGAAAATATTCAGCCCGGATCTTTTATTGCCAACACAGAGTCTCTGCCAAACTGGATCATGCAGCTCGCAGATATCTCTTACCGGCCGTTTCTGTATGATACATTCCGGGGCGGCGAACCGATACACTTCAAGCTTGATGATGCTCCGGCTGACAGTGCATCCTGGCGGCTTACCGGCCAGCTTTCACTTGAAGATGACCCCTCTGCCCTGCTCCGGTCCTTGACATCCTCTCCACAGGAATTCACGCTCGACCGCTACATTCCAAATAATGCAGCAGCATTCTCAATTCTTCGGCTTGAACCTCGTGCTGTCCCACAAAATGGCACTGACCCCGAGAATGAAACCGACCGGTATCTCACAGAAAACAGTGACATCTGGAGTGCTATCGCCTCATCATTGAGCGAAGAAATAGCGTTTGTGTCATTTGCCGAATCAGGCTCAGAAAGCACCAGTGAGTATCTGTTTCTGCGTCATTTATCTAGTGCTTCAGACCTTCGAACCCAGCTAAATCAACTAACCACGCTCAGCGGCGTCACACGAGACGGTAATACATATATTGTCACCAGCCGGCTTCTGGGCTCCTTAATCGGTTCCGAATTAAATTCCATGCGCGATTTTTATCTTCATATCCACCGCGATGTAGCAATTCTTGCACAGCGAAGAGGTCTTGCAGAAAGTGTCCCCGGAGATGCTAACAGGCGCCGTGTAATGTACTACAACGATGATTATATGATGGTGCGAGATAATCTGAACGAAAACCTCAGTTCGCTCACCTACGTGAATACCGACCGGTTTGAAACTTATATCCAGCCCTGGCTTTTTCCTCAAAATAATTTTGGATCTCTGATTTCCAATCTCGATCTGCTGGTGATCTCATCAACCCGTGAAGCCCCGGAATCCACAACGTTATCTATCCAGTCTTTCCAGCGTGAAGTCACGGATGAACCGTACCGCGAACGCTGGATCTTTCCCATTGCCGGAGCTGATATAACCGGACAGCCTGTGCTGGCAGATATCACATCGAATGCGAGAAATGAGGTTATTTTCACCACATCTGCGGGATCGGTGTTCGCACTTGCCACAGATGGCACCGAAGTTTTACAGGTTTCCACACAGGACAAAACACCCATTGGCCAGCCAATTGTATACGACTGGTACGGAAACAATCAAAACGTAATATTGCAGGCGGCCGGCAATAGTATTTTTGCCTGGAACGCCAATGGGTCACTTTTACCCAATTTCCCAATCACACTTGATGAAGAGATCACGACGCCACTCACAATTGAGGATGTAACACGCACCGGTATAGCTGAAATAATAGTAGCAACCGCCGACCGCTCCCTGCATATTTTAAACTCAAGAGGAGAAGCGCTATCGGGATGGCCGCAGGAAGTTAACGCAGTGATTTCAAGCCGGCCGTCGATCATGGCATTCGGAACAGATCGAATTGTTTTTGCAGCTACTGAAAACACAATTCACGCATGGAATACAGAGGGTGAAATCAGAAACGGATTCCCATTGTTTATGGAAACGTCTGTTTACGGTGTACCGCTGCTTTACAAAAACCATTTGCTCAGCGCCGGCCGCAATGGTAATCTCTATTCGATTGGGTCGACACCGTTGTTTGCTGACTCATTAAGCAGCATTACAAGAGACGATTCACTGGTTGTTCAGCGGCTCCAGGTGTCAAGCGGAAGCCTCAATACGAAACCTCAGATTGAAAACATTTTACTTAGAAATGAAGATGGGTTTTTCCGTGAAGATCTGATCATTCTTCAGAACAGCAATGGATCAGTCTTCATGTACAACCTGGCGGGAATCCTTCGTTTTACGAAATCGATGGGCCAGCCCTCATCCGATAATTTTCCACCCGCTGTGCTTGACATAAATAAAGACCAGCGCATGGACATTGTTGCACTGGCCGATTTTGGGCGAATATATGCATGGGAAATATTAACGGAGCAACGATTATATGACTTGCCGACCACAGGCATGAGCTACCCGCTGATTTCTGATTTATATGGTGATGGAAACAACGAGATTATTGCACACACAAGGGAAGGTATCAGGTGCTGGACAATTTTGGAGACACGAACTGAATCGGAACAGGCAAGCGAAGATTAACAGGCCTTATTGAGATTGATAATAAATCGTAATTCGTTGGAACATATAGACTCCCAAAATCTTTACACTTATATGAACACAGAAGATTTGTGATCAATATATTGCGATTAAGTTTGATCAGTAAAGCCTTATGGTAAGTAAATACTTGCCGTGATGAGCTTGAAAATTTGACTAAAAACTCAAAAATTACAACAAACTTGTAATCTCGAAAAGAGTGGAGCTACGGGGATTCGAACCCCGGACCTTCGCGCTGCCAGCGCGACGCTCTAGCCAGCTGAGCTATAGCCCCATTCAATGAGGTGCCAATATATCACGATTTCTTAACAGAATCCAAAAAAAGGTTTTTGTTTGAGATCGTTTGTTGTGTATTTTTGATATTAATATATAAATTAAGCATTCTAATATTTTACTAACCGTACAGAGGATTCTTTTATGCTAAAATCACCAAAATATATCTTAACAGCCCTTTTAATTTCAGGGTTAACTTTTTATGGATGCGGAACAAGCGGCCCTGGCCCGGAACCCGATCCTGTAACACTTGAATGGCTGATGTCTCTATCTGATGAGCAGCTGATGGAAAGAGATACCGATGGAGATAGCTTAAACGACTATGATGAAATTTATGAGCACGGCACTGACCCACTATCACCAGATACTGATAACGACGGGCTCAATGACTATGACGAAATAAACGTACATGGAACCGACCCTCTGAACGATGACTCCGACAATGATAACCTCACCGATGGTGATGAAGTAACAGTCTATGGCACTGATCCACTCGACTCCGACAGCGATAGCGACGGCCTTTCTGATGGACAAGAAGTAAATGAGTATTACACAGACGCATTAAATGCGGATACCGATAGCGATGGGCTTTCGGATGGAGAGGAAGTAAATGAATACGGCACAGAGCCTCTCAATCCTGACACGGATGGAGAAGGGTTTGCTGATGGCCAGGAAATCGAAATGGGCACAGACCCACTCGATGCCAATGATCCTGCTTATATTGAAGAGCTTACCACAATATATTTCAACTTCGATAAATCTGACATTACCGACCGTGCTGCACAGAGACTATCAGAAAATGTTGAGACACTCTTGGATATTCCCGCATTCAGAGTTCGTGTTGATGCATACACAGATCATGTTGGTGGCGATCAATATAACCTCCGACTTAGTCTCCGCCGCGCAAGCTCTGTTGTCAGCTTTTATACCGACAACGGAATCAGCGAAGACAGAATTGAAAGCCGTGGCTTAGGAAAAGCACCCGTACCATGTTCTGAAGCAGAACAAGATGAGAACACTCCTGGCTGTGAGCAAAACAGACGTGCAGAGACTCATCCATTGAATCCTTATCAGTACTCACCAGCAAGTTATGATGCTGTAGACCCGGTACAGTACTAATAAGTACATAACATATATTTGATGCGAAAAAGGCGAGTGATTTTCACTCGCCTTTTTTTATTCCTTTAAATTCTAGTTATCTCTTCCGTTTACGAATTCATCCACTTAAAAATAGACCCGGCGTTAACATCTCACTTCTGATTTCTGCTCATTCAAACTATTTTGAATGCATGGAATATATTCTCCACTCACACTTGTATAGGTAACCTGTGTTTGATTTATTAACACGGATAAATTAGTTCCTCTTGGTTGCATGTATGCATGCATAAATAAAGATCAGAAAAGAGAGCCTCAGAGGTGTAAAAAAAGCGTTGTTAGATATCCATTTAAACCGCTTTTAACGTCAACACTTCTCCGGTCAAATCAAAAATATCTGGGTACGCTAATTCCAATAAAGGTTCCCTGGGCATCAAGTCGTTTTGCAACGTCAATTCTCATAATACCAAAAATACTGTTCAGGCTTATTCCTGCCTCAATATGTATTCTATTGGTGGTAAGGTCTGATGGAGTCATTATTGAGTTATTATCAGATTCTGCATAACCGGCTGCCCCAAAAATAATCACTCCCCAACCCCGGTCTGCAAGGGGTTTGAGACCCATCAGCTCAAACGGAATTGTCCTGAAATTATGCTCGGCTGATACAGTCCAGTACTCACTGCCTGTAAAGGGCCGGTTTCGCCTGGTTTTTAGTGTACCGAATGGCGTAAACCCTGACAGTGATCCATCAACCACTCCCATCTTCTGGGTAACGTGGTCTCCCATCAAAACGCCTGCAGAAAACTTCAGATCGAGCGTATTTGCAAAAACGCGTCTTCTAAAGAATGTTTCCATATTCCAGTTCGCGCTCATGCTCAGTTTTGTAAACATCACGTCACTTCCCAGTGCCGGTACCGATCGCTCGGCTGACAATCTCAGCTGGCGGCTACCACTTACTCCAAATGTTGAATTTTGCCTGTTCAGATCCAAAGTCAGCTGCATTGTATTTATTTGCCCCTCTGTTACCGGCAAATTCGGCCGTCTGATATTATGCCATCCAAACAAACTGTAATCATAAATCGTGTTTTCCCCGGTTTGAATGGATTGATCCCTGCCTGAGACAAAGGAAAGTGACACATCCATTAACGGTAAAAGCCGCCTCACGTCAATACCCGCCGAGTATCTCTCTTGCCGGAAATAATCAAAATAATCCACACCACCCAGAACGGCTTGAAAACCATTCATAAAACTACTGTAGATGCTGCCGCTGTGTATTGCGGTAATGTGATTGTCGTAATTACCCATCAAAAATATCTGTGTTCTTGAATCTTTAACCGGTATTTTCTGGCGAATTCCGGCCCCGTAATTAAGAAAGTCTGCATGAAAACTATAGCTGGAATAAGCAGACGCATCAAGCCCGATCTCATTAATCACATTCCGGTAACCGAACCCTGCATTAAATCCATCAACCCGATTAAAGCTGCCTTTCAACTCAAGACCTGACGGCAGAATTGATCCTAATCCCATCGCAACGGATTGGCTATCCTCGTCATCCATTACGAGGCCCGATAGAAATCCTTCGGGCTTAAATGCTTTTTCAAGTGTATTTGTACTGTCAATTGATTCGTAGGCAAGCTCTTCCTCCCTTGTTAGCGGAACCATTTGCCTGGAAAAATCGGCCATACTGTCTGCATCTACACGCGTGAGAACATCCTCCTGCTCATATAAAGAATCGGGGAGATCGACATTTACCTTGTATTCCGACAGCCGTGAGGTCTGGTTAAATTTTATTGCCGGGAACCTCAGGCCCACCATCTCAATCCGAACCGTTCCATCGATTCGCATATCAATCGGCAGCCAAATATTTCCATCAAAATTACTGTACTGCTGACGGTATGAAAGATTAAATTCCTTTATTGGAGGCGGAAAGGAAACCACACTATTTGGCTTTAAATTAACTTCAAGAAGTGCATAGTCAACACCGTGAACATAAGCGGTTCCGATAAAAAGAGGCTGTAATCGACGGGCCGGAATAATGTTGATGACATACACGGGGTCACCGTCAATTTGTGTTGTCTCAACCAACCTGAAGTCATAGTAGCTCAGGGCATCCGGGTGCGTGATCCCTACCATTTCATAACCCGCTACCGTTATATTATTGTCATAGAAGTTTGGGAGAAACCGTACACCTGCAAAGTTTTGATCGGCCCCGATATTTGTGGTCTGCCTTCTGTAAAGCTGAATCTCCCGATGCCCCTGTTCGCGGTCCCAAAAAGAACGGGTTCCGCTTTCGGTGATAGACACAATAGACGTATCATTTTTAAGTACCTGGCGAGTAAAAGCATCCACCTCATAGGTATTAAGCTCTGCTCGCCACAGCTGTTTTCTCGCGATAACGCGTTCCATGATGGATAGCCCCGGGTCCTGGTCTGTTACCACGATTTCGCCAAGCTCGGTTACAGATGGATTCAAGCGAACTTGCAGGGTATCAGCTGGCTGCTCAGTCAATTCAAGCTTTTCGCTTTCGTAGCCTATATATCGGATCAGGAGTGTAGCGGGAAACTGGTCTACATCAATCGAAAATTCACCTTCCAGATTGGCTATTGTGCCACGAAACGTACCCTCATAGAGTACAGTGGCCGACGGAAGAGGCTCCCCGCTTTTGGCGTCTGTTATAATTCCGTTGACTGTCTGGCCTTGGGCGGCTTGGTATGATATAGCAAACAGAAACGCAATGAGCAGAAGCAAGGGACGGGAAAGAGTCATTACAAGTGGTTTGATTTAAGTCGGGGGGGATGCCACTCATACGCATACAGTAAGTCCAGCGTTGCGATAGAATCTCAGTTTTGTTTGAGGCGATCAGTCCTCTTCTTCGAGTACCACAGCCGGTTCAAGGGGCTTCACGACAACTTCATCGCTTGGTTCAAATAGCACCCTGTTATCGGTATGAACAATGTAGCGGTCACTTCCAAACTCTACATGGTAGGTAATATCGTGGCCTTTAAACTCTCTTGCTGCAATTATGCCAAGTTTCGATTCATCAGTAGTACCATTTGGTTTCTCGAGTGTGAGATGCTCCGGACGGATTGAACAGGTAATGTGTCCCTGTGCCCGGCAGTTCAGCCGCATCAACCCAAGATTTGTATCAACATAATCGGTATTGTTGACATCTGCTTCGAACAGGTTTGTTTTCCCGAGAAACTGTGCTACAAATTTAGTTTTTGGCTTATAGTAAACTTCTTCCGGCGTGCCGATCTGTTCAATTCTCCCGTTATTCATTACGCCAACTCTATCAGCAAACGAAAGGGCTTCTTCCTGGTCGTGTGTTACAAGCACAGCGCTCATCCGGGCTTTCTTGATAATCGACCGCACCTCTTTGCGGGTCACAGTTCGGAGCATGGCATCAAGATTTGAAAACGGCTCATCAAGTAAAATCAGTTCCGGCTCCGGGGCAATTGCACGGGCGAGGGCCACTCTTTGCTGTTGACCGCCAGATAACTCTGCGGGACTCCGGTCTTTAAAATCTCCCATGCCCGTTCTGCACAACACCTCTTCAGCGAATACTTTACGCTTATGCTTAGGCAGATCGGTTAACCCGAAAGCAACATTTTCAAGTGCTGTCATATGCGGAAACAATGCATAATCCTGAAATACAAACCCAATACCCCTTTTTTGAGGCGGCACATGGTTTCCGGTTGATGAGAGGATCTCGCCGTTAAGCATCACAAAACCAGAATCTGGTTTTTCGAAACCGGAAATAAGCCGCAGTGTCGTCGTCTTTCCACAACCACTCGGTCCGAGGAGAGCAAATATTTCGTCTTTCCCCACATGAAACGTCACCTGTTTTACAACAGGATTGTTTTTTTCGTAGGATTTTTCAATTTGATCAACGACTAGTAACATCTTTTGTTTCTAACGGGGTTATCCAGCGGAAGCACCAGCTTATTTAAATTCAGTCTATATAAAATAGCGAATATTTCTGATACCGTAAACCTCATCATCTAAAATGTATCGGTAATGAAGATGACTCAGATAATGAGTGAGTTTCAAGCAATTTGCATGTAAAGATTCAAATCCACAATCATCCGGGAATAGTTAAATCATATACCGAATAAGTTGAATCCACCGTAATTCAATATCTGCCGGAAGCTCCATCCATCGGATACATTCGAATCCTTACATGCAGCTAAAATGTTGAGTGACAATATCATATAATACCGGCCCGAATGAGACACGGGCGTTAATCGGGCATGTCAAAAAATTAACTTTTTCATTTCAATAAGATCAGAAATACATTTCACAGGTATAATTAATATTGTATTTTTACATATGTGACTAATAACTATTAACATAACCTTCTGCCATGAAATCAGCGCTGATCTATATAACAACTATTTTTTTTACAATTGCATTATTTCAGGCTTGTTCGCCCGAGGAGCCTGAAGTTGAGCAAACTACAGAAGCAGTACAGGATTCATTAGAACAGGTATATGAAGCCGAAATGGAGCAGATGAGACAGGATAGTATTGCACAGGCAAGAGAAGACAGCCTCGCAGCGGCTCAGGAGCAGGAACAGCAGCAAAACCGGATTGAATATTCAGAAGATGGAGAGTATGTTGTTCAGATTGAAGCGTGGAGATCTCAGCAGAAGGCTCAACAGCAGGCTAATCAATGGATTAACAGAGGATATGATCAGGCTTATGTTGTATCGTATGGTAATGAGGATACGGGAAATGTGTGGTACAGAGTCAGAGTTGGAGAGTTTGACTCACGTGAAATGGCACAAAGGCTTAAGTCTGAACTGGAAGAGGAATACGGAACTGCATCATGGATAAGCAGAATCGGACAGCCTGTTGAAAAAGATGCCATGCAGAGTAATTAATATTATATCGCGTAATACACTTAGTCGAATACGCCTAAATTGTTCTGAATGAGTAGATTACGTTTTTTCTGCTGTTAATTCACAAACTTTTTTACTATACTGTGAATGCGCTCAAGTAGCGTCTCTCTTGATGAATAGTCAGGGCATCACGCCGGATACGTGTGATGCCTTATTTTTTTCTGCTTTCCTGTAACAACGTTTCTCAAATATTCGTAGTTAACTTTGCCCCCTGACTCGATAATTCTATATTTGAGCATCCACCTAACACAACTCCAATATTACATGAATACTTTTAGCATTAATCAAAGAAGTAAGCTCGGATGCACGATTTTAGATTTGCAAGGTGAACTGGATGCTCACACCGCTTCTGAACTTGAAGCTGTTTTACAAGACCTTATTGCCCGCGAAAATCTTAGAATAGTTGTGAATTTCGATCAGCTCGACTATATAGCAAGTGCCGGTCTTGGTGTTTTCATGGCCTATATCGAAGATGTAAGAAGCGAAGGAGGAGACATAAAGCTTACAAATATGAATAAAAAAGTCTACAATGTTTTCGACCTCCTTGGATTTCCTGCTCTATATGATATTCTGGATGACGAATCTGAAGCAATTGATAAGTTCTCTAACTCATAAGTGAGTCTGCATTTGGGTACGAACACAACATATCGGAAAACAATACCGGCATCCACAAAAAATCTCTCTGAGATCAGAAATTTTGTGGCACAGCACGCTACATCCCATGGCTTTGAACACCAGCAAATCGCTGATATAAGGCTTGCTGTGGATGAGGCTATCACCAATATTATTAAGCATGCTTACAATGGTGAAGAAAATCACACCATAGAGATTGAAGTGATATTTAAAGATGATCGAGTTTGTATTGAGCTGTTTGATACCGGAACAACGTTCAACCTCAGAACTTTCCCCCAGCCTGACATCAAAGAAAAAATTAAGCAGAAAAAACGTGGCGGAATGGGCGTCTATTTAATTCACTCTCTCATGGATGATGTTTCATACGGCCGCGAAGAGGACTCCAATAAAATGGTAATGTGTAAATACAGAACATAATTATAGTGACACCTTCTCATCAAAATGCCAGGCAGCGCTCGCGATTAGATCTCAAAACGGTATTAGAAACCAGCCGTGTACTCATTGAAGCCAAGGACGTTCAGTTTGTTCTGGAAAACCTGGTAAGAATTTCGATGGGTAAACTACTGGTCTCGAGAGCCGCCATACTTCTTTATGATGATGAACGATCTATTTATTCGGTACATGCCGCAAAGGGCAGCGCTGATCTTAAAAAGATTAGTACTTTAACTCTGAATCTGGATGCTGAAGATCTTGATCAACCACATTTTCAATTAAAAGATCTCCGTGATACCTCGAACAAGTTAAATTCTCTCCTTCCCGGCGGCGTCCTTTTCAATTTGAGAACCAGCACAAGCCACCTTGGTTTTCTTGTGATATCACAGAAGTTTACTCAAAATGATTTTACAGAAGAAGAGCTGGAGTTTGTCGAGAGTCTCTGTATCATTTCATCTACGGCGGTTGCCAACAGCCGTATTATCGATCAGCTGAACCAGGCAAATCGCAAACTCGACCAGCGAATTCATGAGCTGAACACACTGTTTGACCTCTCCAAAGAATTCAATTTGCTGTCGAACCGGGATAAAATATCCCGCATTTTTAAGTTTGCCCTGATGGGGCAGCTTCTCATTCGATCGTTCTTTTTGATTTACAGAACTGGAGACGGTATAGAGATGCTTACATCCAGTAATTTTTCCGGGGCCTCTTCACCCGATATACTCCAAAAGCTGTTCGACAGCACAGAAGAGATTACTCACGTTACCGAAGAACTTGGCGAATCGATCCCATCACTTAAGACATCAGGTATTTGTTCGCTGATTAGTATTTCAGTTCAGGGACGAAAAATAGCAGTGATTGGTGTTGGGCACAGGGCTAATGAAAAGCCTCTGACTGAAAGCGACTATAATTTCCTGAAGTCACTTGCCAACCTTGCAGTAAACTCTATTCAAAGAACTTATCTGCTTGAAGAACGAATTGAAAAAGAGCGGATGGAGGAAGAACTATTACTTGCCAAATCCATTCAAAACAGACTGCTGCCCGATCCTATTCCAGATGTAAAAGGCCTCGATCTATCAGCCATCACCGTTAGTTCTTACCAAGTAGGCGGTGACTATTTCGATGTAGCGGAAACGCCCGACGGTAATCATATTTTTGCGATTGCTGATGTAACGGGAAAAGGGTTTCCCGCAGCTTTACTGATGGCAAATCTACAGTCGATGTTGCACATCTTACTACCGTTCGATATTACGCTGACACTGGCCACGGAACGGATAAACGACCTTATTTTTGCAAATACCCCAAGTGATAAGTTCATTACGTTTTTCTGGGGAAAGTATCACCATAATACAAGAGTCTTTAAGTATGTAAACGCCGGGCACAATCCGCCACTTTTGCTGCGTAAAGGATCAGACAATTTTAGCGAGCTTTCTGAAGGCGGGCTGCTGCTTGGCGCTATGGAAAGTATGGCACCCTACGAGTCAAAAGACGTGACGCTTGAGCCCGGTGATCTTGTGGTATGTTTTACCGATGGCGTAAATGAGGCTCAATCAGAAGATATGGAAGAGGAATTTGGGATGGAGCGCCTGTATGAGGTAATTCGTAATAACAGGAACGAGCGCTCGTCTGTTATCCGGGACAAAATTATCAAGTCTGTAACAGAGTTTGCAGGCGGGCATCAGTTTGATGATGTGACACTGGTAATTTTTAAGGCACACTAAAATCTCTGTTGCCGGTTATATTGGAGAAACCTTGTCCTTGCTGCCGCTCCGAAAGAGCTAAAATGGTTTCATATGTTCGGTATCGGTTCATAATTTCATCTACATACTGAACGGTTTCTATACCGCGTGCAAACCCATGACGCGCCTGCTGATAATATCTCCGCTGCATCAGTTTCAGCAACGCGTCGGCAACATTTTCCCATTCATTAGGATTTTTATTTTGGTCAATTACCAAACGCCTGGCATCGGCAATATGGCCCATTCCAGAATTATATGCCGCGAGTGCAAACTTCACCTGATTCGTTGAATCGAGATAAGAATAGTGTTCGAGATGCTCCTTGAAGATATTTACGCCCTGCTTGATGTTTGTTACGGGATCGTAAAGCTGCTCGTATTCAACTTCGACAAATCTCGGAATAACCTGCATCAAACCTACGGCCCCCGCCCAGCTCTTGCTGTTAGGGTTGAATTCAGACTCCTGTGCAATCATGGCCGTTACCATCAGCCAGTCTACATTCAATGAGTCCGATACACTTTTTATAACTTCATCATAAGGTGAAATAATCCCCATGGTTTGATATTGCCACTCGGGATTGTAATACTGTGCAATTTGTGGTCCTTCCTGGAAATATCTCTGCCTCAGTATATTTAAAAATGTTGAACGCCGCGGCCTCTCCCTGTCCTGTGTAAACCTAAAGTGCTTGTACAAAAATTTGTTCATTTCATTCTTCAGATCCGGAGCATTACTGCGGACGGCCCAGGCAATCGTATCATTCTCGGCGATAGTTGGCCCGGGAAACAGGCCATCCATGTAGCGGTTGGTTGCGTCGAACATATTATCGTCAGCCACAGTTGCCATAAGGTTACCCTGTGCAACTTCAACGAGGGCCGCTTCCGTATCTAGTTCGCTCGGCAACATCTGAATATTCAGATCGTATCCCTGGTCCTGTAATTCTGAAAGTTTTGTATAGTAAGAGCTATTTCTCCGAACAGAAATGGGGATCTCCCGCTCTACAAGTTCTTCTAATGTTTTTGGGATAGGCGATAACTCAGTAGAAAACACAAGAATTTGGTCCACAAGATTATAAGGACGCGTGAAATCAACAATTTCCCTTCGTTCCGGTGTGATCGTGTAATTTGCTGCAATTACATCCCCGTCTCCGCTATTCAAGAGTTCAAATGGATTTTCATCTGCACCTACAATGACGACCTCAAGTGCGAGATCGTTTTCCCGCGTAAATTCCCTGATAAGCTCATATTCAAACCCAACTTCTATTCCCTGGTTCAGAAAATAGGTATTTGAACTATAGTAGGTAATCATCCGAAACGTGCCCCGTTTCTCAATTTCTGCAAGATCTCTTTGAACAGGTTCGGATACCTCTGGTGAAAAAGTGCTTTCTTCAGCTTTAAGGTCCGTTTGCTCATCTGACTCTGCACAACTTATCGCCGTCAGTAAAAGCAGGACCGTCAGCCCCTCTTTTAATCTTTGTTTAACAGTATTCTTTTTGTAGCCATTTTCCATTTATAATGGATTCGTTACAATTAATGAAGCGCTAACGTATTGCTAATGATAATTTTATGATTGTTTCTCATATTATCTGAATAACGTTATGCCATGACAAATCGTTTTCTCACTTCTATATTGTGTCCAAGATCTGACAAATTACTGAGATCTTCCAATGTTATAGAACAATCTAACAGAACCGCTTCCAAATGACTGATTTTTATTTATTTAGTTTAATCTTTGAATGTCGGCCTGTTCACGCGGCGGTACCATGTCATTGAAACACCAATTAGGATAATTGTCATAGCCCCTATTGATAAAACCGACGGTACTTCACCAAATATAAAATAGGCTGCAATTGCGGCAAACACACCTTCAGAAAGAACCAGCGTAGACAGAAGTGTGGGCGACACGTATTTCACAGCAAAATTTATAGAACCATGTCCAAGAATGGTCGGGCCCAGTGCAAGGCCTACTCCCACCAGCAGTGCCATGCCGCTAAAAGCCGGAATTCCCCCCACCCAGATTATTGCAAGGGTAATGCTTGTTACTGTAGCATATAAATACACATAGAAGACATAGTCGAGCCAGTCGGTATATTGACGAATCTTTCGGCCCAGCATAAAATAGGCTACAAATATAACCGCCGCCGTAAGGGCCAGGGCATTTCCAAAAAGAGCATCCGGAAATGCCTCAAGACTGGCTTCATCCGCTATGCCAAGAAGGGCTGATCCCATAAAAGCGACAAAAACTCCGGCCCAGACAATTCCGCGAAAACGCCGCTTAAATACCAGGCTTTCCGCTACAATCAGCATTACGGGATGAATAGTTACAAGCACTGAGGCAGACGCAACCGATGTGTAGTGCAGTGATGCAATCCAGAATGAAAAGTGTAGCCCCAGGCATATTCCCGTCAGTGCCAACAAAAACCTGCTAATGCCAAGTGACTTTAGTTCGGATATCGTTTTTCTTTGCGGAAACCAAAAAGGAAACAAAAAAAGAACAGCGAAGCCGGTGCGAAGGGCAGCAAGTGCCAGCGGGTCTGTGTCTGGGGCAAATCGTACCATAATCGGCGCCATGCCAAATGTGGATATACCAACAAGCAGAAGCGCAGTGATTTTACCGGTTGAAACGTCTGACTGAGCATTCAAAATGGTCAGCGGATCCGATCCATCGAATCAACCAGTTCCTGGTCTTTTTTAATCCGGCGGCCTGCCATCCATAAAAGCACAAGCGCTAACACAAGCAAAGCGGTGCTGACCACCTCTTCCCACAAAAAACGTCCAAAGCCACCCAGGGTGAAAAGTATTGCAATAGCTATACCTAATGCAGCGATCTGAAAATAGCTCGCGGCTTTCACCCATTTAATTTGATTAACTCGGTTGCCATATAGAAAAATTGAAACAAAGCTTAGCACCATTGCCACAGTCAGAAATCCGGCAAAGGTTGTCCCTATCCAACCAGACGGATCGTTGAGCGCGTGCCTGTAAATGGGTGAGAAAAAGATTGAAAGATTTATAAGCACAGCCAGTGACAGGTAGACTGTTTGTATTCGTTGGATCAAACTGAAGTATGTTTAGTGTGATGGATATAATTAACCTGAAAGTTTCCGGTCGTCGCAGACTTCAGGCCCCGCTTAGGTAACGTATATTAGAATAAACAAAATATGAAAATAGAGATGCAGAAGCTAAGATGTAATTCCCGGCATCTTGCATCGACTTTAAATTGGGGAATATCAGACCAAAATATTTATATACGGGCCAGTAATGCCATTGATGTTATATATGCTACATAATCTTCAACGTCTATTGATCAATCATATCAATTTCTAAAAGATCTCGGCTCGGAAAGTTACTCCCAGCGAAAGACTATTCTTATGATCTGGTTGGCTCCTGAATTTTTTGTATCCGCTATTTCTGCATGTAAGGAAACTATCACAGATTCTCTTTTCAATTATTGATTATAGGAAAAATAGATCATTCCTAATTTTTTATTTCATAGCTTGTATGAATGAATTCCTCCATCTATTTTTACAGCATAATTTTTGTACCTATATGTCATCTACAGTTGAGTCTACATACCGCCTGATATTTGAAAATGCCCCTATCGGAATTGTTCATTTCGATAAGAAGGGGATACTTACCGCATGCAATCAACAGTTTGTGGAAATCCTGGGATCATCCATGGATAAACTGATCGGAATTGATATGACGAAGCTGCCCGACAAAAAAGTTTCCGAATCTGTAATGATGGCACTGAATGGAGAAAAAGGGTTTTACGATGGCCACTACAAGTCTATTACTTCAGGGAAAATGACCCCCGTAAAAGTGATATTTGCTCCTATTCAAACTGAAGGCGGCACAATTAATGGTGGTGTGGGACTGGTGGAAGATATCAGCGAACAAGTTAACCTTAACCGTGCACTCACAAAATTCAGGCTTGGGATAGACCGATCGTCCAATCCCATCTATATTACTGATCAGGATGGTTATATTCAGTATGCTAATCCCGCGTTTGAGGTTCAATACGGGTTTAGCGTTGATGAAGTGATTGGTAAAACGCCACGAATTTTAAAATCAGGCAAACAAAGCGACGTTTTTTACGAGAGTTTTTGGGACACTATTTTATCCGGAGAATCAGCTGAAGGACAAATCGTCAACAAAACGAAAGAGGGGGACCTGGTGAATGTTCACTACTCGACGAATCCCATTATTGATGATGAGGGTCATCACATTGGCTATATTGCCATACAAGATAACATCACAGACCGGGTTGAAATGGAGGCAAAAATCCGTCAATCATTGAAAGAAAAAAATGTGATGCTGGCTGAAATTCATCACAGGGTAAAAAACAACCTGGCTATCGTATCCGGTTTATTAGAACTTGAAACGCATGATAGTGACGACGAGCAAACGATTGACTTCATCAGAAAAAGTCAGACGAGAATCAAGTCGATGGCCATCGTGCATGAGAAGTTGTATAAAAGCAATAATCTCTCGAACGTAAATTTACGGGAGTATGTGGAAGAGCTAACGGATACCATCCGCACCAACTGGACTGATAAGAAATCTTCTCTTAAGTTTATTCTTGATATCGATGAGGTCGACATCAATATAAACCAGGCAATTCCACTTAGCCTGATTATTCATGAGCTTATTACGAACGCCATTAAACACGCTTTTGACAGTCATCCGAAGGGACAGGTTGACGTTAAAATTAATGAATCATCCAGCCAGATCAATCTCAGAGTGTCCGACAACGGAGATAATGTTCCGTTGGATTTCGACTTAAATTCATATCAAAAACTGGGGCTATCGCTAGTTCAGATTCTCACAAAGCAACTGAACGGTATTTTAGAATATGACATATCTGGCGGATTAACTTTCAGGCTAACGTTTGAGAAAAAGAATTCAAAAGGCTCCTCTGGAAATTGTTTATAAAGCAGAAATAACGCTTTAATTCGCCGCTGGATAATTGAGAAATTTAAATTTTATCGGCTTAATCGCTTCATTTACCCCACAATCTTTTATCCAGCGAATATTTTCCGGGCCCTGTTAGAAAAAGGACTACAAAAGAGATCAGAAAAAACAAACCCAGCTCTTTCCTGCCAAACGGGTCTCCGGCATGTGCTATGAAAACTGCAACTATCATAGTGATGATCAGCGGAATGAGGGCAATACGAGTCCAAAGACCAAGCAGTACAAGTATGGCACATATAAATTCAGCGAATGCGACCAGGAATAAAGATGGGGCTTCGCCGATACCGAGTGGATCACCGAAACTGAAATCACCCTCCAGTATCTTCAAGAATTTTGGAAACCCATGTGTCATAATCAAGGCCGACGCACCAATTCGAAGCAGGCAGACGGCCACATCCGGGCTAACCCATTCGTCTAATCGAGGAGAAAGTAATTTTTTAAACATAGGTCTGTGTCATCGGTGAAATTTGAACAGGTTGAGACTGCTGATAGTTATTCTTCGATATTAAAACCTCAGACTTCTCAGCTCCTCACGGTTTTTTAGCTAACTCAATCATCACTTTATGATAAATATCAATGGCCTATCAGGGTTTGATAATAAGCTTGCCACGATTGTGAAGTGTTTCAACATCTTTCAACGACTGGGCTGTTTCATCAATGCTGTAAGTTTTTGTTGATGGAATCTTTAACTTACCGTCATTAGCCAGCTCCGCTAAGTGGGCCAGCTGCGATGAATTCGGCTCTACAAACACATATTGATAATTTACATCCCAGCTTTCGTCGGGCTTACTTTTTGTGATGGATACAACTTTTCCGTTATTCGACAACACGCCTGATTCCATGCATTGGCTCAGAGAATTTCCCCTTGAGCAGT
This sequence comes from Rhodohalobacter sp. 8-1, assembly GCF_038150125.1. Lineage (NCBI taxonomy): Bacteria > Pseudomonadati > Balneolota > Balneolia > Balneolales > Balneolaceae > Rhodohalobacter > Rhodohalobacter sp. 8-1. The sequence goes on along the minus strand of NZ_JBBVMF010000010.1, from coordinate 138,285 downwards.
GAAAAATTAGATCGACGCCGTTTGGAGCCAGCTTGTCAACCTGTTGACCTACTTGTGTATCGCTGTAGTCAACAGCTTCATCAGCACCAAGCTCTTTCATGTATGAATGATTCTTCTCACTTGCTACTCCAATAACTGTCGCTCCGACGGATTTCGCCAGTTGAATTGCCAGCGTACCAACTCCTCCGGAAGCACCAAGAATGAGCACAGTTTGACCATTTTCTAAACTTCCAGCATCAAATATCGCTTGGTAAGCGGTCAGGCCTACGAGCGGAATTCCGCCAGCTTCCTCCATCGAGATTTTTTCCGGGCGCCGGGTCAGGTAACTTTCAGGAAGTGCGATATACTCGGCAAATGTGCCGTGCTGAATCTTTGGGCGGCGAGCGTATGCATACACTTCATCACCTTCTTTAAACCGGCGGGCAGCAAATCCATTCTCCTCCACAACTCCGGCCACATCCCATCCGGGGATGACAGGAAATTCAGTCGGGATTGCATCTTTCAGCATGCCCCGGGCCACAGCTGCATCCACCGGATTCACACCGGCAGCTTTCACTTTCACAAGCACTTCTCCCTCACCCGGTTCAGGCTTATCTATGTCTCCGGTTTTTATATTATCCAATTCACCAAATTCTTCGTAGTAAGCTGCCCTCATAGTCTTGCCCATAATTTCTCCTATTTAAATTATTAAAATTCTGATCTTTTTGATTTAACAAATGAATTACTCTTCAAAAACAAGTGCGTCCGGATCCGCTCCGAGTTCTTTCAAATATTCCATCATGTTTTCATTGAAAGGCTGCGGTCCGCAGACATAAAACGGCTGACTGAAATCATCAATTTTTGAATCCAAAAATTCTTCGTCAATATAACCATCAAGGAAAATATGGTCTTCCGTCGGTTCATCGGTAATTACGTTTATAAACTGGTCGCCGAGTATCTCTTCAAATTCCTCTTTCAGGATTATATCTTTATCTGTGCTGTTGGAAAAAATAAGTGTATTGTTCCCTATCTCGCCTTTCTTATGGAGATCCCTGAAGATTGCTATAAATGGTGTTACGCCGGCACCCCCTGCCAGGAATACGCCTTCGCCGGTATACTGGATGGTTCCCCATGGATCGTCGATAATCAGGCTATCGCCCGGCGTAAGCTTGCCGATCTGTTCTGTAACACCGTTGTGATCAGGATAGATTTTTATCGTGAATTCAAGGTGTTCATCCTCATTGAGGGATGTAAATGTGAAGGGGCGTTTTTCGTCCCGCCAGCTGTCTTTATCAATTGAAACCTCCGTTGCCTGGCCCGGTTCAAATGTATAACCTTCAGGTTTTTCGAAAGTCAGCCGTTTTACGTTGTGAGTAACCATTTCAGTGTCAAGAATATTTACAGTATATGCCATTGCTAACAATTTATTTCTTATTAATCTTGTTGATATATGACAATTTTAAATCGTTGAACATTCAATTAAATTTAATCTGACTACAGATAATTAGTTCGCAACCTGACGCAGGAGATGCTCATTTTCAGGTTCTACGATAATCTGTACATATGTCTCAATATTTTTACTTGTAATCAGTTTAATTATGCCTGACAGACTATTTGTTTACGGGACACTCAAACCTGGTGAATCCATGAATAATCTGCTAAATGATATTGGTGGAACATGGGAAAAAGGTACTGTACAGGGAGAGCTTATTAACGCCAACGATATTCCCGGCTTCCCTTACCCGGGCGTAATACTTGATGATGCGGGTGATACCATAGAAGGTTATGTTTTCACCTCTGAAAACCTCTCGGACCACTGGGACAAAATTGACAGGTACGAGGGCAGCTACTATGAGCGGGTAATCACTGAGGTAATGCTCGAAGATGGGTCCGTAACAAACGCATTCATCTATGAACTTAAAACTGATAAAACTTAATTTACCGGGGACTGACATCCTATTTCTAACCCGATCTTTTACAGTTCAGGAACGAATTCAGTTGGGTGTGCTTTTGAGCAACACATTAACATTACAGCTCCAGCCCTATGAAATACCTGATCGTAACAATATTCCTGATTCTCTCCCTTAACGGAGATATTATTTTTGATTTCTCCCCAACATCTGACATTCGAAACTGGCGAATTGTGGACGACGTCGTAATGGGCGGAAGGTCCAATGGTAGCTTTTCCCTATCGGAAGATGGCCATGGCGTATTCAGCGGAGAGATATCACTTGAAAATAATGGGGGCTTCTCATCGGTACGATATGGCATTAACGATTTACCTGTAGATGATAAAAGTTTCGTACATATTCGGCTAAAAGGAGACGGTAAAACTTACCAGTTCAGAATTAAGCATAACCGGCGTTATGAATACGCTTATGTACATGAATTTGAAACATCCGGAAAATGGCAGACTATTGAAATCCCCATTGACAGTATGTACCCGGTTTATCGCGGACGGCGTCTGGACCGTCCAAATTTTGACTACGATTCGATTGAAGAGCTAACCTTTTTGATCGGCAACGGACGTCCACAGACCTTCCGGCTTCTCATCGATAAAATTGAACTCGTCACAGAATGAACCGCCCGTCTGTTGTAATTATTGGCGGCGGACTGTCCGGACTCACCCTCCATTACCTTCTCCGCAAAGATGGGTTTGATAGCGTGATCCTTGAGGCAAGGGATCGGGTTGGAGGCAGAATTGTGACAGCTAAAGACGATAAAGGGGCGTCCATAGACCTGGGCGCAACATGGCTGGGGCCGGCACATAAGCGTTTGCAAGCGCTTATGAATGAGCTGAAGGTGGCACCTTTTGAACAACACATGGGTGAGAAAGCCATATATGAACCCAACTCAATGACGTCCCATCAGATCGTAACCCTGCCTGCAGGACAGCAACCAAGCTGGCGGATCAGGGGCGGAACATCGGCCCTGATTCAGGCCCTATGCAATAATGTCGGTGCCGGCCGCATTCACACTGGTCAGCAGGTGCGGAAAATATCTGAGAAGAATGACAAACTCCTGGTCGTGACCGAGACAGCCGAATTCGGAGCTGACATTGTAGTCTCTACCCTTCCCCCGAAACTACTTTGGGAATGTGTAACTTTTGAGCCAGAACTACCCAAAGATATCTCGGAAATAATGTCGACCACTCATACCTGGATGGGAGAGTCCATCAAATTCGGACTGAGCTATGATCACCCATTTTGGCGCGAAAAAGAAAGCACCGGAACAGTCTTTAGCAATGCCGGACCGATAACCGAGATGTATGATCATTCAGACATCGGGGGATCTCATGCTGCACTGATAGGTTTTTTAAATAGCAGCTATGTCTCCCTTACCCGCGACCAACGTCTGGAAAAAATCCTTAGCCAGCTACGCAGCTATTACGGAGAAAGAACGGATAGCTATCGAAACTACTTTGAACTTGTGTGGGCGAACGAGCCGTTCACCTATTCCCCATATGATCGGCACCTGCTGCCCCATCATAACAATGGTCACGAAATATACCATATGCCGTTGTTCGATGGCACATTCTTTATGGCGGGAGCAGAAACCTCATCTATATCTCCCGGATACATGGACGGTGCCGTTCGCAGTTCGGAACGGGTATTCAAACAAATTAAGGAACAGTTTTAGCTTCTTTAAAGTCACAACTATTCTACACCGCAATCAAATTGTAACATCTTTAAAAATCCAACAATTGTTCAATTAATGGACTGGTAGAGATGCAATTGAATCCATTAATCGATGAGTCACTCATCAACAGACATCTGTTTTTTTTATTGGACTGCGCAAACATAACGCCTTCTATTATAAACCCAAAACCTACTAAATCCACCATCTAAATAGTATCTCCGAGAGTCAGCTGAAGAGTATCGATACCCCCGGGAGCGGGCAGATGGGCAGTTTTGCAGATCAATCTTACGATTCAACGGAAATCTATGGGCACGAAAGCCGTCATTTTAATGCTTTATAGCTACGTGACTGACAACTTAGGACTAAGTATAAACTGCTGGAAAGGCAGTTATTTTCTTATCGCTTAGTCAAATATTTCATGATCCTTTATCCATTTAACCTTTTGCACCATCACTAATATGAAAGCATCCGACCTTTTTGTAAAAGCCCTTGAACATGAAGGTGTAGAGTATATTTTTGCAGTCCCCGGGGAAGAAAACCTGGATCTGCTGAACTCCCTGAAAAGTTCTTCAATCAAATTAATAGTTACGCGCCACGAGCAGGGTGCGGGGTTTATGGCGGCGACCTACGGCCGGCTGACCGGCAAACCGGGTGTCTGCCTCGCTACGCTTGGTCCGGGAGCAACCAACCTGATGACACCGGGAGCTTATGCCCAGCTGGGTGCCATGCCCATGATGATGATTACCGGCCAAAAACCAATCAAAACAAGCAAACAGGCCCGGTTTCAAATTCTGGATGTTGTAGATATGCTTCAGCCGATCACGAAGTTTACCAAACAAATTGTAAACGGGAATACCATACCGTCACTGGTTCGCGAGAGTTTTCGGCTTGCAACAGAAGAGAGACCCGGAGCGGTGCACCTTGAGCTTCCTGAAGATATTGCCCGTGAAGACACTGACACCCACCTGTTTGAAGTAGTGGGCCATCGGCGCCCCGATGCTGATGAGGAGGCGATCCGGAAGGCCGCTGAGATGATAGAAAATGCCGAAAAGCCTCTGCTCATGGTCGGTGCCGGGGCTAATCGCAAGAATACAAGAGATGCGTTAACAGAATTTATTGACCGTACAGGCATTTATTTTTTCTGTACACAAATGGGAAAAGGCGTCATCGATGAACGTCATCCTCAATACCTGGGCACGGCGGCACTATCCGATCATGATTTCCTCCATCGCGCGATTGATGAATCGGATTTAGTGATAAATGTGGGGCATGACGCTGTGGAAAAACCACCCTTTTTTATGCATGAAGGCGGGAAAAAAGTGATCCATCTGAACTTTTTCCCCGCCGAAGTAGATGCCGTCTATTTCCCCCAGCTTAACGTTGTTGGAGATATACGAACTTCTATTAAAAACATCTGTCGCCATATCAGCGAAGAGACGGAATGGGATTCCGCTTTCTTCAGGCTGATCAAAAAAGATGTTGACTCCCACCTCACTAAATATTTCAACGACACACGCTTCCCGATGCTGCCGCAGCGGCTGGTTAGTATTATGCGGGATACTCTCGCCGATGAGGATATCATCACGCTTGATAATGGCATTTACAAAATCTGGTTCGCACGAAATTATAAATGCTATTCCCCTAACACACTGCTGCTGGACAATGCGCTGGCAACTATGGGAGCCGGTCTGCCGTCAGCAATGCTTGCAAAACTGATCAACCCTGATAAAAAAGTCGTTGCTGTCTGTGGTGACGGCGGGTTTATGATGAATTCACAGGAGCTGGAAACGGCGGTTCGTAACAACCTGAACATGGTGGTAATCATAGTCAACGACAAATCGTATGGAATGATTAAGTGGAAGCAAGAGGATATGGGCTTCGATGATTTCGGTCTCGATTTTGATAATCCCGATTTTGTAACCTATGCTGAAAGCTATGGCGCTGTTGGCCACCGGCCTGAAAGTGATGAAGATTTTCAGAAAACACTCAATAAGTGCCTGAATTCCAAGGGTGTGCATGTCATTGATTTAAAGATAGATTACTCACTAAACCATTCCATTCTTAACGTTCTTATCAAAGAGAAAACGCAGTCTCTGTAACCTGGAAACGGGAAAACATAAAATCCCGCACAATCGTCACGTTTTCAAAGAAGATTTTGGATACCAAACTGCGGTAAAAGCAAGTGACTCAATAAATGACAGCCTCACTCCGAGACGCCATATCCTTAGTCCATGTTCACTGTGCAGTTTTACCTATTTGTTCCAGATCGAACATGGCGGATGGCAGCGCTTTAGGTGCGAAATGTCAGCAACCCTGTCCAACGACCACCCCAAATGATTTTATTGAATACGACGCAGGCTATCTATTTGAATATTACGGTAAATATTTAATTCAGAGCTCGGGTGATGCTGCGCCTGCAGCGCCTATTTAAATTTGGTCTGCTTGTACTACACAAATTAACTTTGTGACCCTGTAGAGTGTCTATTTGCTTAGTCTTCCTTTTTCACCAAATCGAATTTTGATTTCAGCCAACCGGAGAGTCCCGCCTCAAAATCATATACGTTGGTGTAACCCATCCCTTCTAACTTTTCGGCAGCTTCCGGTGAAGCGGTGCAGTCTTCGTTTGCGCAATAAACAATAATTTCCTGATTTTTATCAGGCAGAACGGTACCAGCAATATTATCAATTTTTGCTGTGGGAATATTGATGGAGCCCGGAATATGTTTTGCCTGAAAACTGTCTGCATCAAGCGTGTTAACCAGTATAGTATCTTCAGTTGAGTTCATACTTTCGCGAACATCATTTGCTGATAAAGTATTCATATTGTCACCTCTGTTTAGTGTTGACGTGTCTTGATTGACTCTATTTATCATACGCCATTCTTGAAATAGGTCATTTGATGTAACAGGGCGTATCCAGACACATTTTTACTTGTCCAATAAACAAAAGATAAAATACTTTCATTTAACACAGACGGAATAAATGTAGCGGCTATCTGTCCAAAGGTTAAAGCTTTACAACCATATAAGATATTATGTAACCGTATGCCGCCAGTTCCTGTAACTATTGATCAGATTTTTTCTCCATCAGCACAGCCACCTGGAACTCAAGGCGTTTCATTTCGCGCAGGATGGAATCTTTATCCATTTGCATCCACTGCCAGAGTTTAATCATGATCCCAAAGCTCCAGGCGATAAACAAGGCCGCCGTATATTGAAGGATCTCCACGACATCAGGTGATGTGAAAAGCTTATAGCCACAATAAACCGCAAAAACAACCGCAATTGTATGTACTGTAGCAGATAAGATTGCCATCCGACCAAACCTGCCGCGATACTGTCTGCTGACCTTTTATGGCAGCCCCTGCTCCTCAAGCGAAGCGTAAATTCAGCCTCTTCTTAATTCAATGATTCTGAGATTAACCGATCGATTTCCTTTTTCATTTTCAATTTTCATAGCTATTGCTGTTCGTTATTAATGATAGATTTTAACTTTTCCCGCGCATAAAACAGCTTCGATTTAACCGTGCCTTTTGACACATCAAGAACGCTGCTGATTTCGGACAGGTTTAGATTTTCCAGGTAAAACATCGACAAAACTATCTTTTGCGACATTTGAAGCTGCTGAATTCCCACCCGGATGTCGTGCAGCGTAACCAAAAGTTCGAAATTATTTCTACAGGCTTAACCAGATCTTGCCTAATACAGATTAGAAGATGACTAAAAATTCAGTGATTACTTATATCAGTATAGCTTCTGCCTGTTCAGACAGAAAGTGAAGCATGACTGCAGAGACCAATATTCCAATGATTCCCACAACCTATCGAGATAATATCAATCCTGATATATCCACCATTACCGATTGACTCGAACATATCGTAATTGAGCCCAATAAAGCGAGAACACAACCCATCATCACAACCCGTATGATGTTCCATTTTGCGTCACCAGGTCGTTCCTGCTCACTAAATAGAGTATTTAAAATCTGTGTTGTCATGAATCTATAATCATCCGTTTGATTGAAGCAGAGTGTAGTAACTTTTGCTATATAGTCGGACAAGTAAACCAGAGGTTCACTTTTTTCCAGATACTGTTACCGCGGCAAGTAAATACTGGAGCAAAGCCAGCGTTTAAACTTTTTGCAACTTCCCAATTCCAGAATAGTATGAACGACATGCGTTATACCACCAAATCCTTATTCCTGATTGATGCTGCAGGTGCATGTACAACCGCACTTCTCTTAAGCCAAGTACTGGCACGATATGAGTCGGTTTTCGGAATACCCGTGCACATTCTATATATCCTGACAGCGATCGCTATCTGTTTTGCGATCTACTCTTCCTCGTGCTATCTCTTGGTAGAGAAAAATAAAGCTACATTCCTGAAAGTGATCGCAGCTGCCAATCTGCTCTACTGTATCCTCACTCTTGGGCTGATTATTCTATACGTGATCACATTAACCTGGATTGGAATCGCTTACTTTATCGGGGAAATAATGGTCATATTGACGTTGGTATGGCTTGAGCTTAGAACATCAAGAGAGCATCTGTGATCTAAAAATTCTGGATCCAAAAACATCAACCCATTAGCCCTATCTGTCAATGAATAACGAGAGGATAAAAATTCTTAAAAAAGAAACACTCTCGGATAACTGGTATGTCCTGAACAAGGTGACGTACGACTATCAAAAAAAGAGTGGCGAGTGGGAAACCCATGCCCGCGAGGCGTACGACCGCGGAAACGGGGCAACAATTCTCCTCTACAATAAAACAAAGCATAGCGTAATCCTGACCCGCCAGTTCCGACTGCCCACGTATGTGAATGGCAATAGCACAGGCATGCTGATTGAAGCGTGTGCCGGGTTGCTTGATCAGCGTGATGCACTCAACTGCATCAAAAAGGAGACGGAGGAAGAAACGGGTTACAGAATCAAAGACGTGCTGAAGATATTTGAGTCCTACATGTCGCCGGGATCAGTCACGGAAATCGTGCACTTTTTTGTCGGGGAATATGACGAGAAGATGAAAGTGAATTCCGGAGGCGGTATCGCTGACGAACAGGAGTATATAGAAGTGTTGGAACTCGATTTTGACGAAGCCTTTGCTATGATTGCTACTGGTGAGATAAAAGACGGAAAGACCATCATGCTGCTGCAACACGCAAAAATTCATGGACTGATGAAATAATTTGCAGGCTAACCACTACAAAAAAGGATCCTCATGCTGCTGAGTTCCTCTTCAATTGAGCGGTATGATTATTTTTCAGAGACCTATTTAGGCATTACTCAGTGTGAACCGCAGAAGATGATTGCTTCATTTATTGGCATTGACCCTCAGGCTTTAAGCACGCTTAGAAAAGATCGGGCTACAGGTAAAAAAATAACCCCTCTCTTACGCATTTCTTCATCTACATGAATGCAGGTGAACCAGAAGTGACCTTGAAGCGTCTGAAGCCCTGATTGTTTCGGGCGGAAGACCTCCAAGCGTCACGGCCCACGCTGGCAACTGAACGCGAACGCTTCAAGGACCTTCGGACGCTTGACGGTTCTTAGCTAAAAACCTCTTTCATCGCCTGGCACCAGAAGTGACCTTGCAGCGTCTGGAGCCCCTGTTTCATCGGGCGGAAGACCTCCAAGCGTCACGGCGTCGCTGACAACTGAACGCGAACGCTTCAAGGACCTTCGGACGCTTGAAGGTTCTTAGCCAAAAATCTCTTGCTTGGCACCAGAAGTGACTGGCGGTTTAGATGATGTCGGCTATTTTCTGTTCATCAATCTTAGCGGATATGTTCATCTTGTTCCGTGAACCTTTATGTCAATCGTTTCTACATCCGCTATCATCCTTAGTTTTTATGGAAATTACGGGCTAAACGCCTCTGAGTGATTCACACTTTAAAACGACCATTTATCAGTGGCAATTACAGTCAAAAAAGTACCCTTGAAATCACAAGTGCAATGAGCGGAAAAATAAAAAACAGAGACAGGATATAAGCTCCAACGAACCATTTATTTTTTTGGGTTATTTCGGCCATTTTCTCTGCGATGGTTGGCGGAATATTTCTCAGCAACGGAATACAAAAGATGATCAGAATCGCAAATACATTAAATAAGAAGTGAAGCAGCGCAATCTGAAGCGCAAGTATGGCAGTTGGGCCTGTAATAGCAGTAGCAGCGAGAAGAGCCGTCACCGTGGTGCCGATATTGCCACCCAGCGTAAACGGATATACCTGTTTCATCGACATTACCCCGCTGCCCGCCATGGGGACGATCAGCGCTGTAGTTGTTGATGACGATTGAACCAGGATTGTAATAAGACTGCCTGCCCCTATCCCCGAAATCGGACCACGACCAACCGCCGTATTCATAATGTCCAGTGCACGTCCGGTCATTAGCTTTTTAAGTATCTTTCCGATGCTGTGAACAACGAAAAGAATGATCCCCACTCCGGCGACAATAAGCACAATACCCTGCCAGGTGCCCTGTAAAAGTGATGAAGAGAACATGATCATGTCAACAACCGGTGCAATGGCAATGGAGATAATATTAAAGCCACTGACGCTTACGTCAGCCATGACGGCATCACCTGAAACTAATCCGGCGAGCCATAAAGAAATATTCTCAAGTGGATGGAACAGCAATTCGATTGGCAACAGCAACACAACGGCAAAAACGTTAAAACTATCATGAACCGTAGCTGCCGAAAAAGCGCGCTTGAACTCTTCGCCGTCTCTCACGTGCCCAAGGCTCACGATTGTACTTGTAAGTGATGTACCAATGTTGGCCCCCATCACCATTGGGATGGCCATTGATATGGGCAGGCCACCGGCAACCAGCCCTACAATAATAGACGTGACTGTACTTGAACTTTGAATAGTTGCCGTGGCTACAATTCCAATCATTAGAGCAATGACCGGGTTTGTGGCGAACTCAAAGAGCTGAGATGCAGCGCCTCCGCTGGCGATTTCAAACCCATTACCAATAATTGATACCGCCGCAAGAAGCAGGTAAATCAAAAGTATGACTGCCCCCCACTTGTAGAAAGGTGTGTAACCACCTAAAACAGTCTTCAGTTTATCTCGCGACGTGGTCAATCAGTTCTCCATCTATTCGCTATTCATGTAGCCACAATTTGTAAAGTAAAAACCAGCCATTATTAAAAAGTTACCTCAGTATTACGCAGATGTTATCAGCTGATGGGTCAATCATCCTGTTTGCAGCAATAGGTCTCTTGTAAAAAACCGGTATATCTGTGGATCCATTTGGTGAAAATGAAGCATAACAAGATAGTCGATTGAGCCAAATTCCCGGTCTATTGCAGGGTCACTGCAAACTTTGGCACCAAAATCGAGATATTTCTGGAAGAGCATGGGTATTTCCGGTACTGCCACAGGTGCATCAAAGTTCCTACTCGGAAAGCATTTATAATCTTGCCTTGCCGAAACTTTCAACCCTCTGGCAACATATTTCTTCTCCTCCAGACTATTCATTAGAAATAACCCCTCATCGTGATTTCGCGAAAATAGCGAGCAGCACCCCAACAATGTTGTTTTACCCATACCAATCAGAGACGCTGCGAGGCCTTTCCACAGCATATATAGCACCCTGCCATTTCGATGGTCCTTATGAATGCATCCGCGGCCGATTTCAATAGATTGCTTCAAAAATGGACTTGGAATGCCACTAATATCAAACTGAGTATTTGCGTAGAATCCTATACCCATATCCGCCATTTCCCAGCTTTGCAGACGGTATGTCCCCACTACCCGCCCCGATTCTCTGTGCTTTACGATGAGGTGATGGCACTGCGTATCATAATCATCCATTTCCAACCCCTCACGATCAAACCTGTCACCTATCGCTTGTAACTCCTTTTTGAAAACCTCATATCTCAGCTTCAGTGCCTGCTTTACATCGTGGTCGTTTTTTGCAATTGTTACAAAGTAACATGCTTCTGTAATCGTAAACTGAGGCGGTTCGGTCTCTGTGATTTTATCTTGATCTTCAAAACACTCAATTTCTCTGCTTTTAAACATGACTCTTTTTTTACTAATCTATTACAGTTTCAATCAGCCTCGCAGCGCTGACATATTTACTTTTAATATCGATTAGCAGTGTTACGATAGAATGTATTGAGTATTAAGCTTAGGACACTTTAGCCTAAATTGGCTGTAAGTTTGTTGAGTGGATTATTTTATATCAAAAAAAAACAGCACTCAATCCCTAAGTGAGATATTATTAGACCTATTACTCTGCTTTAAATGAAGTGAGATGGCTAAGATATACACATTAATATTTACTCTTTCTTAACCTTGATGAATACAAGAGTTGAGTATGTTAAATAGTTATATGAAATTGTATGCAATCAATCCTGTTCAAATCAATACTCCAACTATGACTGCTCGACTATTTTTCACTCTGCTTGCTCTTCTTATTTCAGCGAATGTATCAAACGCCCGGCAGTGGATCGGCCAGCCGGAAATCATTAATGACGGATTTGGCGAAAACACAATCAAAGGGTTTGTATTTGAAGACATCAATCTGAATTCCTCATTTGATGACGGGGAGAGTGGCATGGAAGGCGTTCATGTCTCAAATGGCAGAGACTGGGTCACAACAGACCAGAATGGAGCCTATGAAATTGAGGTTCGTGACGATATGGATCTCACGATTGTTCAGCCTTCGGGCTGGCAGGTCCCCACCGATGAGCGCATGGTTCCGCAGTTTTTCTATATCCATAAGGAAACCGGCACGGGTTACGACATGCGATTCGGCGGTCTCTCTCCAACCGGCCCGGCACCCGAACAAATTAACTTCCCGCTGACTAAAACTGAGGCCTCTGGCTCCAGCTTTTCCTGCGCTATGATTGGAGATTCCCAAACCTACAGCAACGAACAAATTGGCTGGTTTAGAGACGGAGTAATGACTGACGTGATCAACTCAGGGCTCGGGCAGTCGGACTGCATGATCTATCTTGGTGATGTAGTAGGTGATGATCTTGGACTTTTAGATCGTCTTCTTCGGGTCGGCGCATCTGCCGGCATTCCTCAGTGGCTGGTTATCGGAAATCACGATATCGATTTTGACGCCAGAACCAACAGCGACAAAGCTGATAGCTGGCGACGGATTGTGGGGCCAAGTTATTTCGCATTTGAACAGGGAGATGTACTTTTTGTTGCTCTTGATAATGTAGTGTATCCGTGTAACGAAGAGGATGTTGCCATGGGCCACGATTACTGCAATAACGCAGACAATCCACGATACAACGGACGAGTAACGGACACTCAGCTTGACTGGCTTGAGGGGCTGATTGAGCGCACACCCGACGATCGGCTCATCGTTCTTAACCATCACATACCATTTATTTCATTTGTGGATCACGGCAGCATCACGCATCAAACCGACAACCTTGACCAAATTCACAGCATGCTTAACGGCCATGAAGCGCTGTCCCTCTCAGGCCATACGCATACCATTGAAAACCATGCGCCGGGTCAGCTTTTTGACGGCTGGACCGAGCATACAGGCACGGGACCTCTCCCCTTTCGTCATATCATAGCGGGCGCTGCATCAGGCGCCTGGTTCCAGGGAGATTTCTCGATAGACGGCATACCGATGGGATTGCAGCGAATGGGTGCGCCAAAAGGGTTCCTAAGACTTGATTTTACCGGCACCGACTACACCGAGCAGTATATAGGCGATCGTCTTGGAAAAGAGCGCGGACAGTGGGTTGCATTGAATACACCAGCTTTTCGCGAATGGTTTGATACGATTATGGCCTGGAATCGTGAGAATCCGGAAAACAGAGCCCCGCTGCCACCCGCATCTATTAACGACCTTCCGGATCCAAACATCCTGACACCCGCCGATTTTGATGAGACCGTCTGGCTGACAGCAAATGTCTGGGCTGGGTCTTCCGAAACAATTGTTGAAGCCCACCTGCCTGACGGAACTATCCTCACCATGGAGCGAACGCAAGCAGGAGATGGGGAATCTCAGAAACTTGGTGCTGAGTGGGCAGATCCGTTCGCAGCGGCCAGGCAACTGTCCGTTGCCAGATATGCGTTTCAAAGCCGGTCAGGTGACGAGCGTGCACAGGGTCATGAACTCTACCGCGGGAGTCAATTCGGGCCTGCCCCTCCTCAGCCGCAGCGAACCATTTCTAACAGAAATATGCACCTATGGCGCGTACAGCTATCGGTTCTGCCCTTAGGTGTACATCTAATCGAAGTGATCAGCACTGATCGCAATGGGCGTACATTTTCAGATACCATCACCATAGAGGTAGTTGACGAGCGTCCCCCGCGGTATTGGCGTCAGGAGCTTTGGGAGAATTGATTTGATATGTTTATGCAAGGAGAAGAGTTTTCAGGTCAATCATCTCCCAATGATTCGGAACGGGTAAACCGGTTCTTACCCCTAAATTTTGGACATATCAGTAATTCTTCACCTTCACGGAAACCCCATTCACGTAGTTGGCAACCATATCAATCTGTGGTGCAAGATCAGAACCTTCGAATCCGGTGATATCTTCATTCGTGATGTTCTGATTGTAGAACTCCAGGTAATGATCAGCCAATGGCATGTACGTCCAGTGCCATCTCTCCTCCTCATAGCCGTTGCGGCCATTCAGCGATTTATCGGTGTAGGGCTGATAGAATCCGTAGTCGTTGGCGTGAGTCGTGAGCCAGTCGTACACTATCTTTCCTTCTCCCTCTTTAAACCAGCTATTGGTCAGATTGTTGAGGTCAATATCGGTCCCCCAGTGGTGGCGCGACGTCATTGGCATGGAGCTGTATAGCAATATGTCTCTCGCTTTGGCCATCCCTGTTTCTTCCTCTGAGTTTTCCCATTTACGGTCCCATATAAATTTTTGAACCATAAAGTTTCGCGTACCTGAAATAACTATCAGCTCAACACCATCCGCTTCCGCATGTGCCGCCATATCCAGGAAAGCTTCGTATGTCGGTTTCTGTAGATAAATCTCCTTGTCAGACAGACTATCGGCAACACGTACAAAATCAGGATGATCCTCAAACTCAAACTGACCGGTTACAAATTCTACGGATCTGTTCTCGGGGAACGAGACCTGATTTATCGCCTGAGTTTCGGTTTCATCTACCATTGCTTTTTCAGGCTCGGCCTGACAGTTAACCATTAATATACATAGAAGAAGAGGGATGAATCTCATGTTGCAGTTAGGCTGTAAAGTTGACATTAACCATCTGAAGATAGTGATAAGTTTTATTTGTTGTCCAAAACGTAATACAATGGCATAACGAACGACTTATACCTAACACTGAGATTCTCCAAAAGGGCGTCATCCCGTGCTTGATGCGGGATTTCCCGTTTCAATATAGGCAGGAGATACCGGATCGGGTCCGGCATGACAATATTGACAGTAAAGTTCTTTATTAAACGCCTTTTTTGGACAGCCTCAATAAGCTTAAAAAACCCGCTCGGTTATAGCTCCTGTGGGCGGATCTTGTGTCTTGCTTTACCTTTAATCGGTTCTATAAAAACAGCTGCACCACTTAACTTTCACCCAAAGGAGATCTCCACAACTCTTTCCACTCCAGGTCACCAAAGTAATCCTTTGCAAATGCTTCGAACGAACGGGGCTCCTGCCCGGTGATCTCTTTAACTGAGTCGGTAATAATTTGGGTGCCTTTACCTTCCCTGTGGTACTCTGCCAGGGCAAGCTGGCCGCTGATCAGCCAGATTGGAAAATCCTGGTCTCGCATTCTGGTCCAGGCGTCATCAAACGATTCCGGGACATACTCTACCGTATGGGCCAAAACATCAGAGAGAACGGCAGCGCAGTCATGGTACGAAATCGCCTCTGGTCCCGACAGCGTGTAGGTTTCTCCGCTATGGCTGCCCCCGGATAATATCTCTTTGGCTGCCAGGGAAATATCCCGCGTGTCGATCAGGGGAATTTTAGCGTCACCGGATGGTGAATAGAACATCCCATCTTCCCGATTGATTGAATCTTCCTGCTCAATTAGATTCTGCATATATACGTGAGGACGGAGCATGGTCCATCCCAGTCCGGATTCTTTTAAATACTCCTCGACAATATAGTGCCAAACACCAATTATTGATTTGGAGTGTTCAGACGCCCCAAGAGCCGATAACTTAACCACATGTTTAATGCCCGCTTTGTTAGCAGCCTCGATGGCGTTCGTCTGTAATGTCACCATCTTTTCCGTATTCCCGGTTAGAAGAAACAGTTTATCGCATCCTGAAAAAGCGTCTCTCAGTGAGTCCGGGTCTTCTAAATCGCACTCGACCCAGGTTATATTCGGAAGCTCCGATTTTCTTGGCGGATTACGGGATAGTGCTTTTGCTTCAACGCCAGACTCAGACAATAGCCTGATGAGTTCACTTCCAATCGTGCCGGTTGCTCCTGTAACTGCAATCATAATACTCTCCTTATATTTTATTATTAATCTTGATATGTGTATTAGAGGAATTTTTAACCTCTTTATTTATCCTAACAATTAATTGCTGCCTGAAAATTCAAAATAAATCGCGCAAATATACAGTCACTATTCCTCACCATAATATGCTCCTGTCTGATGAATCGAAATCATGCTATTTATTTAAGAACCTGGTCCCTCACGATTATCATTATAATAATATTCAGATTAGACTACGACCTGTTACGCCGGCACTTATCCTTTTGCCTTTTTGATGAAATAAATATCCTTATGAAATGACTGAGGCGCGACCTGTGTTTTATAAGAAGTAAAGATTAACTAATTATATAAAAACTATTATGAATTCAGAGATAGAAGAAACATCAAAAGGAAAATTGCCGGAAAAAGATACACCCAAAGAAATCCTGGCAACGGGTGAAAACGTTGGACTCAGAATCTGGAAAAATGAAGAGCCCGGCGCGGATAAAGAATTTCATCGAAGTGCCTACGAAACAGTTGGTTATGTTCTTAAAGGCAAAGCAGAGCTTCACCTGGCTGACGAGGTAAAAGAACTTACCGAGGGCGACTCTTACTTTGTACCCAAGGGATCTGAACACAAATATAAGATCCTCGAAACATTTACGGCCATTGAAGCAACATCCCCTCCTGCTCATCTACAGTGAAGCGGTATACTTTTCTTTTAAATATTACGAAGCCCGGTTTTTAGCCGGGCTTTTTTATTTATGGCTATGTTGATAGGTGTGGGTAAAAATAAATACCCTTTTATTCTTGTAAAATACAATTCCAATCTACACTGGTATTTTGAAGTCAACAATACGATCCTGTCCCGATTAACATAGAACCTTATTTATTCACCATCACTAAATAGTTCAAACCCTCAGCATTGTATTCACCAACCTGAGCAGCGACTTTTAATTTTTCTAATTCTCCAAAGGCCCACACATATAGGTAGAGTACAAAGAACATTGCAGGCTATCTGCTATGTTTATAAAAGCTGTGTTCAAATCGGTAGCTAAAACCTTTAATTATGGCTTATGGCTACTTGGATTAACCCCAACTTTTCGATAAAACTCTGAGCGATTAAACTCTAAGGCCATATCATTTTGAGAATTTATCTCCTTCCACTCGATTATCTCAACTATATTTATATATTGTTCCAGTTATTTCACTAAAAAATTTAACGCTCAGCAAGGCTAAGATGACATAGCGGCGGTAAAGTTGTGCAGCTGAAGGATTTTTGAGCAAGCGATTTTACCCTTTCACTTATTGATTCTTTAGGAAAACGAAACGAAGCGTTAAATTTTTGCCGTGAAGACTCAGTACCTTTGTTAAACACGTAACATTTGATCTTAACTTATATATCGCATGTAACTATACATATTTCAATTAAATTACTGTGATATATTCAGGTTAACGGCCTTTTTAATTGACAATCCCGATCAATTGTTCAGCTAACTGAATCAAATATTTTGACTTATGAATAATCTCTACATTACAAAAATTAAACTTCTAGCTATTACACTCTTTTTTTTCGCATTTATCGTAACGTGTACGGAAAGTAATGGCCAGAACGATGATTATACGTCTATTTTTAATGGACAGGACCTTTCCGGATGGATGATTCCCGAAGGTGATGGCGGTCACTGGCAGGTCATAGACGGGGTAATTGATTACGATGCAATGAGTGAAGCGGAAGGAGATAAAAACCTCTGGACAGAGGATGACTATGGAGATTTTGTTCTCCGCATCGATTGGCGGCTTAAAGATACTCCCTTTACCAATCCAAATGTTCCAATCATTCGGCCTGATGGTTCTCATCAACTGAATGCCAATGGTGAGGCTATCAGAATGTCAGTCCCTGATGCCGATTCAGGTATCTATTTGCGTGGAATGTCGAAAGCCCAGGTTAATATTTGGAGCTGGCCAATCGGTTCAGGTGAAGTTTACGGATACAGAATGGATTCCAATATGCCACCTGAGGTAGTTGCCGGAGTTACACCCTCAACGTTCGCTGATAATCACATCGGTGAGTGGAATACGTTTGAAATTACGATGATAGGAGACCGTTTGACTGTCGTCCTCAATGAACAAACAATCATTGAAGATGTGCAGCTTCCCGATGTAGACGATCGCGGACCTATTGCACTTCAGCATCACGGCAACAAAGTTGATGGAGAATGGGCAAGTTCACCTTCCCTTGTTCAATTTCGAAATATTTACATTAAGGAGATTTGATCTCTTTCACGAATTGGCGAATTTTTTAGCAATCATTTTCAGCCCCCGATTTGATGAAACGAACAACAGTAAGATAATCTGCCAGAGTTAAAAGTAATTTTTAGTCGATATTAAATAATCATTCTGATTTTAAGCACAAATACCAACTTTTGATCACTTAACAAGGAGTTTACCATGTCTGATATTTCTCGCAAGAATTTTCTAAGAAACAGTGCTTTTGGTATGGCTGGCCTGGCTTTTAATCCTTTTAAGGGAGAAGCAGCAAGTCGCTATGAAGAACTTAAGAGCCGGGACTGGAAAAAAAAGTTTGCAGCAAATGACCGTATCCAAATCGCTACAATAGGCATGGGAATTATTGCTCATTATGATACGCCCACCGCACTTGAAGTTCCCGGGGTGGAGTTAGTAGCTGCAGCCGATTGTTATGATTCACGTCTTGTACGAACTAAAGAGGTGTTTGGTAAAGATGTATTTACAACTAAAGATTATCGTGAAATCTTGAATCGGGATGATGTGGATGCCGTTCTTCTGTGCACGCCAGACCATTGGCACGCCCGGCATTCAATTGATTTCCTGGAGGCCGGTAAACATGTTTATTGTGAAAAACCAATGGTCCAAAAAATTGAAGAGGGGGCAGACGTAATCAATGCAGACCGTAACAGCGATGCTGTTCTGCAGGTTGGCAGCCAGTTTACCAGCGACCTGATCTTTTTGAAAGCAAAAGAGTTGTATGAATCCGGAGCTATCGGGACATTGAACCAAGTAGTGGCCGTCTATAACCGTAACTCTTCTCTGGGAGCCTGGCAATATTCTATGCCTGAAGATGCTACTCCTGAAACGGTGGATTGGGACACATTCCTTGGAAATGCTCCCGATGTATCCTGGGACCCAAAACGGTTCTTCAGATGGAGATGCTATGATGATTACGGAACAGGCGTTCCCGGTGATCTTTTCGTACACCTTTTCACGGGTATTCATACAGTATTGGGCTCTGCGGGGCCAACACGCATAGCTGCTGCCGGTGGCCTGCGTTCCTGGTTTGACGGACGAGAAGCACCTGATGTGATCAACGGCCAGTATCACTATCCCGAAACAGACAATCACCCCGATTTTACACTTACTTTGCAAAGTAACCTGGCTGATGGCGGCGGTACGGGTACGCGATTTCAGTTTATCGGCGATGAAGGTGCGATGGAGGTATCTCCGGGAAATAATGTAAAATTAACCCGGATTCCGCGTAGAGAACCCACATTGGAAGATCTCAAAGGCTATAACTCTCTGCTCACATTTTCAGAAGTGGTTCAGGAAGAGTTCATACAAAATTTCAAGCAAGAACATGCCGGCGAAGTACAGTTTCAACCCGAAATGAATCAGACCGAAGAATATCGCACTCCTGATGGGTACGACTCAAGACTGGATCACTTCGTGAACTTCTTTGACTCAATTCGAAACGGATCTCCTGTCTTTGAAGATTCTACATTTGGGTTCCGTGCAGCAGCTCCCGCCCTGCTAACGAACACCAGCATGGATGAAGAGCGAATGATACGTTGGGACCCTGTCAACATGAAAGAGATAGCATAAATACATCCGGGATGCACAGAGCGGCAATGAACCGCTCTGCCCGTTAATGGGTGACTACTTTATGAGAATTAATTTGAAGACGGAGTTATCACAAGTTTTCTAAATTCAATAGGTCCGTGATCTCCCTGAAGCATAATCGGCCCGGGTTCATGGATAAAATCATTCAAACATTTTTTGTTTGAGAGAGCGGGTCAGGATATTTCTTCGCTCACTCGATAGTATAGTGATAAAATGGAAATCTGAAAAAAAGGTTTTCTGTCAATGGCCTCTTTTTGGAGCAAGCCCTCTACAAATCCAGTGTTACCTGATTGGCTTTTCGAATGTCATTGTAAAACCGGTTCCTCTTTTTGAATAACTTCTCAAAATAACTGATCTGACGATCACGATAATCATATATCACAGGCAGCTGGTTCGACCGCGTTATCCGGCCGATATACTGAATCAACTTCCCTTTAAAGGCAAACGGGTAAACCAGGAACAGGCAGTCAAACCGATCCACGTCGATTCCTTCGCCAAAAAACTGGCCGGTGGACAGCACAATCTGAAAATGACCCGCCCGGATCTGTTTCATTTTAGATAGCTGGCTTCCTTTGGAGTCGTCCCCGCTCAGGCTAATGGTCTCAAACTGTTCTTTCAGATAAAGGTTCAGTACCTCGATATGGGCTTTACGCTCTGTAAGCAGTAAAACGGTCTTTTTCTGATCTGTAACTTTTTTCAGATCGTCGACGATTAGCTGATTTCGGGCAGTGTCATGGACCAGTATTCTTGAAAGAGTTTCGTAATCATCAACCTTATAATCAAACGGGACCTGCAGTTTTGTATTTCTGATGTTAATCTGAATAGTTGCGGATTTATCAGAATTAAGATAATCCGAAGGTATTTCAGACAGAATATTTCCGATATAAACGTAAATCAGGTTTTCATCATTATTCTTCCGCATCGGGGTGGCCGTGAGCCCATACAAATAATAGGATTTATACTGGGTGATGCATTCTCGAAATGTCTTCGCCGGAACATGATGGCATTCATCCACAATAATTGTCCCGAATGAATCTTATTTTTTCACTGATTTCCTGCTGTTTCAGGGTTTGAATCATCCCTACTGAAATTATCTTTCCCTCTTTTTTATGAGATCCGGAATACCTGCCAATCTCCCGTTCAGGAATCCCGAAAAAAGATTCAATTCGGTCAATCCATTGATCGAACAGCTGCTTGCGATGCACCACTATGAGGGCCGGCTGGTGTTTTCGGACAACGAGCTCCAGCGCCATAATTGTTTTCCCAGATCCGGGCGGAGCTACAAGCACGCCAAAGTCCTTTTTTGTTGTCGGCTCTAATGCTTCTTGCTGCCATGCGTGAAGTTTTATACTTGAATGGAAAATAACCGGAGAGAGCTTCTTACGCCGATCCTCAATGCTATATTGAATATCCTGTTTTTGAGCAAAAGCAATCAGTTTCGGTAAGAACCCTCTGGGTATTGTGATGCTGTCATCCTGCTCATCAATTAGTTTGAAGTATCTTTCTATCTGCCAGGTACTTCGCCCCATCCGCTTTTTCACCAAGTAGTCCGAATTGATAAAATTTAGCTCATCCCGGATATATTTAATAATTTCAGGAGATAGCTTTTCTCTGTTTAGCTTCACCTGATTGCTCAAGACAATTTGAAGCGTTTCGCTGGATGCAGAAGGACTTACGGTAGATTTTGAAGAAGAATGATAAATTGAGCGGTAGATCTGATCAAGTTCAGCAGTTGTTACTTTCTGAATACTCTCCAAAAAGCTCCACTGATCATTGAGCGCCTGCTCGGTTTCGGGATCAATGAATGAGCTGTTTCCATCAGCCATACGGTTTTTATTGAGCGGCAGGGCAATCAAGTGTCCAAATCCTTTACCAGAATGTGAATCCTGATTTGGGAACAGTCGGTCGAAACTTGCGTCTTTTTCAAACTCCGAAAGTATGCCTGCGTTTCGCAACAGATTGAAAGCAATTTTCCTGCTCTTCCAGGCGGGATACGGTTCCTGGAAAAAGATCCACACATGACCTCCGTTTCCGGATCTGGACCGTTCTAAATAAGCAGGAATTTGATACTGCTTGCAGATATTGATGAATCGGCGGCTTTCATCCAGCCAGTTCTCCCCGTCAAAGTCAGCCGCTAAAAACCAAGATGTATTATTCTTCAGCAGCGGGTAGATTCCAACCGTTTCTTTACCCAACAAATGATTTTTGATGACGTGTGGTGTCAGAGGTGATAACGTTTTGTGTTTGAAATCCTGAAATGTCCCGCCAAGCGCTTTATGCTTCTCATACCGTTCCCAATCCACATCATAAGCCGGCATATATCCGCTGCGACCCTCCTTTTCCCAGCGTCTGGCATACACATCTTCCCGACCTTTGAAAAGAGATTGGAAGAGTTTGATTTGCTGAGCAGTGATTGGCATGCTAAAAACTGAGAAGAGTGTTTCAGTTAACTTAAAAGAATAAATCTTTGTTGGAAACTGAAATATAGAAGTGAATTTGAACCACGGAGGCTTTTAACCACAACTTGGGTAGATTCTTATAATATGACTTTCTTATCGAGACCACATTCTCTCTCTAAAATAGACCCTGATTAGCACTCTCTCTTATATCTTGGCCCCAAAGTGGCCCCACGAATGGGAGTGAAAGTGATCGAGTGACTCGTTTCCGGTCACTTTAGGTCGCTTTCAAACTGTAAGTTTTAGGGATTTTTGGGGTGCAGAAGTGCATAAATGGGCATTTTTGCCCTGAATTCATCCCAAAATATAAAAGTGGGCCCGGACCTCCTGCGCTGAAGCTTCGGAGATCAAGCAGTACTCATACATCAAGTAATCTTTTATTTCGCCACGCTATACCCGAACCACTCTTTAAATACCTCTCGAGATTTATAGCGATCTCTTTATTCTAAATGGCAATATAACTAGCTATCTTAAAGGGTGGTGCTCTTTCGTAGACTTGACTTTACCTTGATTATGATCGTTGAGCCGATGCTTTAATTCAGAAGTGTACCCAAAATATTGCCAATCTTCATTGACACTTCTAAGTATGTAAACGTAGTACATTTTTCTATCTCTTGATTTCTAATGTAGTGCGCGCACTCTGAAGCCTCGGCGAAGAAGTGGGCCCGGCAGGATTGAACCGCGGAGCATGCCTCCGCAAGATCAACGCCTGGGTTGACGCTGCGCCTATTAAACAAATTATAGAGGTGAGAAAAATATGTGGGCCCGGCAGGACTTGAACCTGCGACCAATCGATTATGAGTCGACTGCTCTGACCAACTGAGCTACGGGCCCTTTTCAATAAATTTCTTAAATCGGTTTCAATATCTTTTCCAGATCTCATCGGCCCGGTCACGCTTTAAGCGTGACGACCAACCCATCATGACCCGACTGCTCTGACCAACTGAGCTACGGGCCCTGGATTGTTTAAACCTGTTTCTAAACAGCTTTAAAACTACGGGCTTTCTGCAACAGATACAATTCATTTACGAAGAGAATCACGTATGTCTCTGAAATAATTCCAAAGGCAATGTCAGACCGCTTCCCACAGTTTTCATAAAAGATGCTTACACTTATTATCAAGATACTTTATGCCTTTATTGTTTGGTATCACAACAGAACTTTAATCAGATGAGAGAATCGAATTTTAAAAGCCACACCCATCTACCCTCTTCGGAGACAAAGCATAGACCGTCTCCTGAAGTGGATTTGGAGATAATATGGAAGAAAGTCCGTGAAAGCGATGAGGAGTCGCTTGGCAGACTTTTCGGGGTTACATTTGATTCACTCTACAGTTATGGATACCGCATTATTCCGCATTCTGATGACGTCCGGGATGCCATACAAGAGGTTTTTTTTCAGCTATGGAAATATCGCGAGAACCTTAGCTGCCCCAATTCGATTCGCGCCTACCTTTTCTCCTCCCTTCGCCATGAACTGTTTAATAAGAAAAAAGCGTCAAAGCGCAGAAATGAACTGTTCAATAAATACCGTATCGAGGAGTTCGACGCCCTCATTAATTATAATAGCTGGGATGAAATCCTGAAGCTTGAAGAGAAAGATAGCAAAGAATTAAAGAGAGCAATTGAGAATCTCACTCCCCGTCAGCAAGAAGCTATTTATTTAAAATATTTCGAAGGCCTTTCTACCAAAGAACTTGGCAAAGTTATGAAAATGCGCACACAGAGTGTCTACAATTTAGTCTTCAGTGCGATAAATAACCTGCGCAAATTTCTGAACAGTTAGCACCCCTGCCCCACTTCCTCCCTAATTTCAATATTAATAACCTGTTAAATCTTTTTCGTTCAGAGCTTAAAAAAACTTTAAAAAAATTCAGTAAATAAAGATTTAGCTCTTCTCTTCATAAGTAGATATCGGGGTTAATCTTCTTACTAAATCATCATGGCAAGACCTCTCTCTGAACTACTATTAAATGATTCTTTTGTCCGCTTCCTGAACGGAAACTCTTCCAAAGAAGAGGAGGCCCGCTGGATTGACTGGATGCAACAGAGCGATCAGCATGCAGAGCTGGTGGAGAAAGGCCGCAAGCTCTTAGACAAAGGCGTCTACACCTTACCTAAACCAAACGCAGAAATAGAATTTAAACGTCTGAAGAGGCGGATTCAACCCGCCGTTCATTCAGAACCTCTCGGACACCCCCGGAAAAACTCCAGAAAATTGGTATGGGCAATGATGGGTGTAGCTGCAAGTGTACTTCTCATATTCGGTTTTATAGCCGGAAACTCTTTTCTGCTTTATGAGAAGGCAGAGCAAATCCGGATAGCCACTGTGGACTACCGGGTCATGAAAACGGATTCAGGCCAAAAAACCTCCATTCAATATTCTGGCGGATCAATGATTGTTTTAAATGCAAATTCAGAAATAAAGCTCCCTCAAAAAATAGCCGGAGCCGACACCACGAATGTATGGCTTGAGGGCGAAGCATTATTTGATATTGCGCGAAAAGCAGAGTCTGAAGCTCGAACATTTATTGTTCATACGCCTAATGGAACTGTATCAGTGCTTGGTACAAAATTTTCAGTAAACACCACAAACAATCAGAGTCAGGTGGTTTTGGCTGAAGGGAGCGTACGAATTAACGTTCGGGGAGAGGATAATAAAATTGAGCTTGAGTACAATATGTCACCCGGTGAAAAAGCGCTATTCTCACAAAATTTTGAAGGGATTCAGGTTGAACAGGTAAATACGGATGTGTATACGTCATGGACCAGCAATAGCTTGGTATTTGATAATACGCCATTTTCTGATGTCATTAATCGGATTGAATTTACCTACAACATTGAAGTTAAGATAGAAAACGAGGCTCTCTTAGATAAAAAGCTTACAGGCAGATTTAACCACTCCTCTCTGAGCTTTTTACTAAAAGGCCTTTCGGAAATGGCAGACCTGCATATTGAACAGCAGCAACAAACAGTCTACATCAAAGAAAAGAACTGATTCAGTGTAAACTGATCGATTAATAATGACCTAAAACACACGTGATATGAAAACTAAAATATTATCCTTGTTAGTTTTTCTTTCTCTTCTATTGGGCATTCACCCTGTAGAGGCTAACCAAGCAAAACTTTACGTTTCAGGAACAGACTCTGAGCTGACCCAGGAACGGAAACAAACGGTGAGCCTGGAAGAGACTCTGAACAAAATTGAAAGTAACTATGATATTATCTTTTTATACGAAACCAACCTGGTAAAAGGAAAGCAGGGGCCTGCGGAAATACAGGATGGCC
Organism: Rhodohalobacter sp. 8-1; assembly: GCF_038150125.1. NCBI lineage: Bacteria > Pseudomonadati > Balneolota > Balneolia > Balneolales > Balneolaceae > Rhodohalobacter > Rhodohalobacter sp. 8-1. The sequence goes on along the minus strand of NZ_JBBVMF010000010.1, from coordinate 112,653 downwards.
TTCTTAGGGATATCATTGGAGGAGTGCTAAAGCCACACAACTTAGCATTCAAATATATCGAGAACCGGACCTTTGTTATTTCCGAAATGGAAATTCCAAAGCCGGTGGCCGTTGCCGACTCCGTAACAGGCGTCGTGGTTGACCGGTCAACAAATCAAACATTACCCGGCGTAAATATTCTCATAAAAGGCCGCCCTAACCGAGGGGCCTCCACAGATATTGAAGGGCGTTATGCAGTGACAGGGATCCAGCCCGGCGATACGCTTCGCTTTTCATATATCGGATACCAGACCCGGGAAGTTCCCGTTGATGGCCAAAGCGAAATTAATGTAGCTCTGGTTCCAAACGTGCTGGAATCCGGCGATGAGATTGTGGTTGTGGGCTACGGAACGAAGAAAAGGAGTGAAATAACCGGCTCAGTATCATCCATCAGCTCCAAAACGATTGGAGAAACACCCGTTTTGCGGGTTGAACAATCTCTTCAGGGGCGTACGGCCGGTGTGTTCGTTGCTAATCAATCAGGACAACCCGGTGAAGCTCCTATCATACGAATCCGGGGTGCGGGTACCACAGGTAGTGCAGATCCGCTTTATGTAGTTGACGGAATGCCCGTTGGTGGTATTGATTATCTGAACCCCGGCTCAATCGAGTCGATCGAGGTTCTGAAAGATGCGTCTTCAGCTGCTATTTATGGCGCAAGAGCGGCAAATGGTGTTGTTCTGATCACAACAAAATCAGGCCTCCCGAACGTGACCAGTGTTTCATATGATGGTTACGCGGGGATTCAAAACCCATGGAAAAAAATAAACGTGCTTGATGCACGCCAGTATATGATGATGATGAACGAAGGTGCTGCATCTGCCGGCCTGACGATGCCATTCCCAGCGTCACCGGACGTTACGGGTGGAACCGACTGGCAAGACGCAGTATTCAACGAGAATGCTCCTATGACAAATCATCAATTCACGATTTCCGGCGGGAATGACAGAACTCAATATCTGACAGGCTTTACGATCTTCTCACAGGAAGGAATTGTTGGCGGCGACAAATCACAATTCGGCCGAAATACGTTTAACTTAAAACTCGACAGTAAAGTGAGTGACGTGTTTCGATTTGGAAACAGCTTTAACTTCACCAGAATAAACAGGAACGCCGTACTCAGCAACAGCGAATGGGGATCTCCGCTCAGTAATGCTTTAAATATGGATCCCCTCACTCCTGTCTTTGAGACAGATGCGGATGATTTGGTGAGTTATCCAAGCAGTGCCGTACAAAATGACGGGCAGTACTTTGGTATCTCCAATTATGTTACCCAGGAGATTGTAAACCCGGTCGCCCGTTTGGAGGTAACACACGGTGAAACGCAGGTCGACAAATTGGTTAACAACCTTTATGCTGAACTGGATCTTATGCCGAACCTGGTTCTCAGAGGTAGCTTTGGACTTGATGCTGCATTCGTTCAAAACGACAATTTCGTCCCAACTTTTTACCTGAACTCCTCACAGAACAACAGCCAGTCTCTGGTAAGTAAATCAGAGAACCGGTGGTACACCTGGAACCTTGAGAATACAATCTCATACCAGGAGAATTTCAGAAGTCATGACGTTTCACTTTTAGGCGGTATTTCTGCTCAGAAAGTTCAGTTTGAAGATCTCTTCGGATCAAAATCAAACCTGCTGATGACGAATCCTGCCAACGCATGGATTAACGTGGCTTCTGACGAAGAGTCGATGCAAACCGCCGGGGGTGCCTATAATGAGACCCTTCTCTCATACTTTGGCCGCGTCAGCTACAGCTATAATGAAAAATATCTGCTCGACAGTGTTTTGCGCGTTGATGGTTCATCCAAGTTTGGAGCCAACAACCGTTATGCTGTATTCCCATCTGTTTCTTTGGGATGGATTTTGAGCAATGAATCTTTCATGGATGACTACGACAACATCAACCTCCTGAAGCTTCGTGCATCCTGGGGACAGAACGGTAATCAAAACATCGGAAACTTCGCTTACACCTCAACAATAGCAACAGGATTTGGCTATACCTTTGGTGGAAACGAACGTTTCACGACTGGCTCTATTCCCTCAAGCGTACCAAACCCAAATCTAAAATGGGAAACATCCGAGCAGCTGAACTTCGGACTTGATTTGGGGCTATGGCAGGATAAGCTGATTATTAAAACAGATTACTATCAAAAAGATACGGAAGGGCTGCTGGTTAGAGCACCTATTCCGGGACACGTTGGCAACAACGCCCCAATCATTAATGGCGGCAGCGTTAGCAATGAAGGGTTCGAATTCAGCGTCGATTACCGAAACTATACGAATGACTTCAGCTACAATGTTGGGCTGAATTTTGCAGTGAACAAAAATGAAGTCACGCACATCGGTAATGCAGAAGGTGTAATTGTAGGAACAGGCTTTGCCACTTATGGTATTGTAACACGTGCAGAAGAGGGATTCCCGATTGGCTACTTCTGGGGATACGAAACCGACGGGATCTTCCAGACACAGGATGACGTGAATGCCTATGCCAATAGCGATGGAGATCTGCTTCAGCCACAGGCAGCACCTGGTGACGTTCGTTTCAAAGATCTTGATGGAAACGGCCGTATTGACGATGCTGACCGCACAATGATCGGTAATCCAACACCTGATGTAACATTTGGAATGAACTTTGGAGCCAACTATAAGCAGTTCGATATGTCTGTATTCATGCAGGGCACGCTGGGAAATGAAATTTTCAATGCAACAAGGCGCCATGATCTGTCCAGCACAAACATGCCGGTATCGTACCTTGAGCGTTGGACCGGGCCGGGCACATCCAATGACCTGCCTCGATTCACATGGAATGACAGCAACGGAAACTGGTCTAAGATCTCAGACCTTTATGTAGAAGACGGCTCTTATCTGCGAGTAAAAAATGTTCAGTTGGGCTACAATCTGCCTTTCAACATTTTAGAGAAAGTAAGCATGAGACAGGCAAGGATTTACCTCTCTGCAGACAACCTCTTCACCTTTACAGGATACAGCGGATTTGATCCGGAGATAGGGTCAGCATCACCATTTAGTGTAGGTGTAGACCGCGGGGTATATCCGCAGGCACGCAGCTACAGAATTGGTGTCTCATTTACTTTCTAACAGAATTTCAAATACCTAAAAACTTCAGATCATGAAATACTTAAAAATATTATTAGCCTTTTCGATTCTTGCGATCGCAGGCTTCATAAGCAGTTGTGATGATTTTCTAAACGTAGAACCGCTGGATCAGCGGGTTGAGTCTAACTTCTATCAAACCGAGCAAGACGCTCAGGAAGCACTTGTTGCTATTTATGACGTTCTCCAGTGGAATACCGTTGTGGGATTTCACGTACCGGAAATGTTGAGTGACATTGCCTCAGATGATGCGTATGCAGGCGGAGCGAGCCGAAACGATGCGCCAAATATTATTGAAGTGGATAAACACAACATCCGCACCACAAACGGTGAGGTGCACGGACTTTGGCAAAAATACTATACAGGTATCTACAGAGCCAACAAGTTCCTGAAGGAAGTTGAAGGGCTTGATGTTGATGAAGAGTTCAAGAGCCGTACGATGGCAGAAGCAAAATTTCTGAGGGCGTACTACTACTTTGACCTCGTTCGATTTTTCGAAAATGTACCTCTGATTACCACTCCGCTTGATAATCCTGATGAGTATAATCAGCCGCAAGCAGATCCTGCAGATGTGTATTCTCAGATTGCAAGGGATTTAATGGACGCAATTCCGAATCTGCCTGAGAGCATTGCCAATGATCAGCTTGGCCGGGTTTCAACCTGGGCTGCACGCTCGCTCATGGGCAGAGTTTACCTCTATTATTCAGGCGTTTACGGTGAAGACCTGCCGGCAGGCAACATTGTTTTTGACCGGCCGATGGCAACCCAAATGATTGATGACGTTATCAATCAGAGCGGGCACACACTGCTTGATGACTACGCCAATAACTTTAAACCTGACTTTGAGTTTAGCGAAGAGTCTGTATTTGAAATTCCTTATTCCGATTCAAGACCCTGGTGGGATTGGGGATTTATTCAAGGTGGTGAAGGTAATATGGCACCACAGATGCAGGGTCCGCGTGTAGAGCAGCCCGGAGATGAAGATTACCTTCGCGGATGGAGCTTCTCCCCTGTAACGCAGAATCTCGTGGATGCCTTTGAACCAGCCGATCCCCGTCTTGAGGCCACCGTGCTTTTTGAAAGTGAGTTTAATGAAGGTTTAACGATTGGATTTCAACACACCGGAAAGTTCACCAAGAAATACACGACTCATAAATCGTATGCTCCCTCTGATGGTCAGCTTGAATTAAACTGGGGCAACAACTACAGGGTTATACGATTTTCAGATGTATTGCTGATGGGTGCTGAGCTTCATTTAGACAGTAATCCTGCCCAGTCAAAAGCATATCTGGACCGCGTAAGAAGCCGCGCCGGTATGGCCGAAGTTGCTGCAACACTCGAAAATATCAGAAATGAGCGCAGAATTGAACTCGCACTTGAAGGTCACCGCTACTGGGATCTCCAGCGATATGGACAGAGCGAAGCAGAGCAGCACATTTCAACACCCGGAGAAATAAGAGAAGGTTATCAAGGTGATACTCCTGATTTTGAAATCTCCTACAAACCAGGAAAACAGGGACTTTTCCCTATTCCACAAAGTGAGATCGATATTTCAAACGGTCAGCTTCAACAGAACCCAGAGTACTAAGAGGCGAATCCTTTTTAATACAAAAATTTCAAACTGAAAGGACATATATTATGAAAACATCAAATAAAATCCGTTGGATACTCCCGATTCTGCTGATCATTGGATTGGGAGCCTGTGAGCCTCAAGTGCCCACTGCCCCCGATATGGATGCTCCGCCGCAATCCGACAACGTCACATTCGAGATGACGCCCAATGCTGATAACCCCAATGTTATCGAGTTTGCGAACACATCAGAAAGCTTCAAGGCTATCTGGGACTTTGGTAACGGGTCTACCGCTGAGGGTGATGTTGTTACGAGTCAATACCCGCTGGAAGGTGATTATACCGTTCAGCTCACAATCTTCACCAAATCCGGCCAGGCAGTTAATTCGAAAGTTATTACAATCGAAGAGACAAAAATATGGATGCTTGATGACCCCGATCTAAATCTACTGACCGGGGGGCTCGATAATGTGGATGGAAAAACGTGGGTCGTTGACAGTACTCAAGCCGGACACATGGGAGTTGGGCCTGTCGAAGGTAACTGGCCTGAGTGGTGGGAAGCAGCTCCAATGGCTAAACCGGGTACAGGATTATACACCGACGAGTACACATTTACTCTCCGGGGCCTGGAGTTTGACATGACAACCAACGGTTATGTATTCCTGAATGGAGCTTATGGAGATGAGATTGAAGGAACAATGGAAGCACCGGGTGGAGACCTGATGGCACCCTGGAGTGCGCCGGACGATCTCAATTTTAATTTCACTAAACAGGAGGATGGAACAATGTTCCTTACAGTTTCTGATCCTGCCTTTATTGGTTTCTTTGCCGGAACGCGCAGATATGAGATTCAGGAAATATCTGAAAACCGTTTAGCTCTCAGATTTGAAGATCCGAATGGATTAGCGTGGTATCATACACTTATTCCTAAAGGTTACGAACATCCTGTTGAAGAGCCGGAACCACTGCCCTATACCTCTGAAGAATTGTTTGATAATTTTGACGACGAGGGTAATATAGACTGGGTAACGGATCAAATCGCTGATTTCAATCCCAATTATGATAATCCTCTTCCCAGGGGAATAAATACGTCAGCCAAAGTGGCTAAGTATGAAAAAGGATCAGGCGGGGCTCATTTTTATGATAACCTCTATATTGATCCCGGATTTGAAATTGATCTGAATCAGCGAAGCACCATTCGTTTAAAGGCATACTTACCTTCATATAATGATTACGAAACAGTTGCTGTTGAAAAAGAAGCATGGTCTGATGGTATCCTTAAACAGCAGGTTGCTGTTAAACTACACGATAAAACCGGCATGGGTGATAACTCATGGCAAACTCAGGCGGAAATTATCCAGTCATTAGAAACAAATACCTGGGTGGAACTCGAGTTTGATTTCAGCGGCTTCAGCGATCGCCAGGATTTTGATCGTATCATCATTCAGATTGGTGGTGAAGCTCACGGTAATCCCGGTATATTCTTTATCGATGACTTCCAGCTGGTTGAATAAATGATTAACGTGAGTTCGAGATAAGTAAATGAGTCTAAAAAGTCCCCCTTCTCCCGTAGGGATCACTTCGTGGGAAGGGGGAAGAGTCCGCCGGCTGGCGGACGAGGGGGATGACTCTTTGAGCTAAGATTTGACTCTAATATTTATGATGAAACTTTGAGCTAACGACTTTTCATCCCCCATTGCCCCCTTCAAAGGGGGACACTCTTTACAAACTCTTATATCGAACTGACAATAATTAATACAGTTCTATTGGGGAGGAAATGACATTCCTCTCCTTTTTTATCTCATTTACATAAACGTTTAATGACATCAAGTAATAGCCCCGACTCCAATGCAAAAGTTTTCAAAAGTGATTTTGGTCCTGATACTGATTTTAAGCCTCTCATATTGCGCATCAGATAACCCGGCTAGCAGCTTCGATTACAACGAAACAGATCCAAATGATACACTCGAGCCGGGCGACCTTATCTGGTCTGATGAGTTTAATACTCCGGGCTCACCCAATAACAGCAACTGGACATACGATATCGGGCATGGAAGTGGTGGCTGGGGAAATAACGAGGTGCAATATTACACCGATGAAGAAAAAAATGTGCGGATTGAGAATGGGTTTCTCGTGATCGATGCAATTAAAGAAAGCGGTCAGTGGACATCAGCAAGAATAAAGAGCGAAGGCCTTCAATCTTTCCAATACGCTACTATTAAGGTACGTGCAAAGCTTCCGCAGGGATCAGGTACATGGCCGGCCATCTGGATGCTGGGCTCAAACTATACAGATATTGGCTGGCCCGCCTCAGGTGAAATAGACATTATGGAGCATGTAGGAAAAGATCCGGGCGTAGTTCACAGTGCACTGCATACGCCATCAAGTTACGGCAATACACAAAATAAAGGCCAGATAGAGATTCCTGATTTTCACGATGAGTTTCATATCTACGAAGCAGTATGGACGCCGGAAAGCATCATCTTTAAAGTTGATGGCGAAAGCTTCTACACCTACAGTCCGTCAGACAAAACTTCTGATAACTGGCCTTTTCATAACGACTTCTTCCTCATCATGAATATTGCGATGGGCGGAAACTGGGGAAGTGATCCGCAATATGAAACAGGGGGAATGAAAAATGGTATCGATCCAACCCTCGAACAGGTTCGCATGGAAGTAGATTATGTTCGGGTATATAAAAACTAAACGAAGGCTTATTCATTTGGCACAGATTGCCTGTCTCGCTTATTCTTTTAATCAAATAGAGCTTTAAAACACCCCTCTGTCGGCTGCCTGCCCTTGCTATTTGGGATATTGTTCCGAAGGGGAATCCCCAAATTAGGGAAAGTGTGGCTTTTATCTTTTCCTACCCAAAGGTGCAGGAATTAAACCACTTGAGAATAAACTACCTCGGGGCAGAGCCCACGAGGTATCAACTTAGAACCTATAACTTTAGGTCCAATAATGAGTTTATTCTGGAGTGTCCCCCTTCGAAGGGGGCAATGGGGGATGATCAGTTAAGTTTCTGAATCAAGTTCAGGACTTCTCTAAACTCAGAAGTCATCCCCCAGCTCACTCCGTTCGCTTCCCCCTTCAAAGGGGGACTTTTATCTTTTCCTACCCAAAGGTGCAGGAATTAAACCACTTGAGATTAAAATACTGAATCCAGAACAATCGGAGACTCTCGTTAAATACATATACGAATTATGTATGTAAACTCTACCCATGCGGTGTGCCATATTCTTAGTGGGCAGCATAGCCTCAAACGATAAATGACACAGATCTCTATTTATATGATATGCAATGGTTTAACGTCACAAACAGAGGAAATGTTAAGCAATAATTAACTTTATTCAATACTAAAATTGTGTTATATTTGAGTGGGGTTAAGGATTCTGATTGAGTTCATGTAACTTAATTCAGTGATCCTGACATTTGCCACGCCTTAACGGGCGTGGCAATTTTTATTTGTCCCCCCTCTCCTTTCTCGTTTGTCTGAACGAACACCGAAAAATCGCCGTTGTTTTCAACGGTAGTCATTTTTAAAAAACGCACTCTATTTTGAATCTCAGATCTTTCCTCATTGCTCTGCTATTGCTATTCGCTACATTTCCGGCTTTGGCTCAGGATCGGATAACTGACGAAGATGAGGCACGCAAAATCTTTGAGCAGGTGGAGGAACGGCAAAACTCTATTTCCACAGAAACAGCCGTGATGGAAATGACCATTACTGACTCTCGCGGACGCACGCGAAATCGCACGATGAAAATGTGGAGCTACACAGAAGGCGACAATTCAAGCAGTCTGATTGTATTTACAGAACCCGGAAACGTAAGCGGCACGGCTTTTCTGACTATACGGGAAAATGGCGACAGCTCCCAGAAACTTTACCTGCCCTCTGTTGGGCGTGTTCAGACTATAACGTCCGGAGAACGGGGCGACCGCTTTATGGGAAGTGATTTTACTTACGAAGATTTAGGCGATCAGCAGTCCGAGGATTATGAGTTTGTCTGGCTCGAGGAGCAGGACTCAGTGTACAGGGTTCGGGCAAATAAACCAGAGTCTGATCAATATGATTATGTTGAATTCTTTATCGATCGCGAGAGATTTACGCTAAACGAAATCCATTACTTTAACAGCAGTGATGAGATGATTAAACGGCTGGAAGCAGAAAGTTTTGAACAAGTCAGCGACAGCCTTTGGTCTCCTTCAAAAATGACAATGTATGACCTGAGGGACGACCGAAACACCCAAATTACCTGGAGCGACCGGGAAATTAATGTATCTATCCCGGACTGGCGGTTCTCGGAACGTGGACTCAGGCGTGGCATTTGATTTTACAGAATATCCTGATCAAATGCCTCTGTCTGTAACCGCCACCTGCCACCCTTCCAATGGATTCTTTGGGTTTGCGCTGCAGTGCACATACTCTTCTTCTTTTGCAACGATACCGCGCGTCACCGGTGCACGGCGTATGGCAAGGGCGGTCGCATCTATTTCCTGTGATTGATACAGTACCCGTTTATTGAGGCCTTCCTCCCAGATTATTAGCCCATTTGGCCCGTCAGATTTTCCATATTTGTTAAGCACCGGAATCATCCACGATCCCTGAAGTCCGGCCAGGCCTTCCCGGAGAACGAGCATAATTGCTTTCGAACTAAAGACCCGAAAGCCCTCGATTATATCATCAAATGTTCCCCAGGCAGTATTGCCCATCAGCAGAATTCTATCTGGTAAAATTACATACTCATATATGCGCAGGCCTCTGCGGTCGCAGCACCATTTAAGTCCGTTGCTTATCTTTACCAACATTCGCCGATCCGTAAACAGAGGAACTCCCGCCACGATTTGCAGTGAAATGTAACTCAGCTCCTTTTCTTTTCGATATCGTCGTGCCATAATAATCTCTTTTTAATCGTATGATCTTCATTGGGCATTTCCCTTACACTTTTTTCTGATGGAAGTCTGTGTGTATATTAATTCTAAGCGTTATTACACCCTTTGCCCCGGCATAAGAACTCAACTTTTTTTTACCTGCCAGTTTGGGTATTATTAGACCGAAATTGTTAAACCGTAATTTTTGATGAAAAACGTGATTGTTTATGAAAATTCATGAGTATCAGGCCAAAGAGATTTTAAAAGAGTATGGCGTTGCCGTACCCGATGGCGTTGCCGCAGATAGTGTTGATGATGCTGTGAAGGCAGCAAAAGAGATGAAGGAAAAGGGATCATCCTTGTTTGTTGTAAAAGCGATGATTCACGCCGGCGGCCGCGGAAAAGGACGAACGAAAGAGAGTAACGCTAAAGGTGTTATTCTCTGCAAAACGATTGATGAAGTAAAGCAGGCAGCCGAAGATCTTCTTGGCGATACGCTGGTCACCATTCAAACAGGTGATAAAGGCCAGAAAGTGAACACCATTTATGTGACTGATGGTGTGGATATTGAAGAAGAGTATTACCTGGGTATCCTGCTTGATCGTGGCAAAAGCAAGAACGTAATCATGGTATCTACGGAAGGTGGGGTGGAAATTGAGCAGGTAGCCGAAGAAACACCCGAAAAAATTATCAAGGAATGGGTAGAACCCGGCATGGATCTCCAGCCCAACCAGGCTCGCCGTCTGGCTTTTGCGCTCGGCCTTGAAGGCGATGCATTTAAAAAAGCAGTGAAATTTATTATGGCACTCTACAAGTGCTACGAAGAAACCGATGCCAATCTCGTTGAGATCAACCCGCTGGTAAAAACCCCCGGCGGCGATGTGATGGCACTCGATGCTAAATTCACCTTTGACGACAACGCCATGTATCGTCAAAAGGAGTATGCTGAACTGCGTGATGAATCCGAGGAAAACCCTATTGAACTCGAGGCCTCAAAATATGGCCTGAACTACATCAAGCTCGACGGCAATGTGGGCTGTATGGTAAATGGGGCCGGACTTGCTATGGCAACAATGGACATTATTAAACTTTCCGGCGGTGAACCGGCCAACTTCCTCGACGTGGGCGGTGGTGCCAATGTGGATACCGTGAAAAACGGTTTTCGAATAATCCTGGAAGATAAAAATGTGGAGGCCATCCTGATCAACATATTTGGCGGTATCGTTCGGTGCGACCGCGTTGCCAACGGCGTGATTGAAGCGATCAAAGATCCCGAGATTGCAAAGAAGGTTGAGAATGTACCGATTATTGTTCGTCTCCAGGGCACTAATGCAGTAGAAGCGAAAGAGATCATCGACAACAGCGACCTGAACGTAATTTCTGCAGTTCTGCTTAAAGAAGCTGCCGAGGCTGTTTCGAAAGTGCTTGCGGCTTGATTGAATTGAGAATAAGCAAACTTCAATTGATAAATCATATTTGAGGAGGTCCCCCTTTCCAGAAGGGATGCCCGCGACGAAAAAAGGGGAATGTTCATCATATTCTGATAAGGCCCGTTGAACACCCCTCTGTATCTCTCCGCCTGGCGGAAGACTTTTTCTCAAAATTTAAGCGGAACTGAAAACTGGATATTAAACAGCTTTTCGTTCCGCTTTCTTATTTTCTTCAGTTTGAACCGGAAACGTGAGCACAAATTGAGACCCGCCATCTGAGACGCTCCTCAGTTCGCCGCCGATCTGCTTGGTGAGAACGGTAAGCAGCGTAACGCCGAGACTTTGCATGCTATCCAGGCTGAAATCATCCGGAAGCCCATCGCCGTTATCCGTAACTGTCACCTCCACGTAACCATCCAAATCTTTAAGCGAAATTGCCACGATTCCCTCACCACACTCATTAAATGCGTGTTTAAAACAATTATTGATCAGCTCATTGCAGATCAGTCCAACCGGAACGGCAGAGGTCATATCTACTTTCACATCATCCAGGTTCAATTTTATGGACACCCGGTTATCTTTTGAATGATAAGTGTGCGAAATCATCTCAGACAGTTCACGAAGATAATCTGCCAGCTCCACTTCGGAGAATATGGTATTTTCATAGAGCTTTTCGTGAATGAGCGCAATTGATTTTATACGAGACTGTACGTTCCTGAATGCGGGCTTCAGCTCCGGATCCACTTCATCTTTTTGTAATTCTATAAGGCTGGAAACAATGGCGAGATTATTCTTTACGCGGTGATGTATTTCCGCAAGCAGTGTCTGCTTCTCGTTTAGCGATTGATCCAGTTTTTCTACCTGGTGCTTGTGCACTGAAATATCACGTACATTTCCAACGATGGCTACCGGGTTGCCGTCTTCATCATGAACAACGGCTCGTTTGTTGTTCACCCATGTGTAGGTGCCATCAGCACGTCTCACCCTGAACTCGCTGTCCTGTATAATGGTCTCTTCAACATTCTCCGACCGGTTCTGCTCCTGGCGCTTTTTCATCCGGCCGAGATCATCGGGGTGCACGCGCTGTAATATCATTTCGGGGCCGCCTTTCATCACTTCTTCAGCATCAAGTCCGAGCATATCCTTTACAGAACTACTCATATAATCGTACTGCTCCGATCCGATACTAATTTGGTATATCACGTCTCGCGAGTGATCCAATACATTGCGAAATTTATGCTCCGACCTCGCAAGTTTTGCATTTGACCCCCTCAGGTGCCGCATATATGAAATAGAGTAGTACGCCGCAAAGATGATAAATGTGGTGGATAAAAAAACATTCAGCCAAAAAATATATCCCCCAAACCTTCTGGCGGCAGAACTCATCGCATCAGAAAAATTTTGGCCTGTTACCGTCAGCCGATCGTTATAAGCAAGGATTTTGGTTGCATACTCTTCTTTTGCGGCTTCATCCAGGTTACCGTAAAGCACACGACGGTGGATTTCCTCAGCAAGCAGTGTTGATTCCCCAACCATTTTATCAGCAGTTTCCCAGATTGTAAGTGCATTTTGAATCTGTTCAAAATCGCTAAAATTCCTGAACAGCCAGATCATTACATCTACATCTTCGGCATGGTTATTTCCCTGAAGAAACCCCTCTCTAACCCGGGTATAATCTACATTTTCTAACCTCAGCTGTTCCCTGCCAATGCGATCGCCTTCAATAACTTTCAGCGACTGCAGGTATTTGTTGTAAAAAAGCTGATCTTCCGTTCTAACATACTGAAGCAGGGTGATAGTCACCTCTTTCTGGGCTTTTGACCACTCTGATTCACCACTGATATATGAGCGGCTACCCGACTGTACTTTGTTTCCAAAATAGGATACGACGCTTAAAGAGAGCCCAAGCAGAATAAAGATGGCCACAACCCGATAAAGTTTTGCTCTGCTGTTCTCTTTCTTTCTCATTCTAAACTCGTCATTTTCAGGAATCACATAGTGTTTGTTTTGCAGGCTTTTAAACGTATATACCGTAAATACTGAATTTTATGTTATGGTACCGCTCTCTTTATCGGATAAATTCAATTAATTGTAAGTTTTATGATCATTCATTGTTATTTTTCTGTTTGATCATCAGTGCCTATTCTAATTTTATTACCTTCATTTCATGATAAAAACTGACTCGCTTACCCGCCGGCTCTATGCAACCGATGCATCACTCTATGAAGAATTACCATCAGGCGTAGCGTTTCCCAAAACAGCAGATGACATACGTATGCTCGTCAATCAGTCAGCTGCCCAGAATTTCTCAATCACGGCTCGAAGTGCAGGAACAAGTCTTGCTGGTCAGACGACAGGGGAAGGAGTGATCATGGACGTGTCGCGCCACATGACAGATATCATTGAAATAAATAAGCCTGGGCACTACGCACAGGTTCGGCCCGGCGTAATACGTGATACGTTGAATCGCGAAGCGGCCAAATATGGATTGCAGTTCGGTCCTGATACGGCAACAACAAACCGAAGCATGCTTGGCGGAATGATAGGCAACAACTCTTGCGGTTCGTTCTCCATCAAGCATAAGACAACGCGGGAGCACATACTTGAGGTTGATGCGATTTTAAGTGACGGATCATCAGTTGTGTTCAACCCAGTGAGTAATGCTGAGCTTCAGGAAAAATTAAAGCTTGATACACTTGAAGGATCTATTTATCGCGGTATGATTGATCTGCTAAAAAAGCACAGGGATGATATATTTGACCACTATCCACATCCCGACATTATTCGCAGAAATACCGGCTACGCGCTGGACCGCCTCTGCGAGATGGATCCCATTACACCCGGTGGACGACCATTTAACCTGGCCGAGCTGCTGTGCGGGAGTGAAGGTACCCTGGCCATGACAGCGTCAGCTAAAGTAAACCTGGTGCCGTTACCCAAAGCCAAAACCCTGGTCATTCCGCAATTTAAATCAATTCAGGAGGCGATGCGGGCCACGGTTGAGATTGTGAAATGGAATCCGGCCGCTGTGGAGCTGGTGGATGACATTATCCTGAACGCCACAAAAGGCAACATCGAACAGAGTAAAAACCGGTTTTTCCTTGATGGTGAGCCTAAATGTATATTGATTGTACAATTTGAAGGTAATGATCTGGATGACCTTGAAAAGCACTCCGCCGGACTTGCTGCAAAGCTTAAAGATATTGGTCTGGGTTATGCACATCCGTTTCTGTCTGAGCCCGATAAAATGACGCGCGTATGGAATCTTCGCAAAGCCGGTCTTGGACTGCTGATGGGTTTGGGCCGAAAGAGTCCGTCACCCACGTTTGTGGAGGATACGGCCGTACGCGTAGAAGACCTTCCGGATTACATATCAGAGTTTCAGCAGATTCTTGACAATCACGACACAACGTGTGTGTTTTACGCTCACGCTTCGGTGGGTGAACTTCACCTGCGACCAGTGGTAGACACAATGAAGCCGGAAGGCATTCAAACAATGAAAGAGATTGCCGAAGAGGTGGCCACGCTGGTTAAAAAATATCGCGGATCTCTTTCCGGCGAGCATGGTGATGGCCGGGCACGGGCGCCTTACATCGAAACGGTTCTTGGCAGCGAAATGATGCCTCTTCTGCGAAAAACGAAAGAGATTTGGGATCCGGAGTACCGCTTCAATCCCGGAAAAATCCTCGACCCTGAACCTATTGACAGTGATTTACGCTTCAGTCCGGATTACAAGCGGCCTGATGTTCCAACCATGTTTAAATGGCGAAAAGCCGACGGTTTCGACAGTGCTATTGAGCAGTGTAACGGCGCTGGCGTCTGCCGTAAGCTTGCCGAAAGCGGCGGAACCATGTGCCCCTCCTACCACGCCACACGGGAGGAAAAAGATAACACACGAGGACGCGCAAACCTGTTTCGCCAGCTTTTTTCCGGGAAACAAAAGGAAGCATTTCGTTCTGAAGAGCTGAAGGAAGCTCTCGATCTTTGCCTGAGCTGCAAAGCGTGTAAAAGTGAGTGTCCGGCTAACGTGGATATGGCCAAAATGAAAGCGGAGTTTATGAACGGCTATCATAAAGAGAACGGGACAACTGCCGGTGAACGGTTCTTCGGGCAGCCTGAAAAGCTTTATCCCCTGGCATCACTCTTTGCTCCCGTTACGAATTTCATCAACAAACAGCCCCCGACAAAAGCCATTCTTGAGAAAGTTTTTGGAATCGATTCGCGCCGTGACCTGCCTGAGTTCGCTTCACAGACGTTCAAATCGTGGTTTAAAAAACATGAGACTGAGTTTAACATCAAGGGCACCAGGCAGGTTGTGCTAATGGTAGACCTATTCACAAATTACCACGATCCGCACATTGCAATTGCCGCCTGTAACGTTTTGCGGGCATTGGGTTTCAGCGTGATAGTTCCTGGAATTTGGCCTACAGGCCGTCCGCAAATTTCTAAAGGATTGCTTGATGAGGCCTCCGACATTTGTGAAGAGAATATCCGCCGTTTCTACCCCTTCGCAGATCTGGGGATCCCCATTGTGGGGCTCGAACCAAGTGAAATTCTCACACTCCGTGATGAATACACAGACTTATGCAGCGACGAAAGCCTGAAAAAGGCTGAAAAGATTGCAGAGAATAGTTTTCTCTGGGAGGAATTCCTGGTATTTGAACTGGCGGCATCCGAACCGGTTGATTTAGGTAAAGGCAAAAAAGTTCAGCTGCACGGGCACTGCCACACGAAAGCCCTTGTGGGAAATGATCCGCTGATGCAGGCATTCAGGGTCCTTGGATTTGCGCCGGAAGAGATGCAAACCGGGTGCTGCGGGATGGCCGGAAGTTTCGGCTATCAAAACGATAAATATGATGTATCAATGCAGGTAGGCGAGCAAACCTTGTTTCCCAAAGTTCGAGCGTTTGATGAAAACACAACCATTTGCGCCCCCGGATTTTCCTGCCGCCACCAGATTGCCGACGGGGTTCAGCGCACGGCCCAGCATCCCGCCGTAATAATGGCAGAGGGACTGACTGAAGACCTGTCAGCGTAGCCACGCGAGCTGCTCGCGTGGATTCCTGACAGCGTCTGGGTTCAGGGTTCAGGGTTCAGGGCGCAGGGTGTAGATGCATGGTTCAAACCAGGACCTCCAAGCGTGCGAACGGAGAGAGCTCCTTGAAGCGTCCGATTCATGGTGCAGGGCGCTAAGAGTGCAAGGCGCAGGTTCAAAGACCTGGTAGAGTCCCCACATGCAGTTCGTGGGATCCTGCCAGAGTCTGGAGCGAAAGGCAAGGCGCATGGTGCAAAGCGCATGATGTTTAAGACTTGCCAGATTTCCCGCGGGGCCGCTGCCAGTGTTTTTCTGGTCCCGGCACTCGAGATTTTTCCGGTCTGAATACCTTCGGGACAGGTTCCTGGTTGATCTAGGGTGCAGGGTGCAAGACAAATATTTCCGAATAATATCCTGACTCTGTTGACCAACTATAAACACAATGGTAACAATGGGCCAAAAATGGATATTGGAAAGAGAAATGTAAATGAAATGTATCAAAATTTGGCATTTTAAGGAATTATAATGCAAATTTGCTCTACTAAAATATTTCTTCTTTAAGTATTTCACTACCATAAATAATGCATACAAAACATTTTTCTATGGATTCAAAGCGGATAATGGTCATATAGTTTTGCTTAATATTCAAATAACTAAATCAAATGAAAATATATTCATTCAATCGAATTCCCTTTTACTCACTTCTTTTAACCTTTTTCATCATATTTAGCTTATCAGTATCAGAAAGTAAGGCCCAGGACTTCAATCCAGTCTTTGATCATCAGGCTATTGTGGTAAGTGACCTGGATTCATCTGCAACTTTTTATAAAGAAGTAGTGGGATTGAAAGAAATTGAAAATCAAACTGGCAAACCTACTCGTCGCTGGTTTTCATTAGGCGGGAGTCATGAGCTTCACCTGCTGGCTGATGAAATGGAAGGAGTTAAAGTCAATAAATCCATTCATTTGGCCATTACAGTTTTAAACTTTGATAATTTTGTAGATAATCTTCGAAGACGCAATATTACTTTTACAGATTGGCCGGGCGAAGAGGGTAAGGTTACTACACGCAGCGATGGAATTAAGCAAGTCTATATTATGGATCCAGATGGATATTCTATCGAAGTTAATAGTCGAGCTGAAGATCTTTAGTGGTTATATTCAACGACGTATTAAGTTGATCACATATCATGTTCGGAATATTGTTTACCTGGAAAAGGAAAAATAGGCTGCATCTGATCAATCTGCTGTCTAACATGAATACGTATTTAAAGCCTTAACCTGCATTTCTCACACAAAAAAATATGAATGAACCTATCTGATTGTTTAATAACGAATTAACCTTCATTTTAGCCTTAATCAATAAAACACTCTATCCAACGCTGCGAAATCTTTTTGTGGTCTGCGTTTTACCCGACACCTTAAACCTCGTATCCCTCCCGGTATTCTTTTGTGAGATATCCATTGGCTTCGTTATCATCAAACCGTTCGTTATCAGGATCCCACTTGAGATCTTTGCCAACCCAATAAGCAATATTTGCAATATTACAAACCGAGGCAGAGCGGTGTCCGGTTCTGGCGTCACAAATAGGAGATGTCCCGTTCTTTATTGAATCAACCCAGTTCTTGTAGTGGTTTTCGCTGTGATAGAGTTTTTGGCCGGATGACGGAATCTCTTCTGATGCAATAGATTCAGGATTTGTTTCCATAAATCCTCTTGCAAGCTGCATGGTCCCTTCCGTACCGTAGAATTCAATGCCGTGGCCTCTCCCAAACTCGTAATGGTAAACCTCAATACCATTGGCATAGCGCATCATTAACCCACGTTTCGAAACCGGTGTTTTGGGGGGTACAAGCTCAACAGGCCCTGTATTGTCCATTCCCAATGCCCACTGTACAATATCAAACATATGAGCTCCCCAGTCACTCAAAATTCCACCTCCGAACTCGGAATATCGCCGCCACATTGGCCAGCTGGAATCATCAGCCGGTGGAGCCAGAATTTCGTTAAAAGGCCGCACCTTTGCTCCTCCCAACCATCGATCCCAGTCTAAATCTTCAGGAATGGGTTCCCCTGCAAGGTCACACGGCACGGCCGGATCACCTACACTTACGATTACTTTTTGAATCTCCCCCAGATACCCGTTTCTAATCAATTCACAGGCATGCCGGAAGTGATCCCAGGATCTCTGCATCGTACCTGTTTGAAGCACGATTCCGTTATCATCCACAGCTTCCACCACCTTTCGGCCCTCGTACACCGTATGAGTCAGCGGCTTTTCGCAATACACATGCTTTCCGGCATTGGCAGCATCAATCGTTGCTTTTGCATGCCAGTGATCAGGAGTTGCAACCACTACAGCGTCAATATCATCCCTTTCCAATAATTCCCGATAATCGTGATAAATCTGAAATCCACTTTTTCTTCGGCCGTGTATTTGTTCGTAGGTATCTTCAACATGAGCGGCAAAGCGTTCCCTTTTGGATTCATACACGTCGCAACCGGCTACCACATCGGCGTCATCCAGATTTAAAAAATTATTGGACAGGCCGTAGCTTATCCGACCCGTTCCAATAAACCCAATAGACAGTTTGTCATTGGCTGACGTACTGTTTGCTGCTCTTCCAAAAACATGACCGGGAATCATGCTAATTCCTGCAGCGGTCATTAGAGATGAGCTTATGAAACGTTTTCTTGAAATATGATCACTCATGTTGTTTAAGTTCTAAATTATTGAAAGGTTTACATTCAATTAATAGAAATTGTTTTTAAAGTCAAATAAGAATTAGAATCGGCGGAAGAGGATAGTAGAGGGCCCAAAAGACATGGCATATCTATTCAACCCAAACAGAATATCGAACACCGAATATTAAATGTTGAATATCGAAGGGGATACACGTTCAGCATTCAGCGTTCATCATTCATTATTCGATATTTAGAAAGCGGATGTCTTACAGGTCTTTTTGCGTGACCTGACAGCATTTCCGGTGCTTTTTGTAGACCTCTGTCAGCGTCGCCATGTAGCTCGGGTCGCCGACCCGAGAAGGATTATAAGTCTTTAAAAAACCGAATCCATAATCTCCCTGACTAACATTTAACCCCCGAATAGCAGTAGACTATCGCTTTCAGATTGATAATTCAGACCTGAGCATTTCCGGTGCTTTTCCGGATTTCTGTCAGCGTCAGGGCCGAGTTTCAAAAAACATGGCATGGCAATTCTACTCATGAAAACGGTTCTTTCTCCCGGTCTATTTTGATCCTGATCGGTTTTTGATTTCTGATAGACATGACAGATCTCAAACTATTGGCCCAAAAACTCGTCCAATGACGGGAATTCATCGGATGACTACACTTATAATAGAGACCGCTTCCAGTTATGTTTTAATAGTGGTCATTGCTCCAAATCACTATGTTCTGATTAAGATATATGCCAATACTGTTTAAAAACATCATACTCCGATTCTTTTGATCATCAACAACCTGACTTATGCCATTCAATGAATCTCTTCGGAATATAACCAGAGGTAAACGCCTGGTCTCGCTTGATGTGTTTCGGGGTGCCACAATCGCGGCTATGATTCTGGTAAACAATCCGGGTACCTGGGCTGCCATGTATCCGCCACTTCGCCACGCGCAATGGCACGGCTGGACAATTACGGACCTTATCTTTCCGTTTTTCTTGTTTATCGTGGGAGTATCGGTAGTGCTGGCTTTTACAAAATCTCTTGAAAAAGGGGCCGGCAGAGGTGACCTGCTCCGGAAAACAGTTAAACGCTCAGCCATTATTTTTGGATTAGGACTCCTGATGATGGGGTTTCCTTACTTCACCTTCGATCCTTCATTCGATATTCACTCGAATCTATCAGGCATCAGGCTTATGGGCGTGCTCCAGCGAATTGCCATTTGCTACCTGATCGCCTCCCTGTTATTTCTCTACGTAAAGCCAAAAACAATGGCGTTTATCACAGCGGGCTTGTTGCTTGTCTATTGGGCGGTCATGATGCTTATACCCGTTCCGGGATATGGCGCCGGGATGATCGATCAGCCTCATACAAATTTATCTGCCTGGGTTGATCAGCTTCTGATTCCGGAACCTCATATTTACCGGGAAGGCCCCTATGATCCTGAAGGAATTTTGAGCACGATCCCGGCAATTGCAACGACGCTGTTGGGACTATTTGCCGGAATGATCCTGATGACGGATCGTACCATAATTGAAAAAGCTGCCAGGCTGATGCTCTGGGGATTCTTTCTTGCGGTTATCGGGTATATTTGGAACTGGTGGTTTCCCATCAACAAATCGATCTGGACCAGTTCCTACGCTATTTTCACAGCCGGCCTTGCTATGCAGTGTTTTGGAGCCTGCTACTGGCTTATTGACGTTAAGGGTTACAAACGATTTACCCGGCCATTTGTGGTCTACGGCGTGAACGCGCTGATCGTATTCTTTGTAAGCGGGCTGCTCGCCCGTACGCTGGTGATGATTCAGATACCTACTGACGAAGGTTCGATATCTCTGCAGCGTCTGATTTTCAATAATGTGTTTATGCCGCTGGCTTCGGAAGTCAACGCATCATTGCTCTACGCCATTACCTGGATCGTATTATGGTATGTCGTTTTAAGCTATATGTATAAGCGGAAGATTTTTATAAAGGTGTAAACTGTTTATAGCGTCCTACACGCCAACCCCTACCGTGGCGTGGTATAACCCATTCATTTAAGACTTCGGTTCACTTCAACAGGCCCACCACGATGCATTGCGATTCACACAACGAAAAATTTTACCCTCGCCCTTTCGGTGAAAATCAATCCGTTGATTCTATTCATCGCCTCTGAGTTTTTTTAATGAACTCTTGATCCCCGGGGTGGCTCCCGGTTCTATAAATGGATCGCGCCCCTGATGCTTTTAGGTCACTGTTTTTAAATCGATAAAGATGATTTAATCGATACGAATATTCGTTATTCGATATTCATCTGACAATCGTTCGACATTCGGCGTTCAATATTAGTAATTCGATACTTATCCCCTAATCACTCAAGTCTCTCCTCATCCACAAGTTCCTCAAGCGCTTCACGGCTGATGCCGAGCTTCACCTCCATCTCTTCCAGGGTGATGTTCTTCGTTTCGGGCATCACTTTCCATACGAAAAGCAGCTGTAGTACCATCATAAACGCAAAGAAGGAGAATATTTGTGCACCCGTAAATGCGCTGAGTACGGTGGGCGTAATGAGCGTAATGATAGCTGCAAACACCCAGTGGGTTCCGGATCCCAGCGACATCCCGTAATCGCGAATCGCATTGGGAAAGATCTCAGAAATAAATACCCAGATCACCGCTCCCTGCCCGATGGCGTGAGACGCTATGAACGCACAGACAAAAATCACAACAAACACTCCCTCTGCCCCAGAGTAAAATGCCCAGGCAACGCCGGAAAGAGATGCGATATATCCAAATGACCCGATGTACATCAGGGATTTTCGGCCGGCTCTGTCAATCAGGTACATCCCCAACAGTGTAAAAAGAAGGTTCACCACACCCAGTGATATAGAGGCGCCAAGCACATCACCTGCAGCAATCCCTGCCTGTGAAAATATTCGCGGGGCATAATAGAGTACAAAATTGATCCCCGACCATTGGTTAAAAAACGCCAGGAGAAAGGCCAGCATAATGGGAAACCGGAATCGCTTGGAGAAGAACGTGTCGGCACCGGCATCTTTAGACACTGAGTTCTTAATCTCGGTAATCATTTTTTCGATGTTCTCCTTCGGGTTGAGCTGAGAAAGCAGTGCCCGAGCTTTTTCGACTTGGTTCTCTTTGAGCAGCAGCCATCGGGGACTTTCCGGTACACCGGTAACCAGCAACAAGTAAATACCGGCCGGAACAGCCTCTACCCCGAGCATCCATCGCCAGGCATCTACTTCGAAAGCCTGCCCGATCCAGTAGTTTGAGAGATAGGCGATCAAAATTCCAAATACAATATTAAACTGGTAGAGTGCCACAAGCTTCCCGCGGTTGTGGGCCGGCGTAATTTCAGAAATGTAAACAGGTACCGCTACTGAAGAAGCCCCAACGCCCAGCCCGCCAATAAAACGCGCAATTGAAAACAGGTAAGGGCTGGTAGCAAAGGCAGAACCCAGCGCAGATAGCAGGTAAAGGACACCAATCCAAACCAGCACTTTCTTGCGGCCAAATTTATCGCTCGGTATTCCGCCAAACAGCGCCCCGATGACCGTGCCCCACAGCGCCATCGACATAATAAATGTCCCGTGAAACAGATCCGACATCTGCCAGAGCTTCTGGATCGGTTGATCAGCCCCGGAGATAACGATGGTATCAAAGCCGAAGAGAAAACCGGCTACGGCAGCAACGATACTTGAAAGTAAAATCGACTTGGTTTTAAACATTTAAAATGGGTTACTCGTGAAGATTTATGTGAGTTCGGTTAGATAGCTGTGTTTAAGGATCGGAGTTAGATTTCTAAAAAAATTAATGTATGTATGTATCTCTCACTATTAAAGAATGAGAGAAAACTGATGATCAAATACATCAGCAAGAAATCCTTGTCAACAGTCATCGGATGAGTTTTGCGGAAAATCGGATCGACTGGGGTCAATATATTATTCATGAATGACTTATCCGATGACTCGCGGTTCACACCCCTCTGTGTCTCCCCTTACCCCATCGGGATCCCTTTGGGATTAGGGGAGAATAACGACTCCGAATTAATCCCAAATAGACTCTAGCGGCCAAAAGGTCAGACCCGCAAGTGAGGCATCTCCTCCATCAGCAAAAAGGGAGACACCTGTACTTCCGGGGTCGGGAAAAATCCGGCTGGTAATGACCTGCTCTCCGCCATTGATAAACACCTCAACAGACGACCAGTCTACGAATATGTGAAGCTTAATTTTACCATCGATTAGCCTTGCCGGGGCATCCATTCGTCGCGCAAAATCTTCGCCAAAACTATCTTCGCCCGATTGCGTCCGGTCTACGAACACGGTTCCTGTCACGGCATCATAGCCGATCACCGTTTCCTGGTTTTCCGATTCACGAACATTCAGTCCCACCGATTCAGAAACAACGGGCTCCAACTCCACAATCACCTCATAGGCTTTTCCGGAAATCCCATCATCAGTAAGAAGATGATTTCCTTCTGTTAGATTCCGGCCATTAAGCTGAACGGCCTCACCCCTCAGCTGCTGAAGCTCCTCAACGGGCCGCTGGATTACTGCAATATTATCTTCAATCGTTTCAAGCTGCACCGACCGTGGAATCGACATGGCGCTTCTCCAGGGATCTGTGGGAATCTCGTTCGCATATTCCCAATTATTCATCCACCCGAGCCACAAACGACGGCCATCTTCTTCAGGTACGTTATTCCAGGAGATGGCCGCATAAAAGTCCGTGCCGTAATCAGCCCACAAAATCTCACCTTCAGAAATGGAGTCATCAGCTGTAAACGTTTGGCCATCCCAATCGCCCACAAAAAATTGTGAGCCCGATCCGCCGGCAATCGCGCCGGGATTCATATCCACGTGCAGCACCCACTTCATGTTATCCGGATCCCCGTTAACGGCCAGTGGAAACAGGTCGGGGCATTCCCAGATTCCGCTCACGGCCCCGGCCGGACCGAAATCACTCAGGTACTCCCAGTCAATCAGATTGTCTGACGAATAAAACTGCACTTTATATTGAAGCGGAAGAGCCACAACCATAATCCATTTCTGAATATCGTCGTGCCACTTCACATTGGGATCGCGAAAATCCGGATCCTCAAACTCCAGGACCGGGTTCCCCTCATATTTCTGAAACGTCTCGCCGCCATCAGTGCTGTACGCCAGCGATTGCGACTGATGTGGTCTTTCTCCGCCATATGCACTTGAATAGATTGCCACGATTGGCGCTGTGGTCCAATCGCCAAATCCTGATGTATTGTTATGATCGACCACCGCACTGCCCGAATAAATAGCCTCTTCCTCTTCTTCTCCATATGGGATAGCAACAGGCTGATGCTGCCAGTGTACCAAATCAGGGCTCGTAGCATGGTTCCAGCTCATATACCCCCACTGTTTGCCAAATGGATTATACTGATGAAACAGATGAAATGTGCCGTCATGATACACAAGGCCATTCGGATCGTTCATCCAGTTGATTTTTGGCGTGTAGTGAAACTGAGGACGATATCTCTCGTCAAACGACACTTCTTCATCCATGTGTTGATTGATACGTGATGCATCAAACGCTTCTTCCTCCTCCATATCCGAGGGACCGCATGCCATAATTAGTGACAGGCAGAATAGTAAAACAGCCGCGTGTTTTTGATATGGGATGACCGATCTGTTCATAGGATAATTTTTCTCAATTTTGATTCAACATTTCCTGCAGCGTCAAACTTAAAAATTAATTTAAAAACGCTTCCATGAATGTAGATCATCAGTCGCAAAAAAGTAAATAATTATGCGCTATAAGTTAATATGTCTCCAAACGTCTGTTTTATCATTTTTTTGATGTTGGTGGTTTGATTGACTAGCCAGCTCCTATTTTCAGCCGGCATCAAATCATAACTTTGAGAGCGATGTTCAGCAACGAATAGCTTCAGAACAAGTCATCATAGCAATATTTAAACTCATCCTGATTTTCTATAGGTACTCAGCTAAAAGCATGTGTATATCAAACAGAACGCATTCTTCAACACGTAACCTTTACCATCAACGAACTTCCCAGATATGTTATCCAACCCGATTTTCCGAAAAAGCATGATCACAATGCCTTCCCTTTTTTTTGGCATGATGATGCTTCTTTTAGTCCCTCTGTTTCTAACATCCTGTAACGATCAGCGGGTGCAGACAGTCACCTGGACCGAATATGAACCGGTCTATATGAGTGAAGCTGATTTTATGAATTCCGTATCCGTGGTACCGCCCAAAGATCTTGAGGTGCCCGGAAAGATCTATTTTTACGAAGGATTCCTGTATGTAAACGAGCGTAACGAGGGCATTCACATTATTGATAATCGTGATCCCTCAAACCCCGTTAATATTGGATTCATCACGATTCCTGCCAGCAAAGATCTCGCCGTTAAAGAGGATCTGCTCTATGCCGATTCTCATAAAGACCTGCTGGTTTTTGATATCAGCGATCTGCAGAATCCCGAACTTATTGAACGAATTGAAGATGTGTTCAATACGGCAGCAAATATTGCCCCTGGATTTACTTCGCAGCAGGTAGATCCGTCTCAGGGACTTGTGGTGGACTGGAAAGAGGTTAAACGTGAAGAAATTTGTGAAGGGAACTGTGAGTCTCATCCCCAGTGGGGCAGATCGATAGGCACAACGTTTGATTCCTTTTCAGGTGGTGCCTCATCTGAATCCGGTGGCGGAGGCGTTGGCGGCTCACTTGCCCGGTTTGCCATCAACGGCAATTATCTCTACGCTGTTGATCATACCGATTTGATCACGTTTACCATCGAAACGAACAATACAGACCAGGTGAGCCAGTCGAGTGTGGGATGGGCTATTGAAACGATTTTCCCTTACAACGACAACCTGTTTATTGGCTCGGAACGTGCGATGTATATTTACCATCTCGAAAATCCTGCAAATCCACAGCAGTTGTCCACATATTGGCATGCTACAGCCTGCGATCCTGTCGTGGTGGAAGGGGATTATGCATTCGTGACCCTGCGCCAAAGTGAACAATGTCCGCAAGCTGTGAACCGACTCGAAGTTGTGAATGTATCCGAACTTACAAACCCCTATATGGTGAATTCATACGAGATGAAGAATCCACACGGCCTCGGCATCGACGGCGGCAACCTGTTTGTGAGTGAAGGTGAGTTTGGGCTAAAAATCATGGACGCATCCAACCCGCTTGATATCAAATTGCTGCGGCATATTGAGGATATCAAAAGTTACGATGTTATCCCGTTCAACGATGTACTGATGGTGACCGGCGATGAAGGAATTATCCAATACGACTACAGCGATATCAACGATCTGAAGAAGCTAAGTACCATTCCTGTTTTTGGCGACGATGATGAGTTACTCTGATTCTAAGATAAATTTGAACCTGTCCGGTGTCGTTGCAGTCGCTTTCTTTCTGATGCTGCCATTGAGCAACGCCGTACAAATATTTGGCCAGGCATCGGCTGCGCAGCCGGCACAGGGCAAAACCGGATATTTTTTACAATCCGGTACGGATATACTGACCTCGACCGGGTCGGGTTCTGTTACTACGGCACGCATCTTCTTTGTGAACGGCTACCGGTTCACCCCGAATACTTCGGTAGGAGTTGGACTCGGGTTCACCCCCTATGATGATCCGCTGTCTCTGATTCCGTTTTTCTTTGATTTCAACTATCGGTTCAAAGAAGACGGAATTTCTCCGTTTTTGTTTGTCCGCGCCGGATATAATTTCAGTGTTAAAAACGATGAGTCATTCCTGTTGGACGATCACAAGGGCGGGTTGTTGCTTCATCCGGGAATAGGACTTGAATTTCCGCTCTCCGGTCAGTTTGACCTTTATCTGAATGCCGGCTACAGCATAGACAATTCATCCTACGAATTTGAGAGTTGGGGAAACCGGATTGTAACAAACGACCTGTCCTTCAGGCGATTGTCAATTGGCGCCGGTTTTAAAATTACGCCGTGAATATTAGATCATAGGTGGCAAAAGCTGACTTGTGGAGTCTTTACATTCCTTCTTTGAGGAAGGTGGATTGCGCAGCGCAAGCGGAGTAAGACGGTGGGTGTTCCAAATTTAAGGCATCAAAGATATCGCGAGCAAATAACCCGACCCACCCCTGACAACGCCGCTGAACGCTTTGTTGTCTGTCCCCTCTTTTAGGGGAGGTATAATTCCTATTTCCCAATAAACCCATCCATAAATTAACAAATAACCAATCACCCGCGCCGCGTCATTACAATACCTGTAACAACAATTGCCGCGCCGATATACTGCAGAGTGCTTAGTGATTCATTCAGAAGAACAATTCCAAACAGCAGGCCGAGTACCGGAACAAGATTTTGATATACGGATGTTTTTACGGGGCCCACGCTTACGATTCCATTGTTCCAGATGAGATAGGCCAGGCCGATGGAAAGCGCACCGCTATAGATCATCCCGCCCCATGCCCCCGCTGAAACAAGCTCCCATTGAGTGGTTTCGGCAGAAAGGAATGACATTCCTGTTAGTAACACCGCTCCGATCGACGTCATTATTCCTGAAAAGTGCAGGGCGCTATAGCGTCTCAAAAACCCTTTGGACAGAATAGTAAATACTGCCCATGTTATGGCCGCACAAACGATGATAAGGTCGCCCCTAAATGTGGCTGACGCCAGGCTCAAAGGATTTGCACCTCCGCTCACAATAAAAGCAACACCGGCAAAAGCCAGAACAACACCGATCGCCTTGAGGCTGGTCATTTTTTCATCGGTAAACAGGTGAGAAAAAATGGCGATCCAAATCGGGATTGTGCCCAGCATCACGGCCGCGTTTGCAGATAGGGTGAGATCAATCCCCACTATGAAAAGCCACTGATAAAGCACATTTCCAATCAGGCCTACTCCTAACAATGGCAGCCAGTCGGAGCGTGGAATGTAAACCTTTTTGTCTTTCCATAAGATGATGGACCATATCAACCCGGCTGCCAGAATGAACCGAACCGAATTGAAGCTGTAGATATCAACTTCGGAAAGGCTTGCTTTTACAACAGAAAAATTCAATGCCCAGATGATCGCAACTGTAAACAGTGTAACATCAGTAAAAGGGAGTCGCGCTTTTAGCGTAGATTTCATGCAGATGTTTTGATGAGCCGCAAATATATGCAGTTCACCTGCAGAATGGAAGAGAAACTAATGGGTTGCATGGATTGCTGTCATGCACATTTCATGAAACGTTCTTAACTCTTAGCTCATGCTTTCGGGAGGCCTCCGGGTGCACAGGGTAGCTTTGCTGAGTAACGAGGTCCCCCACCTCCACATCACCGCTGCCGGTCACATCAACATGGGCTCTCAGATTATACTTTGGATGTGAATCGTCTGACGCCTTGCAATCAAATTTAAATTCAACCTCGGTCTTTTCACCATCAGTATGAGATATATTATGCAATATTTCTCTATGTATAACATCAGCGCCTGCATCAATGCGTCCAACATCTTCAAGCGTAATAGTTGCCGTGGTATCAGAAAATGTCGGGATGCTCTTATCGATCACCAATACCCCATGAATTGTCATTAGTTGATCCGTTTTTATGGCAGGTTGAAAGTAGTTGTAATCAGAAAGATATTACTTCTTTTTCTTTCCGCCAGATCCTTTTTTTCCTTTGCTTTCTCCCGATTCTTCTCCCTCTTCATCCTCAGGTTCAGCTTCAGGAGGCCCTGGTGTCCCCGAACTACCCATTGCCCCAAAACCTGTTACATCACCGGCAACATCGGGATGGTCGCTCGGAGGAGCCGGTTCCCCGCCCGATACCCTGTCTGCAAATGCTGCAGATGATTTTGTCATTTCATCTGCAAATTCCGGCGGGCCGGCTGCAGGTTCACCTGCTGACATTTCACCGGCTTGGCCAGTATCCGCCGGTGGGACGGGGGCATCTGCCTGCATTACTGCATGTTTGCCCGCCCCCGATTTACCCGATATGCTAAAATCATCGGAGAGAGGTGGAGCGGGAACAGAATCAGCTACTCCAAGTTGTTCACTCACAACGGCGTCATCATCGGTATTCGTTATTATATTTATTACAATCTTTGAGCTCATGTTTGTCACCTTAGTTACAGAATTCCTGTTAGATCCTGATGTTTTATTTTTACCGGAGCGTAACGCGTTCTATTTGGTTAGATACGATATATACGTCCACTTTCCGTCCGTTTGCCTGAGCCGCAGATAATGCAATATGCACGTTTGTAACGCCGTCTGCTGCTCCTGTTTTAACTTTTTTCCATCCGCTGACTCCGCTAACGATGGCATAGCAATTTTGGGAATGATGCGATGTATACACACGCGCTACTGATAAGTTATTGTGCCACATAATTTTCACCTCTAATTATTTTGTTGAATGTATCTGTTTATAGGAGTTCCATTCGGTAAACGGTGTTTCCATCTGCGTACACGTTTACCTTTCTGCTGTTTGCCTTAGCTTCGCAAAAGGCGGCGAACATATTGGTGGTTCCGTTCTCGGACCCGCCCTCTATTTTTCTCCACCCCATCGAGCTGATGTAAACCCAGGCATTCCGGGAATGGTAACTTGCATAGGTTAAAGCAACAGTCATGTTTCTGTGCCAGGTTATATACATGGCGTGTACAGCGGAGATGTCGCCATTGCTTAAATTGCTGCGCTGACCAATCGATTTACCTGCAGGAATTGTCGTTATAGTAGGCTGACCATTTTTTGAAAATGCTGTCGCGTGATAGTGCATAATCGAGTTGTAATCATACGGGCCATAGTCATCGCCATCGGTTATATGCTGGTCGAAATTATGCTCTTTTCCGGTTTGGATATTATTCCAATGCACTTTGATATGCAGATCCCGATCCTCCCTGCTTTGTTCGTGCCAAAGCCCTATAGCGTGGCCAATTTCATGAATAGTGTTGCCGGTACTGCACCCCGATGCTAGTCCTACATCCTGTCTGCCACCCTGCCGCCCTACGTATGACCAGCAACCTGATGCCGGCTTAAAATAGACGTAGTCGTTATATTGCGATTGATTTGAAGAGGTTCGCTCAACAAAACGGATATTCGTATGCTGTTCCCAATGTGCAATTGCGTTTGTTACCCTACTTTTATTTGGAAGACCTGAATCGATCATGTACGGAACAAGCCCATTGGGCCAGCGATATTGATCGCCTGTGATTCCTACACCGTGAGCTATCACACCACCTGCATCTTCAACACTTACTTGTTGCGCCTCTTCGGTATGCTTTTCGATATTTTCTGCTTCACCTAAAACAATACACCCTTCAAACACGGCCAGCCCATCAACTACTGCATACTGAACTGGTTTATTTCTAAACGTATTGCCTGTAATAAGGCCTGTTCGAACATCATCACTATCTAACATACCAAATAAATAATCATCCTTGTTCTGTATTTCACCGGCCATCTCATCTACCTCCCTGTATTAATATTGATGTGTACTCATATCCGAACTCTCAGATCTTACCGGATAATTTATTTTAACTACTGAATCCTTCTGCATCCGGAGTTCAAGTGGAGATGTTATCTCTTGAGATATAAATAAGGAATCACTATTAATGATGCACTCACCAACTTTACTACCGAAAAATAGTACCTACTTTTGCCTTGCGCTGGAGATGCCGGGCAGAAATTTAATATTAATGTCAGGGGAGAAAACTGCTGAATCAGAATGTGTAAGCCTGACCAGGTGCCACCAGCAAAACCGGGGCGCCTGAATCAAAAACTTACTTTTTTGTCATTTAGCTGTTTAAAACGTCACAACCTGGTAACCATCTGCTACATATGTCCGCAAACTGGGATGGTCATCATAGTCTGCGAGGAGTTTCACATCCGTCTTTTGCACCTCATTGATCACGCCAAATGCTTTTGAGCAGAACTTACAGGCTCCTTCAATGACCGGCTTAACGGCTTCATACAGTGGATGTGCATCGTGATCGTCTTTCTCAAGCTCCGGTATGAAAGTTACACCAGCACCATCAAAGATAAGTTTCACTTCGTCATTTTCTTCGTGAAGTTCTTTTGCAAACTCCATAGCATTAACTACTCTTCCAAGCCCTTCATGTGATCCTTTTTCAGCAAAAACAACTATGGCTACTTTATTCATAATCCGATTCTATTTTATTTTATTGTTTATTTCACTTTAAAAACGGCCATATCTTACTGAGCATTCACATATTCTGTAACCAAAGTGTAACATATCCAGAGAAACTAAGGCAATCTGATTCTACATATAGATTGCTTTGCTCCGGGGAATTCACGTATATCCAAACCACACACCATGATATTTTTAATCACATTTATGTTATAATCTTTTTCTATTTTTTAATCAACCACTACCTATAGGATTACGTCAGTGGAATGAATACAGCCCGTCGTGAGTTTTTAGAACGTGGCAAATCACACAAAACTATATCAATATCTGAGTCGCGAGGCGGTCAAAGAACAGGTAGAAATCTGGACCGTCTACCTTTCCTTCGTTTTCTTTCTCACCCATCTTGCTCTGATCGCGCTTAGAAATGTATTCCCGGAACTCACCTACCTCCAGCCGCTCAGCGCAAATTACCTGTCGGCGTTATACACTCCATTTAGTATTATTCTGGTATATGAGGTTTATCTCCTGATTCTTGCCCTTCCGCTTTCATTTACCAACTCAGTTCGAAAGCAATATGAAATCATTTCTTTGATCATCATCCGAAACGTATTCAAAGACATCTCTATGTTTGACGATTTTGCCCAGCTCGCAGAGCAGCAGGAGGTCATTATCAGGCTCGCATCGGATCTTGGCAGCGGGCTTTTACTTTTCTTTTTGGTTGGAGTTTTCCATCAGGTTAGCCTGAAACGAAAGAAATTTTCATTCTTGACTGATGAGCAAATTCGCCGGTTCGTATACCTGAAAGAGCGCGTGGCTTTACTGCTTCTCTTTATCTTTTTCGGACTAACCCTCTTTTCGATATACGACTTTATAAACGAAACATACAGGCTGATCGCTTTTGAAGAGACATTTAGTATCGATCTCGGCGTCATCTTTTTTGTGGAGTTTTATACCATCATGATTTTCTCTGATGTATTCATTTTCATTGCATCGTTTATGTTCAGCCAAACGTATTCACGGCTGCTCCGAAATGCAGGATTTGTTTGCTCAACCGTTATCCTCAGGATTTCTCTTTCGGTAGAATCCGAACTCAGCGGCTGGATTGCGGCCATAGCTGCCGTAACAGGAATTCTATCACAGCTAATTTACGTCTACTTTATAAGGCTTGAAGAAGAGTTCAAAGAGATTGAGGAGCAGTCGGAATAAAGATTTTTGTATGATTCAGAAGAAGAGCGTCAGCAGATACGTAAGATATAAAGCCTCCAAATGTCCGCAAACCACTAAAGACTATTACGCCCTTCACATAACCAACATAAAATCGCTGCTGATTTCAAAGAACTGCGACTGTCTTACTGATCTATGAGCCTCATCAACGAGTCTTTCCACTCTGCTTTCGTAGAGATGGTAACAAGGGGTGAGTCCGAATATGGATTTCGAAGCCCAAAGAAAAAACTCATATCAGGCCAATTCTAAAAATCATAGTTCTTTCAGAATTCAAAGGAAGCGGGTCGGCGACCCGCTCTACGTTGAGCCAATCTCACTCCTCCATCGCATCGTAAACCATTTCCACAAAATTCCCAAGTTTCGAACTGTCGAGCCAGCGGGTGACAATAACCAGATCATTTTCATCGTCAACCACAATATAATTGCCGCCAAATCCCGCGGCATAGTACAAATGCACGGGAACATCGCCCCAGTCGGTGTCACCTTGCAGCGTCCACCACATATATCCATAATCAGGATTGGGCTCAGACGGCGCCCGCGCCATTCCGATCCATTCCTCTGATATGATTTGATCACCATTCCACGCCCCGTTTCGTGCAAACAAAAGCCCAAACCGTGCCTGATCGAGCGTGTTGATAAACATACCGCCCCCGTTATGCCCTCCGCCACTCACGCTCTGAACTTTCATGCCATCGATTTCCGTCCAGGATTGATCATACCCGTACCATCGCCATGTTCTCGAAGCACCAATTGGATCCATAATCTCATTTCGAAGTACGACCGGCAGCGGTTCACGCCACACATGCAGCAGTGAGTAAGCCAGCACATTTACTCTTACATCGTTATACTTAAAGTGGGTGCCCGGCTCATGAAGCTCCCGGCCGCGCATGTCATCAATATCAAGCCCGAGCGGGGGACGATCGCCCCAGTCCTCAATTCCAAAAAGTGTGCCGTACCAGTCGGATGTCTGATTTAGAAGATGCTCCCATGTAATCTTTGAATTATGTTCACCGTCGAATGTACGATCCCAGACATACTGATTTACCCTGTCGGTTACATACCGGATTAGGTTACGATCAAATGCCAGCCCCGCCACGGTTGAAAGGTAACTTTTCGTAACGCTGAACGTCATGTCCACACGCTCGAGATCACCCCAGCTTGCAGCGATATATCCATCTTTCAGTATGACTCCAGCCGGTCCGCCCCGCTCTTTTACAGGGCCGCTAATCTCGTGATACGGCTCGCGGCTGAATGCTTTCAGGATCGCAATTCGCAGATCACGTTCCACGCTGTTTTCGTTATTCAGCGCAAACTGAACGGCCTCATTCATCGCTTCGGAATTTAAACCGAGCTCTTCAGCGGAACGCTCCTCCCACGCTTCTCCCTGTGGCGGATAATATATCTGCTTGGCTTTAGCGGGGGCAAAACCGCCTGTTCCTATAAAAATGAATACCAGCAGAAAAATCGCAGTTCGGATGGGGTATCTAAGAAGTTGTCTCATCTGTTTCTGTAATTAGGTTAAAAATCTCCTACAATCGTTTGAATAATAGATTAACATATATCAGAGAGGAAAAATGTATATGATACGTGACTCCCATTAATATAAGAATCTCATCAAAACCTTCATGTTCATTATCCGACTTGAAAATGATGTGATTTCGCTCCTCAATCATTTATACATTAATATATTTTGGAAATCTATAAGAATAGCAAATCATGCATAAAGACTATCATTACTTATACATCATAATTTTGATTTGTTCTGAATAGGTCAATCTCCGTATGTTACGAATGACATTAAGTAAAAGCAGTATATCTCACCGATCCCAAAGCCCCCCAATCAGCTCATTCCTATCAATAACTCTCAGTTCTTTGCATGACATAATGTTGTCGCACCTGTTGGTTAATCTTCCCCTCAAAAAAGATAGTTATGCGAAACGAAACACTTACTCTCATCACAGCCAAACCACTGCTTGAAGAGCGTCTCGGCACTGATCAATTTTCAACACTTACGACAAGGCCAGGCATCTACAGGTTTTACGATGACAGTGATAACTTGCTTTACGTAGGCAAAGCAAAGAATTTGAGAACCCGCCTGTTCAGCTACAAACGCGCCAAACCGGGACAGGTATCACGGAAAGTGTCACGCCTCATTGGCCGTATTGCGCGACTTGAAATCGAGGAAACTGACTCTGAACAAAACGCCCTGCTGCTCGAAAACCGATGGATACGCAAAGAACGCCCACCATTCAATCACGCCAACAAACAAACCGAAGCCTACTATTTTATCTATTTTAAGCCGGGGAAAGAATTTTTGGAGTTTCGGCTGTCAATGCGGATACACGATGAGACAGATGCTAATGACTGGTATGGATCATTTAAAGGGCATGCTCCTGTTCGCCGATCGCTGGGCTGCTTGCTTCAGCTCATGTGGATGGCAGAGTACGGTATCCAGTCGCCTCATCACTTGCCCGTTCAGCTTACGCGTCGTCTTACGCCAATGCGATACCAACTATTGTTAAAACCCAACTCAGCAGCACTTAAATACAATATTGATGACGCTGTTTGTAAGTGGTTTCTTGGCGACTCATGTGACATCCTTGACTATGTATCCGTCCGGATAGAAAACGGCCGGAACAAGCTCACGCCGTTCCAAACCCGCTTTCTTGAAGACCGGCTCCATCACCTGAAGTCATTTTACGACAGAACGCTTCAGCGATACCGTCATCTTCGGGGAGACCGCCGGATTATCGCGCAGGATGAACTTGACGACCTGGTGGTAAAAGCTGGCTTTAAATAATAGTTCAATTGATAATATTTATCAATGAACTCATTTTTGAAATTTCTGATCAGCTACATCAGGGTGAATAAGGCGTTTTATTCATGAAAATAGATTCCACACGTTGCACAATCGGCCCGTCTTCACGTGATGTTTCATACACGTTCTGCCACTCCGGATCGGACAAAAAACCCTCCCAGCTTTGCTCCGCGGCTTCACGGCTTTCGTGAGACAAAAGATAAATAAGGGTGTTATCCTTTAAATCCGGTGTTTCAGGTGACCAATACATGACATTAGTCATACCGTGCTTTTCAAATAGATCCATCGTGTGTTTTTCAAAGCGGTTATGGAGATCACTGAGTTTACCCTCGTGGGTTGTATATGTGCGCAACTCGTAAATAACGGTTTCAGTTTCGGAAGCCTGGGACTCTGCCCCGTCAGCACCGGAGCATCCTGTTAACAGACATGAGAGTGTGATTGCAAAAAGAAATAGGGTAAGCTTAATTTTCATTGAATTACCTTTTGTTGGTGATTGACATTACCACTTAAAATAGAAGATCTATTTACAGAATCACCTACTATTTTCAATGATTTTAATAGGATTTTCTTTTTTCGAAAGTCAAATTTATGCAAGGCTACCTTCCCAACGCTGTCAGATCTATTAGATGCTGACAGGTTGAGGAATTTAGACCTGACAGCATTTCCGCGCCTTTTGCGGACTTCTGTCAGCGTCGAGGTGGAACTGGAACTACAACATTTCCAAAAGACATAGCATGTCTCTTCAACTTCGTCACACAGTACTAATTTTTTGCATGTTCTACTGGAAAGTTTGTGGTTTGAAAGCAAAATTTGTGAACATGCGCTCTGTACATGATTAAATAATAATTCAAATAGTAAGCCATTGCTTTTGCAGATCCTTCTCTGCGCCATCAACTACAATGGCCTGCTCAGGATGACACGTTCATGGTATAAAAAGCGGGCGGCGTGGGTTCAGTCGTAGCTTTTAACTCGATATTTTCTCACGCCGCCCTCCGTCCTTGCCGAATTATGGTCATTCTGAATAAACCGGTGATTTTCCGGTTTATAAAGAATCTGTAAAAGCAATACATGTTGCCCTATAGAATAACACAAATGATTGGTGTTGCGTACTTATTGATCCAACTGACTTGAGGAGACTGTATGAGAAGCCGTACATCGGATATTTTTATATACCTGCAAACTTTCCGGTAGAACCTTTTTTGCATGTTCCGACTCAGAACCCTAATTGGAGTACATGAGACATGCAATGTCTCTCCCTGCACGACAATTACCCTGGACCATCAACGTGGTCAGGTTGAGTAATCCAGACCTGGCAGAGTGCCGACTGGCAAGGAGGTTCCTGCCAGAGTCTCGGATGGCTTAACAAAAGACATGGCATGTCTCTTCAACCTCAGCACACAGAACTAATTTTTTGCAGGTTCCGACTCAGAACCCTGATTGGAGTAGAACAGACATGCAATGTCTCTCCCTGCACGACAATTACCCTCGACCATCAACGTGGTCAGGTTGATGATCCTACTTCAGGCTGCCAACTTTCTCTTCAAGAAGCTCCTTAAATTCCTCTTCGTCTAAAATATCCACCCCTTCGTCACGTGCATCATCCAGTTTAGATCCTGCGCCGGGACCCGCAACCACATAATCGGTATTGCCGCTGACACTGGACGCTGCACGGGCACCATAGCGCTCGACAAGTTCCTTAACCTCATCCCGGGGCCAGCTATCCAGGTTACCCGTGAATACAAACGTAAGGCCATCCAACGGCTGTTCTTTTTGCTGAAACAGTGGATTATCGAGTGTAAGCCCCGCATCAAACATTAGGTCAATATCCTTGAATGCATCCTCATTAGAGAAAAAAGATTCGACCGCTTGCGCCACCTCGGGCCCTATCTCTTCAATCTCACGAAGATCCTCCGCAGAAATTTCTCTCAGGTCATCAACAGACTTAAATTTTTTAGCCAACACCCTTGCCATATGCTGGCCAATATGCGGAATGCCCAGTGCATAAAGAAACTGATGGAGGTCGGCTTTTTTACTTTCATCTATTTCTGATAAAATGTTTTGAGCTGCTTTCTCGGCAACATCATCCAGCTGCCTGAGATCTTCTTCAGTGAGATTAAAAATGTCGCTCAGCTTTTCAATCAGGCCTTTATTATAGAGCTGTTCAATACGGCGTTCTCCCAGCCCTTCAACATCCATGGCATCGGTTCCTACAAAATATTGCAGCCGTTCTTTGGCTTGGGCCTCGCATTGAGGATTGGGACAGTGAGCCTGTTTTTTATCCTCACTTAGAACTACATCTGCCCCGCAGACCGGGCATTGCTCCGGCATGTGATGCTTCTTTTCGGAACCGTCGCGCTTGTCTGTTATCGGTTTTACAACGTACGGAATGACATCGCCTGCACGTTCAACCAGAACTGTATCACCACTTCTGATATCCTTCTGTTCTATTTCGCTTTGATTGTGAAGCGATGCCCGGCGGATTTCAACCCCGCCGATATGAACCGGCTCCAGAATTGCGATAGGCGTTAATTTTCCTGTCCGGCCCACCTGAACAGTAATCTCTTTGATCTCTGTAGTTGACCGTCGCGGCGGAAATTTACAAGCTATCGCCCAGCGGGGATTACGGGTCCGGGTTCCAAGATCGTCCTGCTGATCAATCCGGTTCACCTTTACCACCATTCCATCAAATTCATACGGCATCTCTTCGCGTTGTTCTTCGAACTCTTCAAACCGATCAAGAATCTCTTCAGCTGTGCTGCACTCAAACTCGTAGTCTAAATTGGCTCGCAGTCCCAGTTTAGGTAACATTTTCAGGGCTTCTAAATGGGTATCGAATTCAAGACCGTCTGCTTCGGCGATTTGATAGAAAAAAATATGAAGAGGCCGTTCGGCTGTTATATTTGGATCAAGCTGGCGCAATGAGCCCGCCGCAGCATTCCGGGGATTAGCAAACGTTTTCTCGCCCTCTTTTTCGCGGCGGTTATTCAGCTCTTCAAACTCTTCTTTTAGCATAAATACCTCACCGCGAACCACTAGTCTTTCAGGTATATCGGTCGAATCGGATGACACCAGTTTCAGTGGCACTTCACCTAATGTTTTAAGGTTTGACGTAATGTTTTCACCGGTGCGACCGTCACCGCGCGTCATTCCCTGTACGAATGTACCCTCTTCATAAATAAGCTCTACAGCCAATCCGTCATATTTTGGTTCGCAGACAAAAGTTATATCGCCTGAAACTTCCTCTTTGCAGTTATCCACAAAATTGGCCACCTCGTCATCTTCACGAACAGATTTAAGGCTTAACATGGGGGTGGGGTGATCCACGAGGCCGAGCTCATCCTTCGGCTCTCCGCCTACTTTTTGGGTGGGCGAATCTTCCGTAACAATGTCCGGATACTCTTCTTCGAGTTTTTTTAGATTATCAAATAGATCATCATACTCGGCATCAGAAATGACCGGATCGTCTTCAACATAATACCGGTAGTTATGATACCGAATGGCATCGCGAAGTTTTTCGGCTGCATCCCGGGCGTCTGACTTACTCTCTATTTCGTTCGGGTTGACCTCAGGCTGAAACTCTTTTTCATCTTTGTCCGGCATGATTCTTCGGGTTTAAGGTTAGATTCATTTATCGCTTTAAAATTTCTCTCAATTCGTCCAGTGATCGCGTGTTTATCACATCATCTTTTTCCAGCCAGGCACGGCGGGCTTGGTAAATCCCGTATTTTATTTTGTGCAGCTCCCCCGTACTATGCGCATCTGTGTTGATGACGATTTTTAAACCCATCTCTTTGGCTGTTTTGCAATGTTTGTCATTCAGGTCTAGCCGCCGCGGAGATGCATTTAATTCCATGTGTACCCCGTTTTCCAGGGCTTTGCTAAAAACAGCATCCAGATCCACATCCATCGGATCCCGGCTGTTTATCTCCCGAACGGTCGGGTGCCCCACGATATGAATGTTTGGGTTGTCAAGTGCTTTTAAATACCGGTCCGTTTGTTTATCGCGCGACAGATCAAACTTATAATGCACAGATCCGATGACGATGTCGAGTTCTGACAGCACATCATCTGACAGATCCAACGTTCCGTCTTCTAAAATATCAACCTCTATGCCTTTGAGTATCTCAATATTGTCGAACTTGTCATTGACGGCTTCAATCTCCTCCATATGCTCCCGAAGCTCATCTTCATTTAGCCCGTTAGCAACAGTAACTCTTTGGGAGTGATCTGTAATGGCGATGTATTCGTAGCCAAGTTTTACAGCAGACCGGGCCATCTCTTCAATACTGTTGCTTCCGTCAGTGGCATTAGTATGTGTATGAATATCGCCGCGAATATCTTCGATCTCAATAAGGTTTGGGAGTTCATCATTTCGGGCCGCATCAATTTCTCCCCGATTTTCACGAATTTCAGGCGGAATAAATGGGAGGTCTACAGCTTTATACACTTCTTCTTCGGCAGCTCCTGCAACGGACTCATCTTCACCTTCGGGAAACACACCGTACTCATTAATTTTCAGGTCATAATCCAAAGCGCGTTCACGCAATTCGATATTGTGAGATTTAGACCCTGTAAAGTAAACGAGCGCAGATCCATAACTTTCTTTTTCCAGTACCCTCAGGTCAACCTGAAGATCATTTTTCAGGCGAACAGACGACTTAGTATCTCCTTTTGCGATTACATCAGCAACGTCTTCAAATTTTGTGAAATGATCCATAACGGCCTCGGAGTCGGAGCAGGTTACCAAGATATCAAGATCGCCCACCGTCTCTTTTTTCCTTCTATAGCTTCCTGCAACTGTTATATCGTCGATGGCATCCAGCTCTCCTAAATATTCTACTAATGGTTCGGCATACTCTTCCGCCCTGTCAAGCCTGGTACGTGCTTCATTCAATTCGTGTTCTATATTCTTCTCAATCTTTTCTTCAGTTTTCTTACCAAAGCCTTCAAGTTCCCTGACCTCATCATTATCAAGTGCTTCTTTTAGATCTTCTGTAGAGTCGATTCCCAGCTCTTCATGAAGATCACTTACTTTTTCAGGGCCTAACCCTTCGATATTCAGCAATTCAGCCAGATCTTCAGGGGTTCTGTCTCTTATTTCCTGTAACTGCTCAAGAGAGCCAGTTTTGACGATTTCTTCTATTTTCTCAGCAATACTTTCACCAATATCCGACATTTCCGTCAGGTCTTCACCTTCATTGACAAGCTCGGTGATATCTTTGGACAGATTCTCAACACTTTGTGCAGCATTACGGTAGGCTCTTACCCGGAATTCATTGCGACCTTCTATTTCAAGCAGATCCGCAACCTCCCTGAGTATTTCAGACACATCGCTATTATGAATTGGCATATTATCTCTGGCTTGATTTATATTATATATAAGTAACAAAAGTAAGGTGCTATATCGTTTGATTTGGGTGGCCTGAACCGCGACATGATGATTTTGAATGATTCGTATTTTCAGGCTGTTTTGTAAATCAAGAGATAAGTTTCGAACCTGGAATAGAAAATTAAGCGAGGAGAATTAATATGGGAGCACTAAAAGAATTTGACCGAACAGTCAACACGTCAGAAAAATGGATAATAGAAGTTTCAGAGGAGTTGGGAACGGACGACTATTCAAAAGCACTCCAGGGATTTCGAGCAACAATACATGTACTTCGGGATCGCGTAAAAGTAAATGACGCAACCAACTTGGGTTCCCAACTCCCGGTGTTGCTTGCTGGTTATTACTACGAGGGATGGAACCCAGCTGAAGTGCCGGTGGCTCACCGAAACAAAAAAGATTTTCTGGACGCCGTTCAACTGAATATCCAAAATCTTTCCCATTCACTGGATGCCAATGAATGTGTTCCCGCCGTGTTAAGCGTTCTGAGTAAACGAATTTCCGACGGCCAAATGAATAAGATTAAATCTAATATGCCGGATGATCTACTGGAGCTTTGGCCTTGAAACATAGTCTCTAAGTCTCAGCAGAACCATCACCTTAAATTGTAAATCATGCCCGAACTACCGGATGTACAGGTTTATAAAGAGTATATCGATGCAACAAGTTTACATCAATCAATCGAAAGCATTGATGTTATGGATGCTCGGATCTTGAGAAATGTGTCGAAGGACCAACTTATACAAACGCTCTCCGGTCAGCCGTTGGATGAGACTCACCGACATGGCAAATACCTGTTTATTCATACAGGCTCCAAACAATTGCTAATGATGCATTTCGGCATGACCGGCAGCCTAAAGTATTACAAAGAAGACAGTGATGAGCCGGAATACACGCAAGTCCGCTTTGATTTTGATAATGGATACCATTTAGCATATGTCTGCAAGCGAATGCTTGGACAAGTACAGCTGGTTGAGGATATTAAGCAATTTTTAAGTGATCACGATATCGGACCAGATGCACTGCGTTTAAACAGAGATGAGTTCAGGAATATTCTCGGCACTAGCCGTGCAATGATTAAACCTACGTTTATGGACCAAAGCAAACTGGCTGGAATAGGCAATGAATATTCTGATGAAATCTTATTCCAGGCGGGCATTCATCCCCGAAAACAGGCCACTGATCTGAATAGTGATCAGCTTGATGATTTATTTGATCAGACGCACGATGTATGCACTACCGCAATTGAGAATCGAATTGAGTGGGACAAATTTCCGGATAGCTACCTCGTCCGCCATCGTGAAAAAGGTGCCAATTGTCCGATCTGCGGGGGTACTATCGATACGATGAAAATCAATAGCCGCACGTGTTATTACTGTCCGCAGCATCAGTCACAGTGAAGACCTGACAGCATTTCCGCGCTTTTGCGGACTTCTGTCAGCGTCGCAACTTAGCTCGTGGTCACCGCCGCCCCATGAAGGCTTGAAATTTTAAAAAACCCAAATCTATACCTATGCTGCTGCAAGAAAAATTCCCGAAAGTAGGTAAACGTTGCTTGTTTTCGATAATCGAATTCATGCAAGGCTACCTTCTCAACACTGACAGACCCGGTAGGTGCTCAGGTTGATGATTCAGACCTGACAGCATCACGCGCTTTTTGCGTGTTCTGTAAGCGTCGGGGCAAGGCTTCGCTTCTTTTCTTTTTGTGGTTCATCGTTCAACGCTGATTCAGACCTGACAGCATCACGCGCTTTTTGCGTGTTCTGTAAGCGTCCGGGCAAGGCTTCGCTTCTTTTCTTTTGCGGTTCATCGTTCAACGCTGACAGATCCGGTAGGTGCTGTCAGGTTGAATTCAATTCCTCATCCCGCCGCGTTCAATCAGCTCTTTGGCGCTGGTCAGGGCTGAGTCGGTGATTTCCTCGCCGCTCATCAGGCTGGCCACTTCATGGATATGCTCCTCATCAGACAGCGGGATTATTTTCGTGATCGTCCGCTCGCCTTCCTCTATTTTCTGTACACGGTAGTGCTTGTGCGCCTGACTGGCAATTTGAGGCTGATGGGTAATCGCCACAATCTGGCAGTGCTCTGACAGCTTTCGCATTTCGCGGCCAACTTTTTCAGAAATATTGCCGCTGATTCCGGTATCAATTTCATCAAATATCATCACCGGCAGATGATGCTCTTTTGCCAGGATCGATTTCAGCGAGAGCATCACCCGGCTAATTTCACCACCGGATGCAATCTTAGCCAGTGGTTTGGGTTCCTCACCTTTGTTCGTTGAGATATAAAATTTCACATCGTCACAGCCCTGCTCCGTGCATTCTACTAACCGGCCGTCTACTTCTATCCAGCCATTTTCGGAATCCAGCCACTGAACATCTACTTTAAACTGCCCGTTTTCAATACCCAGATTTTTCAGTGCATTTACTATATCAGACGAGAGATTCTCTCCCGTTTTAACTCGCTTTTTATGAAGTGCTACCGCTTTCTCTTTCAGATTGCTGGCCTGTTCACGTATCCGTTTCTCTATTTTTTCAATTTCCAGATCAAAATTTTCTGCAACGTTCAGCTCACGTTTAATCTCGTTGTAATAGCTAATCAGCTCCGGAATCGATCGCATGTATTTCTTTTGAAGCCGGTTCAGTTCCGACTGCCGCTGGCGGAGCGTTTCCAGCCGCTTTGGATTGAATTCAATTCCGTTGCGATATCTTTCTGCAAAGTTTATTGCTTCCTGTATACTGATGCGGGCTGTATTTACCTCCTGCAGGTACGTTTCGAACTCAGGCTCGATACGGGCCATATCCTCCAGGTGCAGTTTGATGGTATTCAGCATCTCCATCAGACTCACGTCATCACCGTTGCCAATCTCTGAAATGGCTGCTGCTTTTTGATCGAGATCTTCTGCGTTATCCAGCAGGTTCATTTCCGATTCCAGC
The DNA here is from genome assembly GCF_038150125.1 of Rhodohalobacter sp. 8-1. Lineage (NCBI taxonomy): Bacteria > Pseudomonadati > Balneolota > Balneolia > Balneolales > Balneolaceae > Rhodohalobacter > Rhodohalobacter sp. 8-1. The sequence goes on along the minus strand of NZ_JBBVMF010000010.1, from coordinate 69,440 downwards.
TCCTCCTCTTCATAAGCATCAAGCTCCGCAGATTCCAGCTCCTGAACCTGGAACTGGTAAAGCTCCGTTTTCTCTTTAAGCTCCCGTTCACGGCGCTTCAGATCACGCAGTTCTTTTTGAAGTGTCTTCATTTTGCCGTACTCACTTCGATATGCTTTCAAGGCAGGCTGAACCGACTCGAACCGATCGATCACATCCATATGATGTTCATCTTTCAGCAACATCTGGTGATCGTGCTGTCCGTGAAGGTCAACAAGCTGATCGCCCACTTTCTTCAAAACCGCAATATTCACCGGTGTATCGTTGATAAATGCCCTGCTTCCTTTTTGACGGATTTCGCGGCGTAAAATCAGCTCCTCGCTGTACTCCACGGCGTTCTCTTCGAGCAGGTCAGCCAGGAAAGAATCCTGTCCGATCTCTATCGTCGCCTCGGAAATGGCTTTGTCCGCACCCTGCCGGATCACATCCGTATCGGCGCGTTCACCCAGGATCATATTTAGTGCACCAATAATAATCGATTTACCCGCGCCGGTCTGACCTGTCAGAATATTCAGGCCGTCTTCGAACTGAACGTCAAGTTCATCAATGAGCGCAAAATCTTTGATATAGAGAGATTTAATCATGGTGGCTACGATTTTGTTCAAAAAGCAAATCACCCAAAAATAACGGTTCTCGCGATCACATCAGAAAAGAAAATAAAATTGACTGGGATTTATCGCTCTGCATGCAACTTAATCTTACAGCGGCGTGAGACTGTAGTAGTCACATTTAGGATACTGAAACGCCGCCCTCCCCAATCAAAAACACCCTGTCATGTTGAGCAACTAATCTTGCCCAAAAGACGGGCAACACCATTTGAAAAGTGACAGGATTAATTCTCCCAAGAGGGGAGCAGTCCGCCAGCTGGCGGAGGGAGGGGTGTCCAGTGAGTTAGTCGAGGTTTTAAAATCTGTCACTGGTAGCGAAGGTTTGTGGTTTTCAAACCGTAGTCGAAACATCTCCTCGTACTTAGATCCATCCTGAACAACACCTCACCAAAACTCCCGACAATCAAAAGAAAATCTCTCCCCTTCTCTCCATCACTCTTTCACTCGATCTCTCCCTCTCCCCGTCACTCCAATCTCACAAATCAACACAAGACTCTGCCAGGAGCTCTCTGCGTTCGCGCTCTGGCAGGTCTTGTTCACTTCCCTGCCTTCTCTACCATGCGCCTTGAACCCTGAACCCTGTCACATGATCAAAACCGAAACAAACGATCCCTCACACGTACTTTTGATGTTTTACCCGTTATAAATAATGTGATCGGGATCCGATATGGATCATCCCATTCACGGCTCATCGTTATGAGCTCGAACAGGTGTCTGAAGTACAAAATTTGTTCCTGGATATCACTACGCATAGCTGTTGAAATAGAGTGAATCGTTGGTGCTGTATTTGGGAATAATCCTTGAAATTCGCGATATGTCTCAGTGACTGAATCAGTCCTTGAACATAGCACGAAACTTGTCTTACCCTTTTTCTGCCTTGAGTTTATGGAACACCTGCTGTTTCTTACTTACAAGAGATATTTTCCCGCCGCCTGTTACATTTAATATCCGGATTCTAATTTTTTGACTTTATCCGGCTCTTCCGGTTTAAAATCGTTACCTCAAAATATTTTAATGGATAGAAGTCACCTATTTGGTTTCGGAAATGAGCTACTGAGGCTTTTTCTATAGATCAACAATGAATGCAGACATAAGACCGGTATAACTATTGCCGGGTTTTCAAGCCAGCTGAGAAAACTTCAAAAAAATTCTGATTCCGATATTTTTCATTTACTGAGACAATATACAGTTGCGGAAGTTATCGTTAGTCTTTCTCAAAAATACTGACCCATACCGCTATAGATGCAAATAGCGATTCTGATAAATCTCAAAGCGAACTCTGAACCGATTATTTGTATTTTATCAGGTAGATACAATTATTCTGTGTCCGTTTATCTCATTGGAGCTCATAACAAAATGCCGAATATCGATGTCAGATCCCGAAACAAGCACGTCCGACCTTTTTAGCGAATTTGAACCTACCTCAACTGAAGATTGGGAAAACGTCCTTACCCGTGATTTGAAGGGGGCTGATTACAAGAAAAAATTAAAATGGGATTCAATTGAAGGCATCGAGGTTCTGCCTTTTTATCGCAAGGAAGATCTTGAAAATCTGCCGCACCTCGCTGACGGTGTAGAAATTGAGACGCCGGCCGAGTGGGAGTTTTGTGAGGTCATTGACCGTGCTGCTCCTTCAGAGGCCAATAAAGAGGCAAAACGAGCGGTCGAAAGCGGGGCAGATTCACTCTGGCTCACCATTCAAATTGATCCGGATGAAGGCATACTTGGAGGTGATATCTCCGGTACACACGTTCAGAACCTGGATGATCTGAAGACACTTTTAGACGGAATAGACCTTGAAAAAACAGGCGTCGTTTTTAATTCCGGCGCAGGATCGGTTGGATTGATTGGATTATTAAAGGCTTTTTTGCAGGACTCAGATGCGATACCCCCATCCTTCCTCTTTGATCCGTTTACTTATATGGCAGGACATGGGCGGCTTCCGCTTCCTGAAGATAAGATGAATTCAATTATCGGTCAGATGGTCGATGAATCAGGGTTTCGGACTCTTGCAGCTGATGGTGCGTTTTATCACAATTGCGGGGCTACAATTATCCAGGAGCTGGGCATTGCACTTTCCATTGGCAGCGAATTTCTTGCAAGAGTTCCTGACAATAAAAGAGAGCAGGCTGCAAAACAGTTTTGGATGCACCTCTCGGCAGGATCACTTTATTTTCCTGAAATCGCAAAATTCCGTGCGGCTCGTCTGCTGTGGATGCGTGTTCTCGATGCTTACGATATCGATTCCAATATTCCGCTAACCATTCATGCATCTACATCAACATGGAATAAAGCGATTGCAGATCCGCACAATAATATGCTGCGGGCAACAACAGAAGCAACATCGGCGGCTGTTGGCGGAGCAAATCGGATCACGGTTCATCCATATAATGTTCACTTTGAAGAAACCGATGAATTTTCACGCCGGATAGCCCGTAATGTCAGCCATATTCTGAATGAAGAAGCACATGTATCGGCGGTAGAAAATCCGGGCGACGGTTCGTACTATGTTGAAGTGCTAACTGATGAGATTGCAAAAAAAGCGTGGGAGGTTTTCAAGCTTATTGAAAAGCAGGGCGGGTTCCAAAAAGCGCTGGAAGGAAAAATTATCCAGGGCGAGGTTGGCCGGTCAAGAAAAATGAAAGAACAGGCACTGGCTACCCGCGAGCTTGTGATGACCGGCGTTAATCATTATCCCGATGCCGGGCAGGACCTTCCGCTTGATCTCTATCAAAGCACGCCGGTTGACTCCCTTCATCAGTCAGATGCAGAGCCGGAAATTGATTCAGATCAAATAATTGAGTCGCTGAGCAACGCATTTTCAGAACAGGCAACCATTGGTGATGTTGTAAATTCATTCCTGACACCTCAGAAGCAGCTCTATCCTGCCCTGAAAACCTATCGCGCCGCCAAGCCGTTTGAAGAAATGCGCCTCCGTACTCAGCAGATTGCAGAATCGAGAGGGCAAAAAATTAAAGCTCAGCTTATTCCTGTCGGCAACAAAAAAATGCGAAAAGCCCGCGCCACCTTTTCACAAAACTACCTCGAATGTGCCGGATTCTACGTGGACTCTCATCCCGGGTTTGATTCCATAAAAGACGCCGTCAATGAAACAGGATTTGACAACGCAGACATCTATGTGCTGTGCGGTTCCGATGATGAATATCCCGATCTGATACCTGAATTCTGCTCTGAATTTGGGGATGATTCAATTCTCGTCCTTGCCGGATATCCGAAGGACAACATCGATGAGTTTAAAAAGGCCGGTATTGATTTCTTTATCTATTCGGGAAGTAATATGCTCGATACCTTGGGAGAGATTCAGGAGAAGGTGGTGTAAGTCTCCCATTGAGGGTAGATGAGTAAGAGCCGCTCGGTCGCGACTTACTCTGAGGGGTGTCCGAACAACGCCTACTGTTCTGTAACACACTCCCTGACCAAAGCATAGCTCCCCAACACCCCTTGCATCCTGTTCTGTACGAACAGCATCAAGCGACACACGTGAGGGGTGTCTGATAGTCTAGTCTCAATAAATGAATTTCTCCACTGCCCTATCCAATTTCCAATGCTTTCGCCTGTCTCTCATTGGTTGACAATGAAATCTTCGTTTACGATTATTCTGTAAAGTCACCATTCAGAGAGAACAATGAATACATTCTATCCTTATAATCCGAGACTTAAGAAGTTGGCAAGAGAGCTTCGCAAAAATATGACGTTTGGAGAAGTGCTCTTGTGGTAAAAAATAAGAGGTCGCCAGCTGGGGTATCAGCCTCACCGACAGATTCCCATCAATGAATATATCGTTGACTTCTACTGCCATGAATTATTTCTGGCTATAAAAATTGACGGAGGGTCTCACGATCATCCTGAGATCGCTGTCAGTGACCTGAAACGTCAAAATGAATTAGAAGCTCTTGGTATACGATTTCTGCGATTTGAAGAAAAAGAAGTCAGGAAAAGTCTTGATGGAGTGGTTGAGGCCATAGAAAACTGGATCGACTTAAATCGATGATGTGAGCGGCCAGCGCTCATCTTTTCCACACGAAGCGAAGCGCAGTGAAACATCTGAGGGGTGCCCAAAAGCAACGCCCCGTACCGTTTACGCAATTCATTATCATCGCAAGGCTACCGAACACCCCTCCCGTCTGGCGACGGCACTCCCCTCCAGGGGAGATGAATTATTTACGCTCATAGATGAGGCATTTTTTCGTTAATTTTAAACTTAGTAGCGCTTCTTATGATTACTGATCAAACATACTGCACCATGAATCGACCCGATTTCTCGAAAATAGATTATGCATCAAAAATGTCACCAGTGGAGCAACCCTCGCATTCTAATGGTGATCAAAATTGGCAAACACCGGAAAAGATTCCGGTAAAACCGCATTTTAATAAAGAAGATGTTGAAGACCTGCACCACCTCGATTTTGCTGCCGGCATCCCGCCCTATCTCCGCGGGCCATATGCATCGATGTATGCGGTGCGGCCGTGGACCATTCGTCAGTATGCCGGATTTTCAACAGCGGAAGAGTCAAACGCGTTTTACCGGCGGAACCTGGCGGCCGGGCAAAAAGGACTTTCCGTTGCATTCGATCTCGCCACCCATCGTGGGTATGATTCCGATCACCCGCGCGTGACCGGGGAGGTGGGAAAAGCCGGTGTGGCGATCGATTCCATTCTTGATATGAAGGTGCTGTTCGACCAGATCCCGCTCGAGGAAATGTCCGTCTCCATGACCATGAACGGGGCAGTCATTCCGGTGATGGCATTCTACATCGTTGCAGCCGAGGAGCAGGGTGTTCCGCCGGAGAAGCTGACCGGCACCATTCAAAATGATATCCTTAAAGAGTTCATGGTGCGAAATACGTACATCTATCCACCGAAGCCTTCGATGCGGATTATCGGAGATATTTTTGAATACACATCTGAAAAGATGCCGAAATTCAACTCCATCAGCGTGAGCGGTTACCACATGCATGAAGCGGGCGCAACGGCCGATATCGAATTGGCCTACACCCTGGCCGATGCCGTAGAATACGTGCGAACCGGCATCAAAAAAGGGCTGGATGTGGATGCTTTTGCCCCGCGAATTTCTTTCTTCTGGGGTATCGGGATGAACCATTTCATGGAAATTGCCAAGATGCGTGCCGGGCGAATGCTCTGGGCCAAGCTGATGAAACAGTTCAACCCGAAGAATCCGAAATCATTATCACTCAGAACCCACAGCCAGACATCCGGCTACAGCCTTACCGAGCAGGATCCCTTTAACAATGTAGCGCGGACCACGATCGAGGCGCTTGCAGCCACGCTCGGGCACACGCAGTCGTTACACACGAACGCGCTTGATGAAGCCATCGCCCTGCCGACGGACTTTTCTGCCCGTATCGCCCGAAATACTCAAATTTACCTGCAGGAAGAAACGGGCATCACGAAAGCGGTCGATCCCTGGGCCGGTTCATATTATGTGGAATATCTTACTGACCAGATTGCCAGAAAAGCGTGGGAGCGGATTGAAGAGGTTGAGGAGCTTGGCGGAATGGCAAAAGCAATAGAAAGCGGCGTACCCAAGATGCGGATAGAAGAAGCAGCAGCAAGAAAACAGGCCCGCATCGACAATAAGAAAGAAGTGATCGTTGGCGTGAACAAATACCGGCTTGACAAAGAAGCACCCATCGATATACTTGAAGTTGACAACGAAAAAGTCCGCCAGTCTCAGCTCGAACGGCTTGAAAAACTTAAGTCCGAACGGGACGATGCTGAAGTTAAAAAGTCCCTTAAGGCAATTACTGAAGCAGCTGAATCCGGCGAAGGTAACCTGCTTGAATTAGCTGTAGATGCCGCCCGAAAGCGTGCCACGCTGGGGGAAATTTCCGATGCGATGGAAGAGGTCTTTGGACGATACCAGGCAACTATAAAATCAATATCCGGCGTGTATTCATCAGAAATCGACAATGACGACTCTTTCAAAAAGGCACAGGAAATGGCGGATGAATTTGCCGAGCAGGAAGGACGCCGGCCGCGAATTATGGTGGCCAAAATGGGGCAGGACGGCCACGACCGCGGCGCCAAGGTAATCTCAACCAGCTTTGCCGATCTCGGTTTTGATGTAGATATCGGCCCGCTGTTTCAGACGCCGGAAGAAGCGGCCAAACAGGCAGTAGAAAACGATGTTCATATCCTGGGCGTCTCCAGCCTTGCCGCAGGGCACAAATCACTGGTTCCACAGGTTCTCGATGAGCTCGAAAAACTGGGCCGTGAAGATATCATGGTCATCGTCGGCGGAGTGATCCCCAACCAGGATTACCAGTTTCTTTATGATAAAGGGGTAGCGGCGGTCTTTGGGCCGGGAACGGTAATCTCCGATGCGGCACAGAAGATTCTTGGGATCTTGATGGAGGGGAACCGCGAAGGGTAACACACCCCTCGATTGCTTCGACGCGCTTCGCGCACTCAGCATCACCTTTCCCCTCTCAAGAGGGGAATACTACTTATGATTTTAACATGTATTTTTCTGATACCAGCGATAGAATCCCCTCTCGAGAGGGGACAGACTGATCTCATTTAGAGATCAGTCAGGGGTGTGTTTGACAGGCCCAGGGATTTTTAAAATTCTCAATCACAACTACAGCACCGTTCAAACAAAACCCCTCGCAATTTTTTTAACAATTGATACCTTTGTAGTTTTACCATGACAAAACCCAACGACAAATCACTTTCAATTAACAAAGGATCTGACCAGGCGGAATCGGTGAACCCAAATTTTCAGATCAGGAAATCTGGCCAATTGACGCGAAAAGATTATGTCGAAGGAATCAAGGCCGGAAATCGTACAATCCTATCCAAAGCGATTACGCTTATTGAGAGCTCGAAACCATCAAACCAAACATTGGGACAAGAGATACTGGAAGAGCTGATGCCGCTGACCGGCAACTCCCTTAGAATTGGCATCACAGGCGTGCCGGGTGTGGGAAAAAGTACGTTTATTGAGGCACTTGGAAACCGGCTCCTGGACGATGGCGAAAAGCTGGCGGTTCTGGCGATCGACCCTACAAGCACACGGACAAAAGGGAGCATTCTGGGCGACAAAACCCGCATGTCTACTTTATCTACAAACGATAACGCTTACATCAGGCCGTCTCCTACATCAGGCACCCTGGGGGGAGTAGCACGCACTTCACGTGAGACGATGCTTTTATGTGAAGCAGCAGGATTTACCACTATTTTCATCGAAACGGTAGGTGTGGGACAATCCGAAACCACTGTTCACAATATGGTGGATATGTTCCTGCTGCTGATGCTTGCAGGCGCCGGTGATGAGCTGCAGGGCATCAAACGCGGCATTATGGAGATGGCCGATCTGATTGCCATCAACAAAGCGGAAAAAGATAATTTGGCTGCCGCAAAACGAGCGAAACGAGAGTACGAGAATGCTCTGTCGCTGTACCCTCCGGCTCCGTCGAAGTGGAAAACGCCGGTGGTTACCTGTTCCGCGCTAAAGGAACATGGTATTAGCGACGTGCAGGAACAGATTACCGGGTACATAAATCACATCAAAGAGAACAGCTATTTCACGAAACGCCGGAGAGAACAATCTGCCTGGTGGATGCATGAAACCATCAGGGATAAACTGACAGATCAGTTTTATAATGATCCATCTATTAAGGAAAGACTTTCAGATATTGAGGAGAGAGTAAATTCCGGGGAGATCAGTTCGTTTGCGGCAGCGGAGGAGTTGATTGAGTTATACAAAGAGCTTTAAAAAGTATACCTCAATTAAATATTACATTCTTCCACCGCCTTTGAGAACTACTTTTTTTCCAGATCTGAAAACTGCCTGTCCCTGAAATAGTTACTACTCTGTCATCATCAAGATAGGTGATTTTATTTTCTATGCGGTGATAAGGCCAACTTCCATTATCTCCGGATATTACATCAATTATTGATGAAGTCCCGATATCAAATGTATAAACTGAATGCCTGGCAGAAATTACCAACATATTTTTTTCAGGATGGAAGTCGACTCTCCGGCCTCTGCTAAATAAATCAATTCTCTCCATATTTTCTGTAGAAAAAATGTGGGGTGAACTAAAACCAGACACAAAGGACAGATAATTACCATCACTACTAAACTGATGATCTGTCACATTTTGATCCACCCATGGCAACGTCTCGATCAAAGATCCGTCATTTGCGTCCAAAATAATTGGTCGTCCGTTGTTGGCAAGAATTTGATTCCCGTCCGGTGAAATCGCAATATTCTTATATAGATAAAATGTAGGTGTGCTGTATTCCGAAAAAATAAATTCCGGTTCAAACGTATTTAAACTCCATTTTTTGACGAAACCCTGCCCGCCGGTACCAACAATGAATAAATTATCAGCACTCACGTCAATATTGAAAATGCCCGAATTATCTACTACAGCATCATCAATAACTTTCTCAACATTTTCTCCGCTTGGAAAATCAGCGCTATAAATTGCCCTGTCTGATGGCACGGCAAAATAGATCGTCTCATCATTAGGAGCGATTTTCATATCTGAAATCTGTTGTCCTGGAATATTAATGTCACTTATTGTCGTCCGGGCGTCAATATCATTTATCACTATTGAATTCCCATTACCAGAACGAAAAGAGGATGCTGCCAGATATTTCTTATCGGAACTAACTTCCACAGACGTCACATAATACATATCCGTATCGAACTCATAATCCAGATTGTAATCATAAGAATACGTAAATGTTGCCGGCCTGCTTGGTATCGATGTAAGGGTTCTAACTCTGTAAACCGGACTTTCAGAACCGGTTACATTTGTATCTAAAAACTGAAAGTTTCTTACTCCGTCAGCCCTTCCAACTTCTATAAATTTGTCGGGTTTTATTGGATGTGGTTTTTCAATGATGTATTCTTTGATCAGATGTTTATCATCGCCAAACCCAGCCCCATAAACAATCAGAGAATTAGGATCATGCTGAGGGATATTGGATATTGCTATGACAGGCTGGTCAATGAGAATATCATCATTAACTTCAACAGATTCACTTTTCCCATTGTCAGTTAAGAACGTTAACCTGTACCGGCGCATTCTATTGACGCCTGTATCACTGGAATCATCTAAAAGTCTCGAATCTGTATAACTGCGGGTTTCTGATGGCAATTTCACAACCACACCCCCAAAAAAGTTGAGTCGTTCTAATACAACTTCCGATGCGAAAAAAGCATTGCTCTCCCATGAAATTTCCCAGTCCTGCTCATTCAGAATATTGATTTGAAAATTTTGCGGCCTGAAAAATGACACCGCATCAAATGTAATTTCTTTTTCTGCAACTGCTTCAGCAATTCCATCTTTTTCTATGATCCCGGTTATGGTATATGTCCTGTTTTCAAAATCAATGTCGGGAAGCGGATCCTGAAATGTGTGCCTGTTACCATTGGCGGAGATCTTTACTGTATTCTCAAGCTGCTCAGAAATCACATTCTCTGATGAAATAATGAAATGCGTAAAGAACGGGACATCTGTGCTCCACGTCAGTTTCAGCTGATTGGAGTCTTCCTGAAACTCGTACTCTTCGTTCGATATCGACCCAAATTCAAGTTTAGTGTCTGTTGTGCCATACAGTACATCACCAATGCCATCCACTTCCATGTATGATGAGAGCTTATAATAAGTATCTTGTCTTACGTCACGTGAATCATCAACAAATGCAGTTTCGGTCGGTTCCAGTTCACCAATGGGCGAAAAGCTCAGCGAATCACCCAGCGATTTTTCTATAATGTGTTTATCAACAGAATTATCTGCCGATGGCCATTTAAGCGTAATTAAGCCACTGCTATCTGCTACTGAACTAAGTCCGGTGACCGTTCCACCTGCAAAATTTGGAGAAGCGGGATCATTTGTATTGACCCGCTCAAAACTATCGGACGGGGTTTCACAGGCTGTTAACCATGTGACTACTAATATCACAAAAAATTGCAGCGTCAGTCTCATACTAATGAATGCATTATACTTCTTGAATTTTAAATCAAATCAGGCTGGCTCATCTAATCATTTTCCACTGTTTACTATCAGCTTTTTCCCATATTTCGAGAGTATTATCTTCTGAAAATCCAATAATTATACGGTCTGAATCTATGTAGCTCATGTATCTCGCATAAAAACCGGGGCGTTCCAGATCTTTGTCATTCAAAACGCCGATCCGCTCATCCGTCGCTAAATCATAGAAATAGATATCGAAATAGCTCTCCCGGTAATTATCAACTAACTCCCCTATGAGTAGTATATTATCGTTTTTAGGATCGAATTTTACGAATTTTGGACCAGTCAGTTGTTTATACATACTTTTTGATTCTGGTCTGTATAGAAAAGTATCGTTGCCTGTTTTTACAGATATAAAATTATTAAGTGGACTAAACCTGAGATCAGTTATATAAAAGTCTGATTCGTACGTACTTATAATGCTTCCGTCACTTGTGTTCATGAGCCGAAAATATCCACTCCCGGATGTTACAAATGTTTTGCTGTCATTTGAAATATCAACATAAAACCCGTTGTTATACGCTGATGATACATATCGAACAGTATAACCTTTCTTATAGTTATCCAATGACCAGTACTTAACATAGTCAGCACCTACACCTAGCAAGAACTCTCCATCTTTGCTCAAAGCAATTTTTTGTATAGGATAACCATCCATTTTATTATCATCATCTGGGTACACAGCATTATCAATCACTTCTGTAGGATTAATCAAAGTCGGAAAGTCTGCCCTGAACACGGATCTCTTATAGGGAATTACATAGTAGATATACTGATTATCATGACTGATTTTAAAATCGCCAATAAGTCCCGTTTCAGGCTGAAAATCATGCACTTTCTCACCAGTAGTCAGGTCCCAAATCTCTAGTAAATCTCCATCTGCTGATAGACCTATGAAATATTGATTATCAGAAGTCGTTTGAGTCGCTGAGAACTCGGTAATATTGGTATCAAATGTTTGAACACGGGTGTAATCATTTAAATACTTGTATGTCTTTGGGAGCGTATAGTTGCTTGTAAGTGAACTAACTCTGAAAATAGATTTTTTTGTTATATCCAGATCACTATATGTGAACTGTCTCTTATCAGCCGGCACTCGCCCAATCTCTTTAAAATCATCTTCAATTCGTTTCTCAATAATGAACTCTTTAATTTTATCGACATCCCGCCCTGTTATTTCCCAAGCAATAGTAATGGCCTGATTCGAAGGATCCTCTGACGGTGTCTCGATTAGTTCGGGTTGTGTGAGTTCAAGCCAGTCATCTATGAATGAAGTATCAGACTCAAACCCACCATCTTTAAACAATACTCTGTAACGCCTATTCATTTCTACGAGTCGAGTTTCAGGTACCGACAACACCGTATCTAATAAACTTTCTTTATTAGATTGAAACTCTCTGTCATACCAATTACTGTTATATCCATTTCTTCTCACCACCACTTTGTCTGCAAAATATGGGGCTCCTTCCCACGATAAAAGCCAATCCTGTTCATCTATGATATCGACCTTAAGGTTTTGAGGCTTGTAGGCAGATTTCAGATCTGCAGTCAACTCTCTTTTTACGACGATATCTTCTTGCCCGTTTACACCCTCGATCACACCGGTCAGCGTATAGTTTCTCTGAGAGAATGAAATATCCGGATCCTTGATTGAAATTTCTGTTACGAGTGTTGAAAACGGTATTTCCACGCGTTTATCTCCGTTTTCATTGATCATGTGATCGGACTCTAATACAAACGAATCAAAAAATGGGGTATCCACTTCCCACCTTATGTCAAGTGATTCATTTTCGTTATTAATAACGAAAGAAAAATCGAGAAACTCACCTAATTGCTCTTTAAGCATCGCTTCTCCATACTTATATTCTACGCTATTACGGATGTAGTAGGTCTCAATCTTATAATAAATAAGCCGGTCAATTGCGCCGCTTGTATCCTGCCACTCTGTTCCAGGTGATTCAAGTTCGGCAACCATAGAATAACTCAGACTGTCGCCAAGCGATTTTTTTATGACCACTTTGTCGATAAAATCTTCCAGCTCTCCCCAGGAAAGCGTCATATTACGTTCGCTATCGAACTCCAGCTTCAAATCATAGTCTCCCTCTTTTTCACCTTCAAACAGGACAGATCCCGGATCGCTTCTGTTTAACCTTTCAAAACTATCTGATGGGCTGTCGCATGCTGCAATAATGATGCTTAGAAATAAACAAACAATAATTGCAGGTTGATAATATGACTTTTTGTTGATCATTCGTCAAAAAGTAGATTTAACACCAATCATTGGCTGCTTATATGCCGGATCAAAATCCAGATAGGGATCAATGGTTCTGCTATTATCCCGGAATCCTATGGATGGAGCCAAAAAGCCGTCCACAATATTTGTAAGGTAGATAAGTGCTGTACCATAAATAATTCGATTTCTGGTTTTTGCTATGCTCACAGACTCGTTAAATGCACCTTCCGCTTCATTGCCCAGCAGGTAAGCCTCCTGTGGATTTCCGGCCGCTTTATACTCTCTACTCAGACGGTTAAAATCACTTATTCTGTTCTGGTATCGGTTTTCAGCTGAATATGCCAAAGCCGCTGTGCCAACTGTAGCTGCTAAAAACGCGATTGCCTTTAGCGGCTGTTTTTTATAAAACTGACTCCCGCCCGGAATAAAACTCAGGTATCTGGCTTTTGATTTTGAAGGCTTAAGGTGATTCTCAAAAAAATTAAACGGCACACCACCAGCCGGCGTGAACTGTGCAGTTGCTTCCCGTCCTGAAGGATGGGACATCCTTACATCGAAAGATCCCGCTGTATCGACGGTTGCATAATGAGTTCCTGCATATTCACCATTCACGTAAATGTCCGTTTCCGGGTCGGTTAGAATAAAATTCTCACTCTCCCAGAATAGTCTTGGATAGCTGCTGCGCCTGCTTAACAGTTCATTCCCACGAGATGAAAGCAGTCGCGTAGAAACATGGAACACACTGTCTGCCTCAATATTCACAAACCGCTGTACATCCATGTAATACTGTTTTACAATTCTGTAATGATGGCGCCCGGCCTCTATTTCAATCGAGTCGCCTGAAGCCACCTCTTTTGCATCTTCAAACCTGTTATTAAGAACAACATGGAATTTCTCTATATCCGAAACAGAAATTTTCAAATACCCTGTTTTTTGAACGCCATCCGCCTGCAGGGAATCTGTATTCTGCGCATTGCTGTTACCGGTAACAGCGAACAAAAAAACTAAAAGACCCATTGATTTAAAGCCCATTTGATTCATAGATGTAAACTTAGTAGTTCGAAACATTAAATCTAATACCATAGGTTGTATCCATTTCTGGGGTTTACTGTCTTATGGGTTCTTCATACCATACATCCCTTTTTTCCCACCGCATGATGTCTGTATGGACATACGGCTGCAGGACCCGGTTGAATGAAAATGCAGTGTTTTGGCTTTTTGGATTTAACATCATATATGAGTTAAATGAGCTGTTATAATGCCACTCCAGCCGATAGTTTAGCTCAAATATTTTGGTATCAAAAATGCCTGACCACTCGTATATTTTTATGAAAAGTTCTGAGCCATCGTAATTAGCTGACAGTCTCTCAATGCCGTGATCAAATTCTTTTTGATTTGAGATGTCGTATGTATTGAGGTTTATCTGTTTTAAGTTTCGGTAGGAGAATGCAAACAGATGCTCACCGTTCCCTGATAGTGTTGCAATAAAATCATCATTACCAAAAAGGTTTGTAAATTCATTCAGTAACTGGAATGTATCTGTGTCGTAGATGTAAATACTTTTGTTTGATGATACAATCAGCTCTTTTTTGGTCGGATGAAACTCAAAGGCTCGAATACGTTCATTAGGAATTTCAATCTTATGAATAAGGTTACCGGATTGAATATTCCACATTTTAATTTCTGGCTCCTCCGAATTGATTATTGAACTCGCAACTAAATCTTCTTCACCGCCAATTCTAAGGACAGGAATTACTGATGTAACACCGGTTTCATTATGAGCCTGCGGAATGGTTTGAATAATCGACCTGGTGTTCATATCCCATATGTTCAGGGCAAAATCACCGAATGCCTCGCCATCCACAAATTCTGCCACTTTATTGCCTGAAGGCGATACCCTGGCAACATAAAATTGCTTGCCGGATTCAAACTCAGTCCGTTCATTCAGGTTGTTAGTATTGATGATTTCCAGGCTTGAGTTACTCTCTCCATAGCGACTATTCTTATAGAACACGAGCCTGTTTGAATCTATAAAATGAACAATTTCATCTCTGGTCACATCAACTGATCCCGTATAGGAAATGTTTGATTCTTCTACAGGTATAAGCCGGTTTTCACCTGTCAAGTCTATAACTTGATTTCCCACTCTCGTTAAAGTTCGAAGCCGGTAAGAATAGCTATTGGATACTTGTAAATCCTTATCCGTAAACTCAGATTGCGTTGCCGGAAGTTCTGCGTATGTTTCAAATTCTGCCTCATTTACCGATCGCTCAACAATAATTGCTGAATATCTGGGTGGAGCATCGGAATTATCTTCAAAAGTAAGCGTGATAGCGCTGAGACTTGTACTGGAATAAGAGAGCCTTGGTACACTGACATAAAATGACTTCCTCGCATATATCGGGCTGCTTTGTTCGTCCTCCAGAACTCCGAACAATGTATACCGGCTCCACCCTCTTTTCATTTCCATATCCACCACCTGGGAAAATTCGTCCGGCTGAAACTCATACCTTTGAACTGTACCACTTTGCTCATGCTTCACTGTCAGCAAATAATGATCCGCAAAATCGATGCTATTCTCCCATTCCACCTGGGTTTCCAGCTCGTTAATGAACGTGATATTGAAATTCTCGGGATCGTTGATACTAAATGATTTATCTAAATGCTGAATGGGTACAATCTCGCCCTCCTGATATTGAAATGTTGTAAGTCTCACATCCAGGTTGAACGTTTCCAAATCGGATCTGTACTCGTAGTTTCCACCCGGCGATTCCTGATCTGCAAAATCAATGACCTCTACTGTTGTGAACTCCGACTGTCCCTGACTTTTTTGCTGAATGATCACACCATCCGAAAACTCTTGCTCCGTTTGCCAGCTTAGTTTAATCAGATTTGAATCGGAGGAAAATCCATCATATGTTTCAATCGCTTGTACTGACAGCTCAAGCGTCTCAGAATGCACGATTTTCTCATCATCATCTTCATCAACAAATGATGAAATCTTATAATAAACGGTTAAACCAATCTGTTTGCCTGAATCTCTGAAGTGTTCCGCATCTTCAGGAAGTTTTGCCACTCGTTCAAACTCTGTTGAGTCATCAATTGCTTTTTCAACAATATATCCGCTGTTATACTGGCTTACGTCTTCCCAGCGTATATCGATTACACCCTCTTCAATCTCTACGGTAAATTGCCCTGGTTTTGAATGGGTAAAATTTGTGCTTTTCGGATCACTTGGATTATCACGTTCATAATCGGCATCAAAGGTGCTACAACCCGCCATGAGGCTTATGCCCGCTATGAATATTGCCAAAGCTCTACTGGCACTTGATGTGTCAATCATAGGTCAGAAGTTTATTTGCACCCGTGCCTCCACGAACTCTTGGTTAAAGTCGACAGAGAAATCCCGGTAGGGATTAAACATCCGTGGGTTAGCAAACCCGTTTTTAGGTTCGCGAAACGCATCCACTATATTTGCAGCATACACCAAAATTGCAGCAACTCTGAATATATTTCGCCGGTTTCTTATTCCTTTCACCTCGCTGCCGATCTCATCAAGCTGATTGCCAAGCATGAGTGCAGTTTGTTCAGTATTAGCCAGATCGTATCGCAACCTGATAATATTGAAATCCTCTTTGGCGGTTCCGATTTTTGTATTGTAGTGAATCGTCAAACCCGTGGTAATTCCCATCAGAGAAAGCGCAGTAATACCTTTTAACTGCTGCCCTTTATAAAGCTGGCTGACCCCCGGGATGATACCGGCAACTATGGCATTTGGCTTGGAAGGCTTAAAATATTCTTCTACTGTCTTTAACTGGTAAGAGTTTAATTCGATAAATTTCTCATGCATTTTACCTGATGGGAGTTCAAACCTGACTTTGTGAACACCCGGCGGCAGCTTTGCCCGAAGTGTTCCAATTGAGAAATAATTAGATCCTATTACTGAAATCGACGTTTCCGGGTCAGTTAAAATCATCAGGTTGGCATCCCATCGATAAGCCGCATAGGACGCATACTTATCATCCGATAACCGCGATCGTGGATATATTACTTTTACAGTATCGGTCACTGTATTTTCTATGTCCACAGAGATTCGCCTTTCCGGTACATTTTTTCCAAAAACCAGCAGCCTGTACTTTTTTACAGGCAACGTCAGTTTATCGCCGTCCTTTATTCTAATCACTTGATTGTAATCTGCATCGAGATAGACATATGCAGTATCGGGATCTACCTTAAAAAGAATAGAACCGACTTGTTGAGAGAGGGTATCGCTTGCAGCTTCTTCTCCTTCTCCTGACTGAAATGCGGCTGCAGATTCGGTGGAAATTCCAATGAAAAAAATTAAAAGCAGATTGATCAGAAAAGGAAATGAGATTCTCAAAATGAAGTTGATACAAGCAGATTATGTTTTTCTGGAAAAAGTATTTAAACAATATCTTAGCAGAAGTCAACTCACTTTTCCTGTCAATTGATCGAGTATAATAACAGTCCGTTGATTTATCTTCCCGTTCTCTGAATCACTTCATCTCAAGCTCAGCTTTCTCGCTGCTGAAGCCAACGTCTTCTTCGTCTACGACGCCAAGTGCTTTTTCCATCTCTGAGCGGAGCTTTTGGATGGAGAGGCCACTGGTTAGGTCGCCATTTCGGGCAATGGATATACGCCCGGTCTCTTCAGAAACAATTATTACAAACACATTATTAGTTTCACTGATCCCGACCGCAGCCCGGTGACGTGTGCCAAAGACCGATGAAATATTGGGGTTCTGCGATATCGGTAAATAGCAGCTTGCGGCCACAATCCTGTTGTTACGGATCACGACTGCACCGTCGTGGAGAGGTGTATCTTTCTGGAAGATCGTCTCCAGCATTTCAGCTTTCACGGTAGCGTCCAGCTTTACGCCAAAATCGACTAAATCCTGCAGCGACGACCGGCGGGCAAATACGATTAACGCACCGGTTTTTGTGTGCGCCATGTTTCGAACTGCATTTATAACCTCATCAATCGTAGTATCGGAGCCCGATCGGCCCACGAAACGGTCGAATGTCGTATTTTGGCCCAGGCTGTAAAGAAGCTTTCGTATCTCGGGCTGAAAGATAATAAATACGGCCAGCACTCCCACATCAAGAATACTTCGAAGTATAAAATTCAGCGTAGTAAAGCCAAGCAGGCTCACTAAAAGATTTATGAAAATAATAAACAGTAAGCCAACGGCTGCCTGAATGGCAAATGTGCCGCGAATCCACCGGTAGAGATAGTATAACACAAAGGCGATAACCAGTGTCTCAAACAGGTCGCGGATACCAAATTCTAAAAATCCAATAGGTATTGCCATCATGGGGTCCTGTTTATCTCGGCTTGTATAGCGTTAAAAATATCTATTGAATCTGCAGCTTCCTGAACGTCGTGAACTCTGAGTATAAGGGCTCCCTGCATCAGGCAGTGATAATGCAGAGCAATTGTTCCGGCTAACCGATCATCAACTGCCCGGCCATTCAGCAGCTTCCCAATTAAGGATTTTCTGGAGGCCCCTATCATTAAAGGACAATTAAGCTGCAAAAAATGTGGTAGATTTGCGATCAGGCTAAGATTGTGCTCGGTGGTTTTACCAAACCCTATACCGGGATCCATAATAATGTTATCGACTCCATGCTTATTCAACTCAAGCTTGGTTGTCATCAGCTCACTCAGAACATTCTCTACAACATTTTTGTAGGTCGGATTGTTCTGCATGGTTTTCGGGTCTCCCTGGGAATGCATACAAACGTAAGCAGCGCCTGTATCGACACAAAGCCCGGCAAAGCGTGGCTCTTTTTTCAAACCACTCACGTCGTTGATAATATGCACACCCGCCGACAGTGCTTTTTTGGCGACTTCATATTTGGTTGTATCAATTGAAAAAAGGAGCTCAGGATAGGTATCTATTGCCCGTGTAAGAATTGGAAAGGTTCTTGATATTTCCTCCTCAACTGATACAGGATCTGACCCCGGGCGGGTTGACTCACCGCCAATATCGATAATTGAAGCGCCCTGCCCCGCCATTTCAGAAACCCGGGCAAGGGCGGCGTCTGTACTAATAAACTTACCGCCATCCGAAAAAGAATCCGGCGTTGTATTAAGAATTCCCATCACAACGGGCTTACTCAGGTCGAGGTTCTTATCTCTGCAGGATAGAGTTCTTGATGACGGTGGTATACCGCCGGAGTGCTTGTCAGTCATAGTCGTGAAGATCTCGGATTAATCCCACTCCTCCTGCAACAGATCTAATTTATCTGTTTTCTCGGCCCATTCATCAGCATCCGGATAGGCGTCCTGTGTTTCATTAATAATCTTATCTTCCCAGTTTTCGGCCAGACGCTCGTTCAAGTCGATGTAATGCTCCCATTCTTCAGGCACTTCATCATCAGGATAAATGGCTTCCACAGGGCATTCAGACACACAGGCATCGCAATCAATACATTCCAGGGGATCGATCGTTAAAAAATTCGGGCCTTCACGAAACGCGTCTACAGGACAGACAGCAGCACAATTTGTGTATTTACAGTTTATACAAGGTTCAGTTACAATGTATGCCATGAAAAGATAATGTTATGAGTTGAGATAGTTTTGTTTTAGTTAAGTATTGTATCTGAAATTATACTAAGATGCAACTTGCCTACCGGCTTAAGATAACAGATAGTAGATAACAGATTATAGGGCGAATGTAAATAAACTTACGAATTAACGATGCTTTTTAAGCAATGCTATTCTCAGGCCGAACAGCATTTTGATACACTCTGTATAACTTGTATCAAGCTCATCAAAATTTGATTGATCTAAATACCCTTTTACACGTGCTGCATCTAAGTGATGCTGCGTTTCCTGAGCTTCCCCAACCGCCCTGTTCAAGCCTTCAAGATAAATATTTGTATGTTGATTATTGTAGCCTTCATCAATATTGGCAGGAACCGAATTTGAGGATCTTCTTATTTGTGATCCAAGTTCATACATCTCAAATTTAGGAAATGTCATTGAAAGTTCATGAATTTCAATATGTAGCCTGAACGACTTTTTGTAAACCTCAAGATCCCTGAATGTTCTCATGTTTTTTTCCTCTATTATCTATCATCTTTTATCTAAAATCTATGAGTTCCCCATCATTCTTCGCGGGCTCCAGCCCGAGCAGGTGCGCCATCAGCTCATACAAATTCAGCGCACTAAATGCCGGAACGGTTTCGCCTGATGGAAATGCAGGGCCGCTTGCCATAAAAATGGTGGCCATCTCAGGCGCCTGATGATCATAACCATGCATGCCTGCCGGCAGTCTACCCGGGTCAAAATAGTCCCGGCTTGAAATGGTATAGGGTACATCTGCAATCATAATAATTTCCGGAATGCGGTAGTGATCCGTAAATCCATACTCATCCGGCAAATCCTCCTTCAGAAACACACGGTAGTTTTCTTCATTCTGTTTGAGCGCTTGATAGATCTCATCCTCCATGCCCTCATCGGGTTCTATCATGGCAACCGGACTCCAGTCTATCATTTCAACATTATCGAGGTCTATCATATCATCCAAAAAAATGACTTTTTCTTCGGATAGCTCCGCCATTCCGTGATCCGACACTATGATAACGTTCAGCTTTTCGCGAAGTCCATTGTCTTCAATTTGCTCCCACAAGTAACCAAGCAGGCTGTCGGCCTGCATCACCGCTCCATCCACTTCCGGCGAATTCGGGCCGTACGAATGCCCCTGGCTGTCCACATCACTGAAATAGAGCGTGGCAAAATCGGCATTAACATCACCGGCCGGATCCAGCCAGTTCATCATCGAATCGATCCTGGAATAATTTTCAACTGCCCCGTCATACGCCTTCCATTTGGTCGGCCGAATACCATTGATTGACGCTTCAGACCCTGGCCAGAACATTGTTGCAGCGGTTTTACCTTGTTTCTCCACTGTTGTCCAGATCGGCTCGCCACCCCACCAGCGTTCATCATTGGGGCTGTCTTCCGGCGGGCCGTAGCTGAATCGCGCATTTAAGCTATCATCCGGAAAGCTATTGGAAATAATGCCGTGATTCTCAACATAGAGTCCGGTAACCTGCGAGTAATGATTCGGAAACGTCTTAGTAGGAAATACCGGGATCATATGCTCGGCTTTGACACCGCTGGCGATCATTCGATCAAAATTCGGGGTTGGATTGCGATCAAGATAGTCATTCATGAATCCATCGAACGAAACGAGCAGTACTTTTTGATGAGTTGATTCTTCAGGCGATCTGTCCGAATCGCATGCTGAAATAATCAAAATGAGTACTGTTATAAAAAGAATGCTTTTTTTCATAAATACTTGTTCTAACAGAGGGTTTTGGAGTAGTGGATAAAATATAGAAAATAGTATACCAGTTAGAAATTGTATAAAACGTTACAACCGCTATTTGAGGAGGGCCATTCAATGGTTGTCTGATGGATGGATATAAAAAAAGGAGCCCGAAAATGGACTCCTTATCTTAAAAATTGTGTATTCCGACAGAATTAAAAGTTATATCTGACCGTAAATTGCATTTGCCATCTGGAACCTAAGTCACTGATATTGAATATTTCATCTTCAGTGGTGTCCTCAGGGTCAAAACTGATGATTGGCTCCCCTATATCATTGCTATCCAAGCCACGACCGGGATTTTCATTAATGAACTCCTGATCAACATAACCGCTGATAGACATGACAGCATAGTTGTTGAAACTTGTGGCTTTTCTAATTCCCCATTCATCATTTAGGAAATTCAGGACATTAAACATACTGGCGCTAAACTCTACAGATTGACCTGCAATAGTTTGAACCTGTTGGCTCACACGGAAATCAAGGAAATTAGTCCATGGCTCCTTGGCTGTGTTTCTGTCTACAAAACCACCACGGAAGTCATTCACTGAATCCTCACTTCTAATCCATTCGTCAAGTTCATTCCAGTTATTGCTTAACAATACGACGTCACCTTCGTTTGCCGGTACGTAAATGAGGTCATTGAATTGTTGAGTGTCACCATTTGCGTTTCCAGCATAGATCCAACTGTAAGGAGTACCGGATCGACCATCGTATATAAGTGATAACGTCGTGGCAAATCGTTCTGCCCATGCAAATTCGTAGGATACGATACCCAATATTCGATGTCTTCTTTCAAAGTCAGCAGTTCCAATTTCCGGATTGTTAACATCCACATTTTCATTGAACTGCCAGTTTGAAATCGCTCGACTGGAAGTCCCGTTATTTACATTCAGTGCACGATTATAGGTATAGGAAAGATCGGCTGAAAGCCCGAAGTAGAATCGCTTCTCAAGCGAACCTGTAATACTATACTGATAATTTTCACTGGTGTTCTTCAGTAAAAGTGCATTTGTGAAGTTTTCATCCACACGGTTTACAGGTGCCCGGCTAAAGCCAAACCAATCTCCATAAAAAGGCCGGCCATATTTAGACTGTCCATTTTGTGCGATATTCAAATTTTCGAATACGACGTCATTTATGCCTTTTGAGTAAACACCTTCGAGTGTACCGCGAATGCCGAGCGGAAACTCCTGATCAACCGCCAAGTTTACTTTTAATGACTGCGGATACTTGAAGCCATCTGCAATCAGATTTATCTCTGAGGTATCATTTCCCTCCAATGCTGATCCGGGATCCAAAGGGCTCGGCTGATCGTTTGGATCGGGAGTAAACCTGAAATCATTCGGTATTTGACCACCAAACACTTCTACCCGGCCATAATCGGCTCCTGTATTACTATATTGGTTCGAAATCCATACAAATGGAGGTGTTCCTGAAAAGATACCTACGCCACCTCGAACCTGTGTCGTACGCTCACCACCACTGGCATCCCAGTTAAACCCGAGCCTTGGTGCCCACAGAATATTACCTGATGCGACCTTATCAGTAGAATATCCCGGGAAGGCGTCCGGAACAAGTGGATTGAATGTGGGACTATCTGGTAGTACCGGAATATCAATTCTCAAACCGTATGTAAGAACCAAATCCTGATAAACTTGCCATTTATCCTGCGCATAAAGACCAAACTGTATACCGGTAAAGTTTGCAGTTGGGCTACCGCCGGGAAGTAAATAACTATATCGATAGGCATCCGGTGTTCCATTTCTGAGATCATCAATACTCTCAAAGGTATAGGACCCAAAAGCATCCTGTACGAATGTATTATCGAACGTAAAAATTTGGTTACTGGTACCAAATGTTAGTTCGTGATCACCGGAGATATAGGTGAAGTTGTTAGTGATCTCAATAAGATCCTGATCCAGAGAATTAGCCTGTGAAAATCTGTCAATTCCTGCGACAATACTTACGGGTCTGTCGCCCTGCTCCGCGCCCTGGGGCAACACCTCAATTTCCACTTCTGGAAATGGATCAGCTACCACATCACGAGAGTCACGAATTCTGGTATATACAGCACGAAATTCATTGTATGCATTATTTCCGAATGAACTATTTAGCTGAGCTACAATAGAATTTTGAGTACTGTTAAACTCATATTGTCGGTTACTGAAGTCATATTCAAACCGCCCGCGACCAATACCATCCTCATCCACTGCATCAACATAATTATAACGCAGTGATAGGTTGTGGTTCTGATTGATGTTGTAATCAAGTTTCACCAACGCTTTATTATTATCCTGTTCCTGGTCAATAGGTGACGTAAATCCGCCCGGATCGTAACTGTACTGATTTATAAATACATCTTGAATTTCATTGAACGTTGAAGGAGCGACGTTGAATATATTTGCAGCACCGCTACCTGCAATGCCAGTCGTAATTGGTGCTGTTTCACGCTTGAATTCAGCATTCACAAAGAAAAATAATTTATCCTGAACAATCGGCCCGCCAACATTCAACCCGATGTAGCGCTCGGTAAAATCAGGAAAGTCGCTCGACGTTTCATCATCAATTACATAGTTTCCTATCAAATTCTGATTTCTGGTCTGGAAATAAACTGAACCGGTGTAGTTATTGGTACCACTCTTGGTAATTGCATTAACCTGTCCTCCGGTGAAACCATTGTTGGTCACCTCAAAAGGGGCGATGTCAACATTAAATTCCGCTATCGCATCGATACTCAAGGGTGAGGATACACCAGCCTGCGATCCGGGAGTTGCATCACCGAGACCAAACACATCGTTCAGCGTAGCACCATCAACAAGGATGTTGTTGTAACGGTCGTTTGCCCCGCCAAAACTATTACCGCCGGTAGCCTGCGGAGTTAAACGAGTAAAGTCTCCCAGAGATCTGGAAATCGTCGGAGTTCTTGAAATCTCCTGGCTTGAAATATTAGTGCGGGCGCCTGTTCTGTCGGCATTGAAAGTTTGATCCGCTACTGCAGTGACAGATATTTCACCGAGCTCAAGCGATCCCTCCTCCAATTCAAAATTTCTTGTTACACGCTCGCCCAATTCAATCCGGCCTATCTCTTTAATTTGCGGATTGAACCCGATGAAAGAAACGCGCACTTCGTACGGTCCGCCAACACGCACGTTTCTGAGTGTGTAGCGTCCATCTACACGGGTGGAAGTTCCATATTCCGATCCGGTAGGCATATGAACGGCAACCACATTAGCCCCTGGTAATGGTTCACCCATTACATCTGTAATCTGCCCTTCAATCGACCCGGTTGTAGTACCTTGTGCGAAAGCTAAAATCGGCAGTAGCATGAGAATTAGTATCAATAGTATTTGACGTGTCATAGTATTGGCTTTTTTGTTGAACTTGAGAATCGATCGATCTATTTAATGATGTGCCAAAAGAGTAGAAGCTTATTAATTCTGACAAAGACATCTCCATCAAAACGTCTCCTCTCTTAAGAGACGATGGATGGCTTTTAGAGACCTTTGCGATACTCACTCATGATTGCAGCACATCTATATAGCTATAACTTGAAAAGCATCTTTAAAATTCGATCAAATTTCTAAAGTAATTGTTATTCGGCTTTTTTTAATTCTTTGCCTTAAAACCAAATACACCGAGTTAGGGATATGCCCCAAACATTAGTTTGGTTATAAAATTAAAGATGAAGGAGCCCCCTTTCCTAAAGGGAATATATAAAAGCTCTCATATTGAAGAACTTTGGAGAGTATTCATAAATAGTAATTCGCGCTCTTGAAATAATCACGCTGATAAACTCTTTCGGAAGCTCCCCCTTCTCTGACAATCCGCTTTTGATCCAACAGGCCCAATTGGGTCACTTTGGGAAGAGTGGCATATGATTCAGGAAGATGAAGTTTTGAATATAATGGAAACCTTAATCTTGTTTAATTGGGCAGCATTTATTTGGAAATCAATCTTCTTACAGCCTCTCGATGAGAGACCTTTATTTTAAACTTTGAAATAAAATGCTAATCAAAAACAGGTTACAAAGTCAATTCAAAATAGTAACAGACAACAGAGCAAACTAAACAGCCGGCATCATTTTAATATCTGCCTTAAAGAATCCAGAGAACCGTCGTTAAATGCCGGTTCAATATTTAGCAGGTGTGACATTAGCTCATAGAGATGAATATTCTGAACGGGCCCGATCTTCTGATCTCGTTTTATTGAAGGCCCGCGTGCCATAAAGATCCCGCGCATCTCAGGCTCCCGGTTGTCGTAACCGTGGGTTCCCCCGGAGATATCTGCACTAATCAGCCGTTTATGTGATGTAATCGTGTATCCGGGATCTGCAATCAACACAATGTCCGACACCCGCCGGTGATTCTTGTAGCCGTAACGATCCGGCAGATCATCTTTAAGGTACACCGTGTAATTTTTCTCTGATGCCTTCAGCTTTCCGAATACGTACTCCTTCTCTCCCGGCTTCGGCCGGATGGCGGCCACCGGAGCCCAGTCTGTTATTTCAACATCTCTGAGGTCAATCAACTCATCCAGCAGAATCACCCTTTCTTCTGATACCTCCATCATCCCGTGATCAGAGACGATAAGAATATTGAGTATATCTTGTTTGCCAATCCGATTCAACTCCTCAATAAGATACCCCAGATGCTCATCCACTTCCTTCAGGGCCACAGCAACAGAATCTGAATCAGGCCCATACCAATGGCCGTATGTATCCACCTTGCTGAAATAGAGCGTCATAAAACCGGGGGCGGTCTCGCCTTCCATCTGCAGCCAGTGAATCACAGAATCTACCCGTGCCTTGTAGGGAAGATCTTCATCATACGGACTCCAATAGCTCGCATACTTTCCGCCAATCGGAGCTTCCGATCCCGGCCAGAAAAGAGGTGCCGCCGGAATTTCCTGTTTTTCTGCCGTCAACCAGATCGGCTCACCTTCATACCAGCGCGCATCCTGTACGGCTTCCCTGTCCGCAAGGCTGTAATAGGCATCGAACTCCGGATCATACATGTTGTTCGACACAAGGCCCGTATTCTCCGTATACAGGCCCGTTGCAATCGAGTAGTGATTCGGAAAGGTTTTCGTCGGGAAAACAGGGATCAGGAACTCAGCCTGTGAGCCCTCATCCGCAAACTGGTCCAGGTTTGGCGTGTGATACATTTGCCGGTAATCATGACGGAATCCATCAATGGAAATGAGGAGTACTTTTTCTGTTGATGGGGACTTCTCAGCCGGTTGACAGCCAGAAAAAAATACAAGGCTGACTAATGGAATGAGTATGGGGATAACAAATCGTGAGATTTTCATAGCAAAATGATCATTACGAACCAGGTTGTTTAGATTTCAAAATCTATATCAATAAAAAAAAGGAGATGCCCGAACGAGCACCTCCCTTTTGAAAGGTCAGATTAAATTGTGTGGATTAGAAACTATACCGAACTCCAACCTGTGCCAGCCAGCGTGAACTGTAGGTGCTTGAATCCTGCAGATTCTGGTCAAAATAATCCTCTTCTGTTTCCACACCGTCTGGTATGATCACATCATAAACCGGCGTCAAATCTCCGGCTTCGGGATTACGGAACCGTTCAAACCGCACCAGTGATCTTCTCGTACCGAAATCGGATCGTTTACCCCAGTTAGCATCAAATATTTCACCAAGCAGGTTGGTAAGGTTAAAAAAGTCAAGCGTGAGTTCAACTTTTTGGCGACGATTGAATACGTCTGCGAACAACTCCTGACGTATTTTTAAGTCAATCACAAACTCCATCGGAGTGCGGCTTCCATTTCGTTCTGCATACTTACCTCTGCGGCCGTCCAAATAGTCACTGCTGCTGATATAACGATCCAGCTCTTCAGCTTTCGCCTGCTGCTCGGCGGGAGTACCTGTAAACGCAAGTTCAGAGGCGTCGTTTGGCACATAAAAAAGTGCTGTACTACCTCCATTTTCGCCTATCATATCGTCACTGCTTGCAATGGCGTAGGAAAACGGACGGCCTGAGCTGGCTTCCATAAAGAGCGACACGGATGTGGCAAGGTTGCCAAGGAACTCTTTCCTGTAGTTTATAGAACTGATCAACCTGTGGCCCAGCGAAAAGTCCGACCGGGAAACTTCCAGGTTATTGGATCCATTCACGTTTTCAATCCCTTCCCAGATGGAATTCAGTTGAGAAGATGTACCGTCGTTCAGGGCATATGAGTCCCCATACGTATAAGAAACGCTTGTAATAAGCGACTGACCGAACTGCTTGCGCAAAGTTGTTGATATATCAAAACTGTAGCCTTTGCTGGTATTACCTACGCGGTGAATATTTTGATATCGGTCGTCAATCAAAGTAGCACTGTTATCGACAACTTCATTATCATCAAATCCATACGCATAGACAGGACGATTATCTGGCCCATCTAAGGTTTCATTTGCGGGACGCAGGTTTATATTTGTAATGTTGATATTGCTCACATTCTTAGTGAACTGCGCTTCGAGTGACCCAACTATACCATACGGCAGTACTTGATCAACGCCAAGGCTTGACCTCCACACGCGTGGATATTTAAAATCTTCTTCAAAGATTTCCAGGCGACCGCTTGGAATAAGCTCATCCTCAGATCTTCCGTAATCTTCTAGTGTAAGACCGTTCTGCGGGTCAGGCCGAAATTCATTTCTCCCAAACTGTGAAAGGATTCCGGTGTTTGCACCATTATTCAGATACATTCCACCGGGCCATACAAACGGCACACGTCCTAAAAATAATCCGGAACCGCCCCGTACCTGGGTTTGCTCGTTGTCAAAAACATCCCAGTTGAAACCAACGCGTGGGGAGATATAAAGCTGAGCTGATGGCGGTTCACCTGGCTTGGCTCCTTTCAAATCGTAAAACTGTTCGAGATCAGGAATTGTGGTTTCAAACACATCAGGAGCAAAACGGGGGCTTGTGGCAAGACCGGGAACATCAAATCGAAGACCGCTTGACACACGCAGGTTTGGGTTCACCTGCCATTCATCTTCTACATACAGTCCAAACTGAAACGCTTTAAATGCCCCGATATTCTCGGAATTATCCCCAACATTAGATTCGTCACCTACTAATGAAAAACCTCGCAGTACGAAAGATAGTGGCGGCTCAATATTCGGATCATTCACGGCGCGAACGGCATCCTTGAATTCATCAACACCTGAACCGTCTCCATTCCTGTCTTCAAAAAAGTACCAGCCGAAATTAAACGGAATAAAAAGGTTTGCAATGTCATAGAACTCATTGTGCGTTCCAATCGTAAGTGTATGGTCTCCCGCGAAAATGTTGAAATCATTCGTAATCGAGAATATATCCTGCTCTAAGATATTAGCCGTTGAGAAAGGTTCATTACCGAGAAAGATATCACCATCGCCGTCTTCAATATTCACCGTCGGAAACCGCTCTCCGTTTACATTCCGGTCATCACGAACTCTCGTGTATCCGAAGAGCAACTTATTTGCATAGTTATTGCCAAACGTACTGCGAAGTTCAACAGAGGAAGAGTTGGTTGTACTGGGAAATACTTCGTTGCGACCAGCGTAATTCAGGCTTCTATTTGTACTTCGAAACGCATCCGTATTTTCTGCATTTGAGTAGCTGTGACGAGCAACAAGCTTATGATCCTTGCTGATATTCCAGTCAATTTTGAGGAGTACTTTTTCATCATCCAGCTGTGAATTCTTATCGCCAAACGTACCCGGATCATAGTTTACCTGGTTAACCAAAAATTGGCGCAGATCTTCTGCACCGTCAATCCCGGCCTGTCCTGCATAGGTTCCTACAAACGGCTGTGGTGTTTCCGACCGGAGAAGTTCAATATTAGCAAAGAAAAATAGTTTATTCTTTACGATGGGCCCTCCAAGACGGAGACCGTAACGATTATTGGAGAACTCAGGCAGACGTTCCCTGTCGCTGTCGTCTAGATTTTCAAAGCCATCGATAATTGCACTGGGTGTTTTACCCGCCAGTCCTTCATTCCGATTGAAGTAGTAGATTGAACCTTCATACTGGTTGGTTCCGCTTCGAGTAATCGCGTTAATCGCTCCGCCGGTAAATCCACCCTGTGTTACACTGTATGGCGAGAGATTGATCTGAAATTGTTCAATCGCATCCATACTGATCGGCGTGGATCCTGTCTGTCCCCCGTTCGTTCCCTGTGCTGACAAACCGAAAACATCGTTACTAACAGCACCATCAATAAAGATAGAATTGTAGCGGTTGTTTTGTCCTGCTATGGAGATCGAAGGGCCATCATCGTCATCATTTCCAACAAAGGCCTGGGGAGTTAAACGCGTAAAATCTGCAAGATCACGGCCTACCGTAGGTGCAGCGTCTATTTCCTGCTGACGAACATTTCGGCCAACGCCGGTTTTTCTGCGGTCAAACACATCGCCGGAAGCTACCACCTGAACTTCACCAAGTTCTGCAGCATCTTCCGCCATCTCTACGTTAAGTGTGTATGTCTCACCCAATTCAAGAAAAATATCCTCTCTTTCAAAAGGGGCATAACCTATAAAGGTAATCCTTACCGCATATGGGCCGCCCACACGCATATTGCGAATCGTAAAGTTCCCATTCGGGTCTGTGGCATTACCGTACTGGCTACCGGATGGTGTGTGAGTTACCTGGACACTTGCACCTGGCAGCGGTTCTCCATTGGTGTCTGTCACCGTACCTTTCATTGAGGATGAGGTTACGCCCTGTGCCAAACCGAGGACAGGCAAAAAGAATAATGGGATCAGATAGATAAGTAGTCTTCGAAACATAGCACAAATTTAGTTTGGGGTTATAAACATTTTGTTTTCTTCAATTGAAGTCCCCAAAATAACAGGCCAATATTAACTAAAAATTATCCATGCCAATCTTTAATTTCTCTTGGCAGCTAAGTCTATTGGATATTGATTAAGCGCAACCCAATTATGCGCAAGAAGTTATGCTGAACATTCAGACAATTATTCACAAATTCACGGTGATTTTTCTTCAGTCACTCTAAAATTCCTGTGCTAGAATTCACGGAATCGATCTGCGGGATTCCTCATCATACCAGCGGTTTTTCATAAATATGGCATGTCTATTGGCATCGAGAGGCATGGATACAGTCATAAAATTTGTTTAGGCAACTTAGTTCAGATCCACCTCGAGACATGCCATGTTTGGCTGGGAACTTACTCGTCTGCACGCTGCTTCTGCAGGCTGACGAGTAGATATGGCTTGAAACCTAGTTCAGGAGATCTCCCTCATCAAACCAATGGACCTTAATCTACCCGACAGACGGCAACAACAGCCGTCAGCCGGGGACCTCGTCTGCACACTGCTTCCGCTCCGAAGGAGTCCCTCACGGGGCGGGCTGACGAGCGGGTGTGACTCGAAAGTAACTCGTAATCACTAATCCAACGGCTTCTCAAAAACATGGCATGTCTATTGCCATCGAGACGTGTAAAGCCATCCCTAAATTTGATTAGGCAACTGAGTTCAGGTTCCTCTCGAGACATGATGCCATGTTTGACTGGCAACCTACCCGACAGATGGCAACTGCAGCATTCAGCCGGGGGTCATGACCGTTCCAGCATCCGGTTCAGGGCCAGCACCGCGTGTTCGCGGATCTCCTCCGGCACCTTTATTTGGTTCACTACCTCGCCTTTCTCCAGCATTTCGAGAGACCACAGAAGGTGCGGAAGGTCGATACGGTTCATGGTAAGGCAGGGGCAAAGGAATGGATTCAGCGACACAATCTCTTTATCGGGATTCTCTTTGATCAGCCGGTTCACCAGGTTCATCTCTGTACCGATGGCCCATTTACTGCCGGCCGGGGCATTCTCAATCGTATCGATGATAAACGACGTGGAGCCGTCCATATCAGACGCCTGAACCACATCATACGTACATTCCGGGTGGACCAGCACCGTTATCTCCGGATCTTTCTTTTTCAGGTTTTCGATATGCTTGATGTTGAATTTCTCATGAACTGAGCAGTGACCTTTCCACAGGATTACTTTTACATCCTGAAGATCTTCTCCTTCAAATTCAAACCGGTGGCCTATTGGATCCCAGACCGCCATCTCATCGAGCGAAAGACCGAGATCGAATGCCGTGTTTCGGCCCAGGTGCTGATCGGGCAGAAATAGAATCCGCTCTTTTTGGGTAAACGCCCACTCCAGCATTTTTTTTGCGTTGGATGATGTAACCGTGGCACCACCATTTTTGCCTACAAATGATTTAATTGCAGCGGTGGAGTTTACATAAGTGAGAGGCAAAATCGTATCCCCGAATGTGTCCTGCATCGTCTGCCAGCCCTGTTCGGTTTGATCGATATCCGCCATATCCGCCATGGAGCAGCCGGCACGCATATCGGGCAAAATTACCTTTTGATGGTCGGACGTGAGCATATCTGCTGTTTCGGCCATGAAATGAACACCGCAAAACACGATAAATTCCGCCTCATCCATGGCGGTACAGATCCGAGCCAGCTTTAGCGAATCGCCCCGGGCGTCGGCAAAATCAATCACCTCATCTTTTTGATAGTGATGGCCCGGCATAAACAGCCGGTCGCCAAATGCTTCTTTGATCTCGATTATCCGCGCCCGCATCTCTTCTTCAGAAAGAATGCTGTAGCGTTCGGGCAGAGTAAATGTTTGTTCTTTTTCTAAGAAGTCAAGAGCTTCCATTGTGGTTTGATAGAGTTATTGATAAGTATCTTTTTACGAATTTAATTGAATCTTTGAGTGGTCAACTCCCCCTTAGAAAAGGGGGACTGAGGGGGATGTACACACGAATTTTCCAAGGGCAATGAACACCCCTCTCAATCTCCCCTTGTTAGGGGAGAGTAACTCATATAATATTATTTAGTTCATCCATTCACATTCTTTATCGTCCCGCTAAGCATAAAGCTAATATCAAGAGCGGATACGGAATGTGTAACAGATCCGATGGAGATATAGTGCGCACCGCAATTCTTAAATTTTCCAATGGTTTCGGAGGTCATTCCGCCACTCAGCTCTATGATTATACGATCCGGTATTAGCGCGGTAAGTTTCTTCGCCGATTCCGGCGTTTGGTTGTCCAGCATAATGATATCTGCGCCTGAATCAATCGCTTCCATTACCTGGGCCTCCGTTTCACACTCCACTTCAACTTTCACCATTAATCCAGCCTGTTTTCGGGCCAGTTCAACCGCTTTCGAGATCGATCCAGCCGCCGCAATATGATTATCTTTAATCATCACCCCGTCATCCAACCGCATCCGGTGATTGAATCCACCCCCACAACGTACGGCATATTTTTGAAGAGCACGTAAACCCGGCAATGTTTTACGTGTATCGCACACACGGGTTCTGCTGCCCTCTAATTCTTTTACTGCAAGAGACGTTTTTGTAGCAATTCCACTGAGATGCTGCAAAATATTTAGAATCACTCTCTCACTGGTCAGCAGTGCGCGGACCGATCCATCGACCCTTGCGATACAGTCTCCCTGTTCAACATGATCACCATCATGCACCATGTGCTGTACTTCCACAGTTTCATCGAGGATCTGATATCCCAGCAGGATCGAATCAACACCAGAGATCACCCCGTCCGCTTTCGCTATAAATTCACCTTTGATGAGCTTATCCGGCAAAATAGTGCTGCTGATATCACCAAAGCCAAAATCCTCTTCAAAACCTGACTGAAGAGTTTGTTTCAGAGAGAGAATGGGCGGATTAAAACTACTGTTGTTATGAGTAATCAAAGCGATGCTTCATGCATGTTGTTAAATGAGATTGATACTAAAGTTACGTAAATTTTACCTGATTTTAATATCGGCAACACTTGGCCTGACACATTCTGTCGATCGCTCTTTTATTTCCAATTAACACATAACTTTTTGACAAATACAAAGCTTATTTTGGAGTGTCCCCCTTCGAAGGGGGCAATGGGGGATGATCATTTATACTTTAGAATCAACCCATGGTCAATTTTAAGTCTCAGAAAGTCATCCCCCAGCTCACTCCGTTCGCTTCCCCCTTCAAAGGGGGACTTTTATCTTTCCAACCCAGAGGGTCGGGAAATTAAACCACTTTAGATTAATTTCAACTCTACTGATGATCTATCTTGATTACGCCGCTACCACCCCGATGAGTTCCACCGCTATCGACGCCTACCAACTAGCTGCAGAGAAATTTTTTGCGAATTCCAACAGCCTGCATGATGAGGGGTCAAACGCTTCAGGTGCGCTGGAAGGGTCACGAAAACTGCTGGCTTCTATTATTGGTGTTTCGCCAACCGGACTCCATTTCACCGGCAGCGGCAGTGAAGCCGCATTCCTGGCAATTTACGGCCTCGTGATGGCAAACCGTGAAAAGGGCAGGCACATTATTACTTCACGGGCCGAGCACAGCTGTATAAGAAACAGCTTCAATTGGCTGAAAGAGCATCATGGGTTTGAAGTTTCGTTTATTTCGAGTACCGGCAACGGTGTCATCAACATGGATGAACTGGAGAATGAAATTCGCCCTGACACGGTGCTTGTATCTGTTCAGCACGTAAATTCCGAGACCGGAGCGATCAACCCTCTGTCGGAAATCGGAGAGCGTCTTTGCAACCACCCCGCTGCATTTCACAGCGACTGCGTACAAAGTTTTTGTAAGCTCGGTGTGTCACCCGCAGAATGGGGACTTGATGCCATCAGTCTTTCCGCCCATAAAATTCATGGGCCCAAAGGTCTCGGAGCCGCTTACATTCATCCCCGGGTTCGGTGGACTCCATTTATTCCGGAGACTAACCAGGAGCATGGGTTTCGCCCTGGTACGGTGGATGTGCCTGCTGTTGTATCATTTGCAGCTGCCGCTCGGGAACTTGATCAGCAGCGCGAAGAAAACTTAGAACATGTGCATAGGTTGAAGCAGCGGTTCATCACACAGCTGCGCAGCCACTGTGGTGATGCCGCCCGGTTTGAAGGAGACCCTGAACAATCCTCGCCCTATATTTGCGGTTTAAGGGTACAGGGCATGGAAGGCCAGTTTGCGATGCTGCAGTGCAGCCAAAAAGGTGTCGGCATCTCTACAGGAAGCGCCTGCCAGATAAACGAACAACAACCCTCTGCCACTATGCTGGCTATGGGATATGAACCGGAAGAAGCCAAACAATTCATACGCATCTCCTTCGACCCGGCCACCACCGCCGATGAGGTCAATAAAGCCGCAGAGGTGCTGGCCGATGTGCTGAAATCTCACCTGGAACATGTAAAATTGTGATCTTCATTGCCAGTTAAATTATTGGGAGAGAATTACCTTAGTCTTCATTTATATCAGATACTTGTTAACTCAATTTTGGTTCTACCGAAAAGTTTGTGGGTACATGAAATAATCCGAAGCACAGTTTCAATAGACTAAATGAGTTATTCAGAAGGATAACCCAAGTATCTGATAGAACAAAATATGTTGCTTTTACAGATTCTTCATAAAACGGAAAACCACCGTTTTATTCAGAATGACAATGATTCGGCAGGGGATGTCGGGCGGCGTGATGACAATGCGATATTGAAAATGACGAATGTGCTCACGCCGCCCCCGCACGAACCAACGAGCGTGTCATCCTGATCGAGCCATTGTAGTTGATGGCGAAGAGAAGGATCTTGAAAAGCAATAGCCGATATTATGGGGAAATTTTGAACATGTTCTTAGCAATTATTCACATATTTGCCATCAACCCACAAACTTTCCGGTAGAACCTCAATTTTAAAATCGACCCAGATTTTAAGCTGCTCTTTTAAATGACTATACTCTGATAAACACCATTGACCCATATACTTATGTCCCGGAAATTTTTATTTATCTCTCTGCCACTCATTTTCGTTTTTATACTCACATTCACCCATGAGTTAAATGCACAAACCTATAACTGGCATCCGCTTGAAGCTGAAGGAAATGCAACCGAGCGTCATGAAAATGCCCTTGTAAAAGCCGGCAATAAAATTATTCTGATAGGCGGCCGAGGATTGAAAGCGATTGATATCTACGATACCCAAGCAAAAGAGTGGACGGAAGGCACTCAACCACCATTTGAAATTCATCATATCCAGGTGGTGGAATTAGATGGTCTTGTATACGTAGTTGGAGCAATGACCGGCGGCTGGCCATATGAAACATCGCTTTCGCATATTCTTATTTATGATCCTGTTCTGGATGAATGGGCCATCGGGCCGGAAATTCCAGCCGAACGGAGAAGAGGAGGAGCCGGAGCGGTTGTATATAACGACAAGATTTATCTGGTGTGCGGCATCATTAACGGTCATACATCCGGCTGGGTAAACTGGTTCGATGAATTTAATCCTAAAACAAACGAGTGGAGAAAACTTCCAAACGCTCCAAGAGCACGTGATCATCTTCACGCAGCAGTCGCAGATAACAAATTAGTCGTAGCAGGCGGACGTCGTTCAGGATATGAAGGAGGTGGATTTGAAACAACGGTTAAGCAGACAAATGTCTATGATTTTGAAACCGGAGAATGGACTGAACTCTCATCACCCGAAGGTGATATTCCAACAGAACGGGCTGGTATTGCGGCAGCTGTTCACAACGGACATGTTTTGATTATTGGTGGTGAAAGCGGAATTCAGCAAACTGCACACAACGAAGTGGAGATTCTGGATTTGTCGACTGAAACATGGGAATCCCTGCCCTCTTTACAGCGTGGGCGTCATGGTACCCAGGCCATCTATTTCGATAATATGATCGTTACCGGCGCAGGTAGCGGTGATCGCGGTGGGGGCCCCGAACTAACGTCATTTGAAATTTTCTCGTCTGAAGAAAACCCCGATATTCCTGATAATCCGCTTACAAAAGCCGAACTCACTATTACATCCGAAAAGATCGTTTTTTCTGAAAATAGTTCTGGCAGTCAAGAACTCACACTCAGCAGCCAAAACGGGAATCAGGCCAGTTTAATCGAGTACATTCAATTAGATAATACAAGCGATTTTACTATTAATTTACCGATGAAAACGCCATTCGTACTAACTCCCGGACATCAAATTCCGATAGAAATAACCCGGAATAGCAGCAGTACCGGCAGTTCCGAGGCCACTTTATTCGTAAAATCTCTCGGCGGTTCCGAACCACTGACTGTGACTATTTCTGTGGCGGACCAGTGAGATACACTGATTTAAAGAATTGTACGATTTCCGATTTTTGATTTCCGATCTAACGCCTCTCCCATCCATGGCGCGTGCAGTTGCGCGGTAGGGAGGGGAGACACAGAGGGGTGGGTTCGCCGGGTTCATCGAATAGCACATTTACAATTTTAAACGTCTTGTCTATACCAGTCCAATTTACTTTATTCCAATGCTCTATCAATACAACACCCATCCCAAACAAAATCGTAAAATCAAAAATCGTTATGGCTATACATCCAAGATCATTCTACAAGGCAACCATCGAATTCTCCCTGATTTAACGATTTGTAAGATTTCCGATTTTTGATTTTCGAACTAACGCCTCTCCCCTCCATGCGGAGTGGTTTACGACGGAGGGAGAGGAGAGCGAGAGTGGTGGGTTAAATCAATATTATAAAACGTGCCACGATTCTCTTTCTGCTCCATCGACTGTCGTATAATCAGCCAGGATACGTTGATCATATTGCGTAATTCACCAAGCTGCGGAGACAGCGTAGTCGTTCTGTAGAGCTCTTCAGTCTCTTCATAAATAACCTTAAGGCGCTTTTCAGCCCTCTTCAGACGTTCGTTTGAGCGAACAATTCCGATGTAGTTATTCATCAGCCGCTTAACTTCTTTTTGGTTATGATTGATCAGCACCCACTCTTTAGGGGCGGTGGTGCCTTCGGTTTTCCAGTCGGGCAAGTCAGGCAGAGGCTCGTAAATGTCCAGGTTTTTAATAATATCTTTAAAACATCGATCGGCAAACACCAGTGCCTCAAGCAGCGAGTTCGATGCAAGGCGGTTTGCTCCGTGCAGTCCGGTCTGTGCCACTTCGCCGCAGCAATACAACCGGCTGATTGTGCTTCTGCCCCACTCGTCGGATTCAACCCCGCCACACATATAGTGAGCGGCGGGAGCTACGGGAATCATGTCTTCAGCAACATCAATACCATACTCGTTGCATGTATCGTAAATCGTAGGAAAGTGTGATTTAAACTCTTCCATATCCAGATCGCGACAATCGAGATAGACATGCTCCTTTCCGCGGGCTTTCATTTCGGTATCTATGGCACGCGCCACAATATCCCGTGATGCCAGTGATCCGCGTTCATCATACTTTTTCATAAACGGTTTGCTGTCGCCGGTTTTCAGAATTGCCCCGAAGCCCCGGACCGCCTCTGAAATCAGAAAGGCACGATCCCCTTTGCTGCCGTAAAGCGCTGTAGGGTGAAACTGGATAAACTGCATGTGGCTCACTTCTGCTTTGGCTCGGTATGCCATCGCCACCCCGTCGCCGGTGGCAACCTGTGGATTGGTTGTGAGGTCATAAACCTGCCCGGCCCCGCCTGATGCAAGAATGGTAGCACCCGCCGAGATTTTCATCACCTGGTTATTTTTCAGGTTCATCACGTACACGCCAAAACATTTTGTGTCTTTCCGTCTGCGGGTTACTTTTTCACCAAAATGATGCTGTGTGATCAGGTCAACCGCAAAATGGTGCTCCAGGATCTCTACATTATCAAGCGTCCTGATTTTCTTGACGAGTGATCGCTGAATTTCATAGCCGGTCATATCCCTGTGATGCAGGATCCGCTTCGCCGAATGTGCACCTTCAACTCCAAGCTGGTACTCACCATCCGGATCTTTATCGAACCTGACACCCATATCCACAATTTCACGCAGGCGTTCCGGTCCTTCTTCTACCACAATCTTCACCACTTCCTCATCGCACAGTCCATCACCCGCAATGAGTGTGTCCTGGCGATGCTTTTCAAAATCATCATTCAGAAAATCGGTTACCACCGCAATACCGCCCTGCGCATACTTGGTGTTACTTTCGATGAGCACATCTTTTGTAATGATGGTAATTGATTTTTCAGGTTTGGAGAGAGCCATTTTCACGGCAAAACTTAAACCGGCAATACCGGAACCGATAACCAGGATATCTGTTTTTATCAAAATAGTTCTGTTTGATGTTGAATCATGCACAAGATACGCACACGGCCCGAAAACATCTTAAGATACTATTTCATTTCGGATGTTGTGAGAATCTTCGGCCCCCACTTCTGCCTCGACCCAATATGCGAGGTATTTTATTTCTCCCATTCGGCGAAGGGGACAGCGACAATCGCGCCCAGCGATTTCGCAGGGGTGGGTCCCGCGGCATCCGGCGTGAATGGCTGCTCTCTATGATTTAATGATTTGTGATTTCCGATATTTGATATTCGATGTAGATCTAACGCCTCTCTCCATAAGTGCTAACTGTAATGATAGTTGAGAAACTTCGCAGAATTAGACTGTCCAATAAGAGCTCATTCCGAAGTAGAGGGACGGGATATATAGTCATTAAAATCAGGAGGTCTCGGGTCCGGAATGACGTCATGGATAACTTTTCGCAATACCGCGCTCTTTTTGGGCAGTCCCAGACACATTGAAACAATAATTACATTGTTCATCATTTTTAAGTGAGCGCTTATACCTCTGCCCCGTCCAAACATGCGATGTATTTTATTTCTCCCATGATTTAACGATTTGTAAGTGTTTCGATGTGCGTATTTTTGATCTGAATTACTCCCATTCGGCGAAGGGGACAGCGACAATCGCGTCCAGCGATTTCGCAGGGGTGGGTCCCGCGGCATCCGGCGTGAATGGCTGCTCTCTATAATTTAAAGATTTGTGATTTCCGATATTCGATATTCGATGTAGATCTAACGCCTCCCTCCATAAGTGCTTACTGTAATGATAGTTGAGAAACTTCGCAGAATTAGACTGTCCAATAAGAGCGTCATTCCGAAGCAGAGGGACGGGATATCCATTCATTGAAATCAGAAGATCTCGGATCCGGGATGACGTTATGGATAACTTTTCGCAATACCGCGCTCCTTTTGGGCAGTCCCAGACACATTGAAACAATAATTATATTGTTCATCATTTTTAAGTGAGCGCTTATACCTCTGCCCCGTCCAAACATGCGATGTATTTTATTTCTCCCATGATTTAACGATTTGTAAGTGTTTCGATGTGCGTATTTTTGATCTGAATTACTCCCATTCGGCGAAGGGGACAGCGACAATCGCGTCCAGCGATTTCGCAGAGGTGGGTCCTGTGGCATCCGGCGTGAATGGCTGCTCTCTATGATTTAATGATTTGTGATTTCCGATATTTGATATTCGATGTAGATCTAACGCCTATCGCCTACAGGCGGAGTACATTTCGATGCAGGGAGGAGAGAACTAGAAAGGTGGCTCAATACAACTCAGTAAACCTGACGGGATACCCTGTGGTTGATTCATAACCCAGGTCATCAACAATCTGTACGTCAAGGACTGAAACTATGCCCCGCTCTCTCATTAACTCAGAAAATATAGTGCTGGCAATTCCAAGAAACAATGCGTTACTACCCTGACCATAAATATAAAATCCACTGTTTGGCCGTTCATGTGCTTCCATATGGAATTTATAGTGATTGGCAAACTCATGCTGCTCTGAATGGTTTACGTAGATGTTGCCAATGTAATTTGCCATGCCCTTTTCAACTACGATTGAATGCCCCGGCATATAAAACGGTGATGAGATATCTGAGGTCCCGTCCTGTCTCCTCCAAACCACAGTTTGAAGGCCATATTCACCGGAATCAATGCAGTAGCGGAATGGCTTGTCAGGTTCAATCCTGAACATAACCGGATCATTGCCTGAACCGATCTCGCTTAGATAAAACTCATAGTAATCCGTACGTAGCCTTGAATCGGGATATTCTCCTTGAATCACCGTGCCTGTTGAGTCAATCAGGCTGTGTAAATCATCATACTTGTAAAACTCAGGTTCCGGATTATTTGCCATACTCCTGCGGTCTTCATCAAACATAACGCCCTCTTCGGAAAGCTCAAGAATTCTCCCTTTTCTGTATTCAAAATTACGCCCAACGGATCGCTCAACAAGCAGAGGGGCATCGCCAATCCATTTATCCGTTTCAAACAAATGACCTTCAAGAGTTGCTGTACAGGCGCTTTCTCCTTCTTTATATTTTTGAAGTTTGTCAACCGGCGAGCAGCCAGCCAGGTATATGAAGACCACAAAGAAAACAGTAAAATAGAATCTCATGACTGAAAGCTTATTCTGAAGATTATTTCAAGAATGTACTAAAACAGTTCTAAACTTTCCATTACCCGGCCGCAAGAGAATTTTCAGGGATTAACATATAATCAACACTATCAACAAAAAACCCCAACCGTTGATAACGATTGGGTTTTAGAATATCATCAAATGTTCTTAGCGCGGCTTACTCGAAATCGGTCGTAAGCTTGTAACGTGCAATCCGGTTGTTACCGGTGTCTGCTACATATAATATTTCATCATAGTAGGCCACGCCACTGGGAGAGTTGAATTGGCGCGGACCGTTGCCCAAACTTCCAAACGAGACGATGAGGTTACGGCTTCTATCAACGGCAGCCGGCGGGGGATCTATTCCTTCCTGCCCATTCGGCTTAAACTGGTATAGTCTGTGCTGAGCTTTGTCTACAACAAAAATATACCCTGTTTGATCACCTGCTACGGCAAGGCCTGCAGGGTCTTCAAACTTTCCCTCTTCATACAAAAACCCATCAGTCCTTGAGGTATCCCGCTCCAGGAAGCTTTGATTTGGCTGGAATTCAGTTCCACTGGGTGTTTCAACAACATTAACCTGCAATACCCGAAATGCAATACTCTGATTGGATGCACCTTGTGACATCAGGAAATTCTTGTTTTCCGGAAAGACATCCCGTTGTGGTGGATTCACAAATGTTGTGATATCACTCAGGTTAATAGCGCTTGTCAGCGACGGTGTTCCGGGATTCAGTGCCTGGAACTGGTTACTGTTGTTCATTTTGCCTGTTGGTTCGCCATTTTCGAGTTGCGGAACAAATTCTAAAACAGTGTTGTCAGGTGCTTCAATAACATTCAGATTATTTCGGGGACCGCGCCTTGAAATGTAGATATTATTGTTTCTGAGTACGCCAACACCTGTAAATTCAACAAGCTCATCATTATCGCCCCTCGAACGGTCCAGCCTAAACTGTTCCAGTGCCGTAGTATTTCGGCTGTTATCAGCAAACGGATGAATAAGCGTATCAACATACGTAATCTCGCCTGCACCATTCAGATTTTTAATTTTATAGACGGCCGGTAAATTCCAGGTCTGATCACCACGTTCACCAGGAAGCTCTGATACAACAGTGTCATAGCGGGCAGTCACGTAAAGGTTTAGCAGCCTGTCTTGAGTCACAGATACAGCTCCGGGCAGTTCAATCGTTCGGCGCGGAGCCAGGTCGGCGCGATCAAGAGCGTGAACACCTTCGGCATCTGTTACGTAAACGAATCCATCAAACCCTACAAACACATCCGTGGGCGCATTGAAATCCCCCCAAAAGGGTGTGAGGGCAGCGTATCCGTCGGTCTGCTCGAGGGTTGGATCAATTCTCCCCTCTTCGAAAATTTCTTCAGTAGTTGAGTTATCTTTTGACCCAAAAATATTGTCACACCCGTAAAACCCGAGTGCAATCAACAAAAATAAACTAATAACGATGGTTTTCCTTCCAATCATAATCATGATATTCTATAACAAAATTCGCAGTGCAACTCTGTGCAGATTCCCGAGTCGTTCGTATGGGCTAAAGGAGTAATCAGCAGCAATCAGGCGTCCGGCAAATGGCACCTTTACTCCAGCCCCTGCACTCGGCAGCTGAATCTCTTCAAACCCAAACTGGTATCCGCCTCTTATAAAAAACTGATCCATATACCCAAGTTCACCGCCAACACTGAGCTGCTCGGCATTATCACTTGGGTTGGTAATCTGTCCCGTAATCACAGCTTTTAGGTTATCTGATTCGTACACATCATAAGCCGCCCCAAGAATAAAACGGGTAGGCAGTGATACATCTTCAAACTCATCTTCCGTTTGTTCACCCTCCAGCGTCAGGCGCCGGGTAGAGCCAAAAGGTGTTCCGTCAAACCCAAAATTATTCAGCCCAACTGCAAACCTGAGGCCGGTATCACCCACTCGGTAGAAGAATCCAAAATCAATCGAGCCTGTGTTTACTTCAACTTCCTCAATCCGTTCGGTTAAGTAGCGTACTGTGAGTCCGTAGCTGAAGAGCTCTGTAACTTCATGGGCTGCCGTCAGGCCGATGGCTGCATGGACGGTTCTGAATGTCCGGCCGGTCCCAAACTGGTCAAATTCGGTAGTCTCAACCATTTCACCCGAGTTGAGGTATTGAACTGCTGCTCCAAACGTGAACGAACGAACGCGGTGAACATACGCCATATATTCCATGGAGATATCAGCAAAATACTCTGTGTGACCCAGCATCAGTTCCGGCGAATCTATCTGGCCGGCAAGCCCGGGATTCCAGTAGAGGCTTGATGCATCCATGGCATCGGCCACATTTGAAAGGCCCATGCCTGAACTCCGTGCATCAGCGGCAATTTTTGTAAACTGGAATCCTGATGTACCCGATCTCGCACCGCCAAAACTGGGAATAAGGCTCTGAGCCATAGATTCCGTAAGCGATACAGATGCAATGACAATCAGAACTGTCGCTATTTTTGTTATCTGTTTTGAAAAATTATTCATGAACAATCGTTTAGAAATTCACGGACAGGCCAAACATGATCTGTCGCTGCTGTAGAAAGTTTGCCGGGTTTAAGTAGGCCGGGATACCGCCATTTCTCGGATCCTGATATCTTGGATCACGGGCCGTATTTGGAAGATCGTACGAACGATCATCTCTGAGCGCAATCAACGCTTCCTGCGATTCGGGATAGTCCGTTTTATACGCTTCTCCGGTCACAGGATTTACAATAGCTGAATTATCATTATTGAATAAGTTGGTGATTTCAAGAAAACCACTGACTCGCACATCGCTAATTGTAAACCACTTTTGAAGATTTAAATCCATGTAAAACCACGATGGGCCTACTTCGCTAAAACGTGCCGCAGGATCCTGAACCTGCTGGTAATTGGGACGCCAGTCGTTGGCACCTGTCACCGGGTTACTGGTAAATCCCTGGAATTCATAAGGCGTGTATCGTATGCCGCTTCTCCATACAGCAGATAAAAACAGGCGGAGCTGATTTAGTGCGTCCACACCAAACATGCCTTCAGCCCTGTCATAGGTAAATGTGGTATTCGCTTTCACATCCCACGGACGGTCCCAAGCAAGCGGAGTTTCTACATTTGCGCCGATGTTCTGCTGACCGCTGATGGCAAGCAAGTTATCATTGTTGGTAGAACTCAATCCTTCGGCACGTGAATAGGTAACTGCGAGCTGCCCCTGGAACCAGTTGCCCAGACGTTTGATATAAGTTCCCTCTAAACCGCGTGATCGTGCATAATCTCCATTCACTCGAAATGCACGGTTTACAGGACGCCCGGTCGGATCCTCAACACGTATCTGCTGGGTCGTCACAAAATCATATTTATCGTTCCAGAATGCCGTCACATTCAGCGCATCATCCTGCGTAATCTGGTATCGGAGACCAATTTCATAGGAGATGTCTACTTCGGGATTCAGGTTCGGATTTCCCAAATCGGCAAATGTTGCCTGGTTTTGATAGAACGGGTCCAGGCTTGTGTACACATATGAAGGGTGGGGAATACGTGATGAGTGACCATAATTGAAGAACAGGACCTGGTTTTCACGCACCGGAAAACTCACGCTGATTTTTGGCAACACACGAAACTTAAATCGCTGACCAAACAGCTTTTGGGTGTCTTCTTTGTACCCTTCACGAATAAAGTCCGGGATCGGTGCTTGTGGGTTATCAACCAGATCATCCACATACTTTCCCGGAGCCCAGTATTCAAATCGAGCACCAATATCGGCTATAAGGCCTCGATAGCGAATCTTATCGTTTACATAAATTGCACCGCGTTTAGGTTTCACACGCCATGCATCAAACCGTTCACCTACACGAGATGTTTCTGAAAATTCACCGGGAGCAATTTCAATCGGGGCCCCAATCCACGGCCGTGTGATATCAATCCACTGGTAATCGTTAAACTTTGATTGAA
Source organism: Rhodohalobacter sp. 8-1 (assembly GCF_038150125.1). Classification (NCBI taxonomy): domain Bacteria; kingdom Pseudomonadati; phylum Balneolota; class Balneolia; order Balneolales; family Balneolaceae; genus Rhodohalobacter; species Rhodohalobacter sp. 8-1. The sequence goes on along the minus strand of NZ_JBBVMF010000010.1, from coordinate 24,969 downwards.
AACCGATGGTGATCTGGTTCGATCGATCGGCAAAAAACTTGTTATATGAACCCTGAACCGTTATTTCTTCAGCAAAGTGATCGTGCCAGAGCGTTGCTATTCCGCCATTATTGATGAATCCTGAACCAGGCAGAGTGTAGGTATATCCGTCGGTACCCTCAAATTCCTGCGCCGGAAACGTCCGAATACTTTCCGGATCAAATTCGCCGTCCACAATTTCAGGGCGCCAGTCGCGGCCGTTGGCATCGGCTCGCAGACGTGTGAACAGCCGGCTGACCTGGATGTCATAAAATGATGACTGATCTATGGTTTGCGTCCATTTCAGGTACGACAGGTTGCTGTCGTGCGTGTAGGTGTTTGCGTTATCCAGATCTTCCTGAAATGGAAACTGGTATCCCGGCCGGATTTGTACATCGCTTCCCGTAATTTGAAGCATCCGTGTATTCTGATTCACCGTCAGCGACCGCTGGTAGGCTCCTTCAAGCCTCATGCCGGGCTTAATGCGATAAGTCAGTTTCATCATCCCGTTCCAGCGGTTGTCTTGCCGCGGAGAAAGCCGGTTGGTCCCTACGATTGAACTCTGAACCTGGTCGGCCGATGTTTTAGTAAATTCGTTCGATAATGATATCTGGCCGGTAAAGTAGAAATAGAGATTTCCGGGTATATCAAGACCAGCAAGCGGAAGAATTTCTGAGGTGATGGGTTCCGGGCCGCCAAGTGTTAATTCGTAATTATCCGTGTAGAAATTGCTTTGGCGGTTATTATCTTCAAAAAAATTATCGCGTTTGTGGCTGATGGAACCCTCATAGTCTTCAGAGCCATCCCGTGTTTGAACCGATACCACACCCGATGTCACATCACCATATTCGGCCCCGACACCACCTGTTGTTACTTCAACACTACTGAATGCATTCGAGCCGAGATCGAGACCAAACCCGGTACCGGCCAGCGGATCCTGTGCCGATACGCCATCAACTACAAACCCTGTTTCATACGCGCGGCCACCTTTAATATAAATACCGGTTGGATCTTTAATGACCCCGGCCTGCATACCAACCACGTCGTCAATTCGCCTGACGGGAGCCGCTTCAATTTGCTGCCGGCTCATAACGGAACTGGATGTTGATTTTTCCACATCAAAAATGGGAGCTTCACCAACCACGATTATTTCATCTTCGGCTTCGTACGTGGTCGGTGAAATTTCTGCATTCAACTCCGTTGTTTCACCCGCATTCACCTCAATACCGGTAAATATGGTTCGTTCATACCCTATAAAACTAACTTCTATTGTGTAATCGCCCGGGCGTATGTTACTGATTGTATATTCGCCATCGATGTCGGTGGACGCACCAAATGTCGTGCCCCTGATAATAACGTTCACACCGGGTATGGTTTCATCTGTTTCAGAGTCTGTAATTGTGCCGGCAATCGTTCCCCGGTCTTGCGCATAAGCCGCCGTTGCAAAAGCGAGAATACTTAATGTGACTAATAGAGTGGTTTTTAAAAATGTCATAGTCCGATCCTTACTGTTGTGTCGTAAATCCAAGTCGGTTAATCAGTAGCTCCTGAAGCATCGCTTCAACATTATCTTCCTGCCCATCATCTTTAAAATCAATGATTGGGATACCAAAGAAGATTAAGTTTCCTTCGGGATTAATGGCTGCAATTGTACTTGGGCCATCATATCTTTCAAGGCCACCGGGGAAAAAACCTCTCTTTAAAAGTTCAGCCTCATAAAGTGCATCTTCACCATTAAAAGGAATAAAAGGCCAAATTCCGTTATTTAAACCTCCTTGATACGTCATTAACGGGCCACCAGCTAAAGGCCTCACCTCGTAAGAGTCGCGAATCTGGTATCCAGTTTCTCCCCTTGTTGCATCTATTGATACATATCGCTGAATTGGCAGGAAATTGAGCAAGGGATTCGTGCTGCTTTGAACCCGTGACAGTGCATTGAAAAAGACCGTCCCGCCATTGTCAAAGAAGAGTCCCAATATTTCAGGAGCGTAATTTATATTTCGCTGAAGTGAACTAGACACCCAGTAAATGTGATCCCATTGCGCCAATGCGCGGTTCAGAGTTGGGTTAACTATCCTTGGAAATGATGTACTGAGTGGTACAATACCATTCGAACCAAATCCCTCACCCCCGCTAATATCAATTACGTCGGCTGCTATATTGATTCCGGAAAGTTTTGACAGCGTGAACTCTAAATTTTCGTTGCTGGATGAACTTGCGTCATCGTTAAGGATAAGGACATTGGAGGTCTGCCGCTTAAGATACCATTCATAACTCTGTATCTCGCTTTCGGCGAGTGCAGCATCTACGGTTCGTACATATACGGTATTAAGCTGATCGAACTGAAATCCGCTGATCTGAATATTTGTTTCGCGATAGTTTCGGCCGAGATAAACATCTGCAGTTCCCTCACTTTCCCCATCCTGATTAATATCAACGGAGATAAACAGATCCTGCTGATCTTCAGCCTCAATTGGAATTTCAACCCAGCCATTTATACTGTCATTAATGGCAATTTCTGTTCGCTGAACGGTAGGAAGTCCGTCCGGATCAGATATTGACCAGCCAAAGCTTGCGATAGAAAACGTGGTATCAGGCGGGAGCTCCAGCGTATTTAGTTCGGTTACCGGTTTTGAATTTCTCAGCGGGAACTCAATCGATGCCGGATCGGGATCTCTTTTGCCCTCATTATCTATAGCCCGAACGGCGAATAGAACATTTTCGATATCTTCACCGGGTGATATTGGCAGGATAAACACACTGTCTGTTCGGGTTGTGAAACGCCAGTTATCTTCTGATACATCTGAAATGGCATATTCATAGCCATCCACATAGCCATCGGGATCATCTCCCCACCAGGATATATTCACACGACTCGACAGCCTGTTTTCCTCATCAACCTCAATATTATCCACCGTTAAAGATGTATTCGGAGGCTGATTTTCGTTAAGATTTCCATCCAGCGATGTATCGCACGAATTCAGCAAAAGTGCGGCGGCGGCCGTTAGGATCAGAACACGTAAAGTTGTTTGCATCAGGTTTATTTATCTATCCGGTCAAGTAAAATAAAAAAGAATAGAATCGGGGAGTATCCGTCCCCGATTCAGGAAATAAAATAATTCTAAGACCTGACAGCCGCAGGTGCAGCTTTAGCAGTACATGCCCGGTACCTTTCCGGATTTCTGTCAGCGTCGGTTCATAATTTTATTCTTAGGTAACCGCGGGCTTTCCCCCAAGAAATCCCTTCGGAAGACCCGCGATCTGCTATTCCTTGTGAAAGGATTTAATTCTTTAGCAAGATATATATCTCGAACAAAGTTGGGAGATCCCGCATCAAGTGCGGGATGACTCCTATTCCGGTTCACTATGTCATCGTATCATTGACGCTGACAGGACACCGCTGCTCGCGGCGACGCTGTCAGGTCAATCAAACTTTTATTTAATCAGCGTCATTTTCTTTGTCAGAAGCGTACTTCCTGCTTTCAGACGATAGAAATACATACCACTTGACAGCGACGACGCATTAAAGTTTACGGTGTAATTGCCTGGTGCCATTTCGCGGTCAACAAGTGTAGCTACCCGTCGCCCGATCACATTGTACACCTCAATCCGGACATCAGACTGCTCAGGTACAGCGTAATTGATTTGTGTAGTTGGGTTAAATGGATTCGGGTAGTTTTGCTCAAGGTCAAATGTTCGCGGCAAACCGCCAAGTTCTTCATTGGATGTCACTTCACCACGGTTAAGAGTTAGTGCACGGTAAATTGTATTCGTCTCACGCGTGTCGAAATCGAATCCAGATGCAACAGCCACTGTATCCGTGGCATCGATGGCTCTTACATTCCAGTTCACGGTAATGCCTTCGCCCTGCATTACGCCAAGAACATCAAGTACGCCCTCAACTTCAGCAGCCGAGAGTGTTATTTGTGAATCCGATCCATCATTGTCTGACGTAAAAGCATCCAATTCAATTAAATCTTCATCATAAAGCACCCATTCGAATGTGACCGTATCAAAGTCGTAATCCCGTGGGTTCAGAGACTGCCAGTCAACAACGATTTCAGATACGTCAAGAACATTTACCTCAGCACTGTCTGCTGGTGAAACCAGGTTGAATTCGGGCCGGGGAATAGTATAATTGTCTCCGGTAATATCCTCGAGTTCTCTCGGAATCACTTTCGCCGCTCCAAATGTATAGGTTATGATACCTGTTACTGAAGCAAGGTCTTTACCAAGGCGGGCGTGCAGATTGAAATCGTTAGGGAAGTCCGTCTCACCAATTGCGCCTGCACGGGTATCATCATTCAGCGCTATTGTTTCTTGCTGAAGAATGCCGTTTTCTACAGTTGTTAGCTCAACTTCACCAAAGCCAAGGTCATCTGTCATTCGCACATTTTCAAATCGAATCAGCATTCCTTCCCATGCTTCACCGGGATCAACCGGAGCATTGAATTCATTAGTTGTAATATTGGGAACTACTGCTGTTAAATCGGCTCCGGAGCTAGTTACTGACAGCTCTACGTCTTCGAGGTAGGTGTAGGTAATAGAGTTGTTAGCTACAGTGGCCTCCTGCACAGTTCCACCTGTAATATTTACAACGTCCCCTCTCTGAAGACCCGCTGTTGATGACTCAAGTGCAAGGAAAACCCCTGACCATGGACTTGTTCCATCCTGAACTGAAATCACCCCGTCCGCTGCTGTTGATACAACTGTTGCGGTAATGTTATAGGTAAGGTCCAATATGCCGGCAATTGGGCTCGGCCCATCGAGCTCGTCCCCTGTTTTCTGTATAGTCTCAATAGATGTAATAGCTCCACCATCTACAAAGAAACTTATTGAACCTGATAGAGGAAAGCGTCCTACAAGGTCGTTGCTTCCATATGCCTGCACGAAAAGCGACGGTGCTTCAAAATCAACCAGCTGCGGCAGATCTACTGTGTAGTTGCCTCCACCTGTGTCGGTCATTTCCAATCGCTGCGTTCCTGCAGAGGCTGTTGTATAATTTACAATCACTGAGTCGATTGTAACACTTGGATTATCTTCAGGTGCTGCAACAATAGCGGTAACCGTAACGGTTTGATCAGAGGTGTAAGAACCGCCTGTTGATTCTGGAGTCAGCGAAACGTCTACAACTTGTGGAGGAGCTGCTATAAATTCAAAATCAACGGGCCATGTGAAGTTCCCACCGTCAGACACACCGTTTTCAAGCCTGGTTGCGTCACCTGTTGTAGGATTGGTAAGCCATAGAATACCGTCTTCCATAGGTGAGATATTTAATCCACCCCCTGTAGAGTAAGAGAACCCATCAGTAAAATCATCAATGACCAGGAAGCCACTAATGTTTACAGCAGAGCCTAAGGGTGGACGGCGAAAGTATCCATCTTCCTGAACCCGAATGAAATTAAATCCTTGCTTGTATCCCTCCTGCTCATCCGCAGTATCATTTCGATATCGCAACCCGATATCTCTGTTTGCTACAAAAGCACCATCTTTGTTTACAGTGTAGCTTGGGCGGCCAACGATATCGGTACCATCTATTAAAGATCCACCATAGTTCGCCATAGTGCCGTCTGAGATGCGCACATAAGCGCCTTGATATTTTTGATACGCGTCAAAATTTAAGGCAACTTCATTTGGTCCGGTTAACGTGTGGAAATCAGCTGGTGACACTTCAATTGGGTCGAGGAGAGTTGCATACTCTTGCAGATTGTCAATTTGATTACCTGCGTTTCCTAAATTCTGTTCAATTTCAGACACAACAAACTGGGCTACATTGCTGAAAAAAGAAAGTTGGCCTGTTACGGTAATTACATCTCCGCGATTCAGATTTTCTACAGATGCATATGCGTCCGTACCACTTCCCTGAACAATCTGCATCGACATTCCATCGCGGCCCTGAGGATCATTCAGTGCAGTTGTATCAGTCACAAATATATGTATTCTTGATATACTGCCAACGGTCTCATCGCCGGTAGGAGGGGTATATGATGCTAAACCAGATGTTTTTGGATAACTCACCACAACTGCCGTGAATCTTACAAGTTCGCCTCCCAGTGGGTGGTCTTCGATCTGATCAATGCTCTCGAGATTGTCATATGTATTCAAATCACGGATAGTCACATCTTGTGGCTCCGCATCCTGTGCTGCTGCATTGCCAATCGACAAAAAGCCGATCAGTAACAGCATACTAAGTAGTAGTTGTAACGCTTTTTTCATGTTGTATTGGTTTGAATTAGAGTTAAAAGATTATTTAATAATTGCAAACTTACCGGTTTGCACGTGGCCTGAATCTAAGTCTTTCACAGAGTAGAGATATAACCCTGTTGTTAAGTTTTGATTTGCTTCGGACAGCAAGTCCCACGCAAGTTCTCCGCCCGACAGCACGCGGTCTTCAGAACTAAACTGGTTGTACCACTCAATATCTCCTATGCCATCGCTGGTGTGATTTTTTTCCGCCACTATTTCACCTGCTAGCGTATACACGCGAAGCTGGGCTCTTTCGGGCAGATTAAAAAACATTATTTTTCGGGTCTGCTCCGTACCACCATCCCAGGCTGCGTTCACGCGGTAAGGATTGGGATAAACCCCCACTTTATGGTCCCTGTTGTCATCATCCTGGAAATTTTGATTAGCCGGTGTGCCCGGAAACACCCGCACCGCGTTTTGATTTGCACTTGTTTCGAGTGACTCAATAGCAAACTGATCGCTCCCAAAATCGAATGACGTCACCGAAAACTGGTACTGCCAGCCGCTCAAAAGACCGTCTACCTCAAACCGGTACCAATACTCAGTATCGTCTCCGGGGAACGTAACCGGGTCATCAAGCCTAACTTCACTAAAGCCGGTATTAAACCCTACATCATTACCGGGCGTATCATACTCCCGAATCACACGCGGTGTGGGATTGAGATCATCGCCCAGGTCGGTTCTGTAAATTTTATATCCTTCAAAATCCTGTTCGTTTGTCACGGGATCCACAGATTCCTCTGCGCTTCTATCCCAGTAAACTGTTGCTGTACTCGCCTCGAGCTCCACCCTGAAATTGGGGGCATTTGGTGGTGTGGGGAACCGAAAGCGGTCGAGCCGGCCGTTGTCGTTCACATCTTTCTCATCGGTATACACGCCTGTACTGTCGGTATCTTCGCCGAGGAACACCCGAAACATAGAGTTAATGCTTTCCACAAGTGGTGCGCGCGACTCCTCATTATCAACCGGCTTTCCTGATATACCTTGAAAGTCTGATGGTTTTTCTGCAGCAACAAATCCAAAATAAACAGAAATGGTCTCACCCGGGGCAACATCACTAAACGGCCCGATGGAAATCATTGAAATATAGTTACCCTGCGACTGCTGCCCGTCGGTACGAAGTCGCTCGCGATTTGTCTCACTGGCCGCCGGCTCTGTTTCATCCAGCGGAAATTTGCGGCTCATCCTGTCATATCGCAGCTGATCCGAATTTGGGCCCTGAAAAACACCGGTTCCCGCACTGAACAGCCAATAGCTTGGGTCAACCAACGGCGACCCAAGTCCAAAATCTTCAACTTCGGGATTCATAGGGTGGTAAAATACGGTCTCACCAGTATCAGAATTGGTCACTTCAGAACCAAGAACCGTAATGCCTCCATATGTATTAATACTCGGGCTGTCGTTTGAACCGGCATCAAACGCATATGTTGTATAAAGATTATCGAGGTAGCCGAGACCGCCTTTATTGAAGAAAGCAGAGCCCTGGTCCTGTGTGGTAAATACGTTTCTGACTACAAGATCGGCGTACTGACCCACATACACACTGTCCCATGTAAAACCTTCAGGATCACCGGAATGAATCTGGCTATTATTGGTGATGTCGACTCGGATAATTGAAAAATTCTCTGTAAACGGAAACGCCCAATTCAGGCTTGTTTGTGTCACATCTGCGTATAGCGGATCGTTGTGTCCGGCAATGGTTTGATTTGTTCCGGGGATGATTATGTTTCTGTCGGTATAATTTGCAATGATATCCTGATCACTAATTCCCAGCCCGGTTTCAGGGCCTTCAAACCGAAGCGTACCATCGGGCGTAAATTCATAACCCGCCTGACCCCTTGTGTAACCTGATGGATTCGTAACTGAAGCTGTTGTAAGCCTCAGGCCGCCTTCTACTTGTGCGCCAATCCACAACCCTGCCTCAAACAGGTGCTCCGTACCGGAATTGATAGGAAAGCGCATCGATGGCCCGGCATCGGGGTTATTTCGAACATCGGCTTTCCCGACAATCCCAACATTTGTGATTGACAGACCAAGCTGATTAATATCTGTAGCATCCCGCTCAAAAAGAAACTGGGCATTGAGAGTTGGAACGAGCAAAGAGAGAACTATTATTGCGAATCCGTATCGGATGGTGACCATATACAGGGCTAAAGCATTTATTTTTTGACAGGCAAGAAAGTACAAATAAAAAAAGAGAACTTCTTCCTGTGTCCGCGTGATTTTACAATTCGGTAACGCGGAATTCTACAGTTCTATCAAGGAATTATAGAGATGAACCAGCGTATCCTGTTTCGCTCCAAAATAATAGAGTATCACAATCATTCCGAAAATAAATTGCAGTCGAATCACTCCATTTTTTTCGTAGGTGCGGGCTGATGTGTTTACAGCCTCATCGAGGACAACAAAGCTGGCTTGTTTCTTTAAATCACTGACTATTTTTTGATCTTCCATCACGATCAGGCGGCTATCATACCCGCCAACTTTCCGAAAATTTTCGGATGTAACAAACAGTGACTGGTCTCCGAAACGAACAACTGTTGTTTTAAACCGTGTGCACCATCCATAAAATCGCAGCACCGGGTGATTGTTAGAGAACCTAAGCTGAAAACATCCCGCTCCGGCTCCATTTTCAATTGCTTCAGCAATTAAGGTATCAAATTTTTCGGGCGGAACGGTATCGGCATGAAGAAAATAGAGAATATCACCCGTGGCTTTTGCAGCCCCTTCATTCATCTGAACAGCGCGGCCCTTTCGTTTACACTTAATGACAACGGCTCCGGCCAGCTCCGCCTCCCTTCGTGTAGCATCTGTGCTGCCTCCATCTGCCACAATAATTTCATGAAAATAGCAGCGGGGGCTCTCCAATCGGCGTAGTTCTTCAACCAGCCTGCCGATCCTGCTCTCTTCATTCAAAGCCGGTATCACAATACTGATTTTCACCTGTTCACCCTGCTCTTCTTTCACTAACTGGAACTGGTTCATGGCAGCGTGAGTCCGCTTTTTTTAAGATCCTCAAGCGTGTCGATATCATTTAGTATCTCAAGGGTAGAAAATGACATTTCGAGCCGGCCGAAAAGCTCTGTTGTTTTCTCATAAACTTCCGGCGTACTCCAGGCGATATCATTAAATAGCTCGGGACGAACACCTGTCAGCCCCAGCAGATAGTATCCGCCATCTTTTGACGGGCCGATCACCGCGTCGTTAGATTCAAGTTCTTCAAACGCTTTATCGATGTGTTGCGGCGTAAGATCAGGGCAATCGCTCCCGATAATGACAACATTTTTATACCCGGTTTCAAACCCTTTCCGAAATGCAACCGACATTCGCTCGCCCAGGTCATCACCCTGCTGCAATTTTTTGTCAAACAGATCGGTATTCCACGAATCGCGCCGGTCAATCATGGAGGAGTACCATACCTGGCGATCACAATCTACTTGTATGGCAACATCCTGTGTGTGTCTGAGGAGCTTTTTATAGACTTGAAGCGCATTGGTACTCCCGACGGATGCCGCAAGACGGGTTTTCACTTTTCCCTCTACCGGGTTCTTAATAAATATCATCAACAGATTTTTTTCCATGGCTTACAATCAGGTAATCCTGCACCAATATCAACAGAAAATTCCCGGAAATCGTCACGATTGTATCAAACAACCTGAGCACCTACTGGATCTGTCAGCGTTGAGTTGTGGTTCCCAATTTTATTCAGAGATATAAACATGGCATGTCTATTTGATATCAATTCTCAGACCGATTTCGTGAATTCACCCCGAACCAAATCCTCGCACAGTTAAGAACAGACATGCAATGTTTCTACAGAACCCGTGCGTAAATTAAGCTTTTTAAAAACGATCAAAACCCATCTGCCACTGTGGATATCAACTATCCCCAAGAGGAAATTGAAATCTTGGTTTTTTTTGACTTACAACCCTTCTCGGGGTCAGCGACCCGAGCTACGTGGCGACGCTGACAGAAGTCCGCAAAAAGCGCGGAAATGCTGTCAGGTCTGAATTCTTACAACCTAAATGTCGTTAAATGGAACAAACATAGTATATTCTGCATACAAGACTTTTAAACTGATAATTAAATTCCATCATATATATTTTCATGAAAAAAACAGTTCTGATTTCATTACTTCTGACAATAATCCTGGCTTTTTCACTCTCTTCCACTGCCGACGCTCAAAGCCGATACAGCAACACGGAACTTGGAGTAATTCTGGGTGAACCAACCGGTATCAGCCTGAAGGCATGGCAGTCAGACAGAACAGCGTTTGATGCAGGATTTGCATGGTCGTTTGGCGATAACGGCTCGCTTCACCTTCATGCCGATTATCTGTTTCACAACTGGATGGATGTCGAGAGCGGCAGCCTCGCGCTCTATTACGGGCTTGGCGCACGACTTCAGGTAGCAGACGATCCGCGTCTCGGAGCAAGAATTCCGATCGGGCTTCAATATAATATTCCTGATACCCGACTTGCGACCTTTTTTGAAGTGGCCCCGCTACTCGACCTCGTCCCAGAAACGTCTTTTGACGTGAATGGTGGTCTTGGCATACGGATTTATCTTTAAATCTGGCACGAACTATACTCTTATTCGACAACTTGTATTACAAGTCTGCCCCATTAGACTGTTAGAATTTGTGATATAAAATTGATCCATTCTAAGCATTCAGTCAGAATGATTCATATTAGCTCCCTCCTTGTCAAGTCCCGTCAGGGCGCAACAGGGAGGGCTGGGGTGGGTCAGAATGGCTGTATTTGATCAAAATATGAGGAAGTTTTTTCAACTAAATGATTTTATATCCACCGGCAGACTAACCGCTAAGCCTTCCCGGGCCAGCTCAAGCTCACGGAACGTATCTTCTTTGTACAAATTCAGTCGCTCTGAAAGCTGTTTCAGTTTTTTGTCTGATGAATCCGGATCATGATGTGTCAGGTAGAGTCGCTTTACGCCACTCTCTTTTGCCAGTTCCAGTACCCGTTCCCAGGCTGAATGTCCCCATCCCTCACGGTTTTTCAGCAGATCGAGGTCATACTGGGCATCGTGTATCAACAGATCACAATCACGGATGAAGTCGCAAAACCGATCAACATATCGAAGCGGTGATGTATCCATCGGGAGCTCGTTGTCGGGGGCATAAATAATGGTGTAGCCGGCAATCTTAAAGCGGTACATCGCTGTTTTTGTGGGATGATTCGCTACCAGGTAATCAACCTGTACGGAGCCAAACGTAACCGGCTCTTCTTCCTGGGTGATATACTCCAGGTCTGAATCAAACATGCTAAGTGTGACCGGGAAAAATGTTTTCGTGAGATGACCCGCCAATATTTCCTTTGCCCCTCCGCGGTACTGCTCCGGCATTCGAATGCGGAACGAGTTATTTTTTTTATAAATGGGCGAAAAGAATGGAAATCCCTGAATGTGGTCCCAGTGAGGGTGCGTTATAAACAGGTCTGCGTTGATAGGTCCCTCTGTATACGTTTCGAGGTAATTGCCCAAATTCCTGATGCCTGTCCCCGAATCCAGGATAAGTTTCCTGTCGTAGCCGGGAATTTCTATCTCCACACAGCTTGTGTTGCCGCCGTACCGGATGTTTTCACTGTTTGGACACGGCGTGGATCCCCTGACACCCCAAAATTTCACCTTCACAGAAGGCTGAACAGCTTTAGTTAGAAACTCCGATAGTTCAGTTCCGTCGTTCTCATCAATAATTTTGGCAGGAAAGAGGCATTGATCAAACCGCTCAGCTGATGATGTAACATCGTTGCTCAGAACAACTGTTGGTATAAAACGACGCCCGGTTTTTTGGGTAAGTACTTCATCCAGATAAACCGGCAGATTCCGGATTTGCGACTCATGAATAATAATGGCTGCAGGCAGTTCGGTTGAAAGCTTTCTGTCGAGCTGATCACCATCAGAACACAGCTGCACATTTGATCTCCCTACTGCTTCGCACGCCTCGCTAAAGCCGTGCGATTGAGTGCCGCCGGTTATAAAAATTTTTCGCAAACTATCTGTTGACAAACGCAGCTCCTTTTTCAGGCAGTGAACCTGCGCAGTATACCGACGCGCAGACTATGCTCCATCCTTCTTTATTAAGTCTATTTCTTTTTCAAGCTCTGCCAGCCTTTCTTCCTTTTTTATAATCTCTTCTTCTGCTTTATCGACCTTTTCCTTCACTTGGTCAAGCAGTGGATTACTTCCCCCACGCGGCTTGAAATAGCTTAATGACTCTTTTTGCTGGATTAGTTCCTGCTCCATTTTTTTAATCTCTTTTCGAAGGCTTGCCGCTTTACTGTTCAGTTTCCTGATATCGGCAATATCATCAGCCGAAAAACTCTCCACGTTCTCCCGGCCAACCACATCAACGGCCGCTTTAGCTGCCCTGAACCGGTCGTAAATCACATCACAAATTTCGCGGTACTCCTTCCACATTCTGTTTTTATGCTTGATGGGGACATAACCGGCTTTTTTGAACTCTTCCTGCAGCGGCTTTGCCAGATTCACCGCTTCAATCGGATCTTCATGATCTCTCAATTCACGAAGTTTACCCAGCACCTCTTCCTTCTCTTTAAGATTATCCTTGCGCTCTTCTTTCACCTCTTTGAAGTGATCCCGGCGACGGTCGTAAAAATGATCCATCGCACCTTTAAATTTCTTCCAGATCTTGCCTGAACTACGCTTGGGCACAGGCCCGATGTTCTTCCATTTGTCCATCAGGCTTTGCAGGTCACGGTGGGTCTGCTCCCAGTCCTCGGAATCTTTGAGCTCTTCAGCTTTCTCAATCAGCTTCTGTTTCTCCTCAAGATTCTCCTGCTCCTGTTCCCGGAGCTGATCTATATTCTCAGACTTCATCTCATTAAATGCGTCTGTGGCTGCTTTGAACCGGTCCCACAAGTCATTTTCATCTTTTTGAGGAAGATTTCCCGCTTTTTTCCAGCGCCGGTGAAGTTTATTCACTTTCCTGGCCGCATCAGCAAGGTCATCCGAGTCAATCAGCGCTTCCGCTTCATCAATCAGCTTACGCTTCCGCGTCAGGTACTTCTCGATTTCCTCGCGATACTCCTTGTCGTGCTTGAAGCGCATGGAGTGAAATGTGTCCTGAAGTTCATGATACTGGCTCCAGATTTCCTGGTTTTTTTCGACAGGCACGCGTCCTATTTTCCGGAACTGTTTAGCGAGCCGTTCAAACTCTTTCTCCATCTCGTCCCAGTCCGACGTTTCGTCAAGTCCCTTAACGAATGCCTCCATTTTTTCCAGGATCACAAGCTTGCCGGTGAGGTTATCTTCCTCTTTCTGCTTTTTCTTCACCAGGCGATCTACTTTATGATCGTCGAACGTGCTTAAAAGCTTATTAAATTTCTTTTCGAGTTCTTCCTCTTTTTCAGCCGGTACTGACTTTACCCTGTCCCACTGGCCTTTCAGCTTCCCGACTTCACGTGTGGCCGTCCACTGTTTTTCATTAACAATCTTCTCCAGTGAATCGAGAATGCTCTCTTTCTTTTTGAGATTCTCTTCACGCTGGCGTTTTTTCTCTTCATAATGAGCGCGCTTTTTCTCTTCAAACTCCTCGCGCTTCTCATCAATGGTTTTCCGGTAGGCGTCAATATCAACACCTTCAGGATCGGGCCCTTCTTCCCATTTCGTATCTATATTATCGAACTCCATCGACACATATGCCCAGTCGCTGACGTCTACCAGCTGTTCTGCTTTTTCAGCCAATTCTTTATAATAGGCTTCTGTTTCAGAAATCTCTTCGGTGTCTTCCACAGCCGTTTTTTCCAAGGTCGTTTCTTCTTCGGCCGGCTCTTCTTCACCCGGTTTTGCATCAACAATGTCCGATTTTTTTGAAACTGCTTCGGGCTCGGTAACCTCTTCTTCTGTTTCATCCACAGAAACATCAGACGCTGCGGCCGTAACTTCAGTCTCTTCTGTATCCTCTTGTGTGGTGGGCTCGTCCTCAGCCTCACCGGAATCTTCGAGTTCTTTCAACAAGTTTTCCAGCCGCTCTTGCGATTCTTTAATAAGGGTTTCAAAATCTCCAATGGCATCAGACTCCAGGATGTCCTCCTTAAGCTTGCTAAACGACTGCCGGACCTCATCAGCATCAAGATTTTCCGCCTCACTTAGCTGCTCAAAAAAATTATCTGCTTTAGCCTCTACATTCTCAAAGGCATTTTCGAGGGCTTTAACCTGGTCTTCAACAGAGTCGGGATCAACTGTTGTAATTTTTCTCTCTTTGAAGAAGGGTGTTTCCTTCAGCATAATGTCTCCCTGCTGGTTTACGTACGCAAAGGGAGATTCAAACAGATGTGATGATTCAGATTCGGGCGTTTGTTTTTCTTCAGACAAAATAGACGTGTCTTTTAGGGTTGCACTTTACGGCGTATCGCCTGCGTTTAAGAACAGAAGTTTAATCAACATTCAGTATGGAAGCAACTTTTCTATAAATGCGTTTCATTTCCATACGTATTTGGGCACTCTTTTATTCTTGATTGATGGAGATGTGAATGAAAGTGCGCCCAAAATGGCAACCGAATTTCAACCAAGGCTGTCCAAAAACGGCGACATAACTCGCACCTGAGTTCGACATTGTGACACTCAAAAATGTCATCTTAAGCGATTTTTAATTCCCAAAACAGACGACTCTATTTTGAGAATCCAGAAATAATTCATTTTACTACTCCGGTGATCCGATCAGGAAAAGGGCCTCCGGCCTTGATGGGTGGAGGATTAGCATGGGTTGCCTGTGCCTATGGTGCACCACAGCCCTTACTGCGCCAAGGCTTCGGAGGGCACAGGCACGGGAGAAATCACTTTGGGCGCTCACAAGGTGAGCATTCTCAAAGTGTACCCGTGCGGGCAAACCGTGCCCAGAAGCCATCACAGCCAACCTGCGCTAAAGCAGCGGTAGGCAGGCGGGAGTTTTACCGTAGGGATGCCTTCGGCATGCATACTTTCTTCTTTTAGTCCCGCTCCTGCGGGGTGGCGGTCCACTTGTCCCCACAATAGTAGGGGAAAGTATGAGGAGAAAACGCCACGTTAGGCATCTGTCACTGGTTGCCGCTAATTTTACCCCAAAAAGCGGGGCAACATCATTTTGGAGGTGACAGGATACGTTTTCCTGACCACGGGTAGCATGTGTTTTGGGGGGTAGAGGGCTATGTACGGCGCACCAGGTAATTTTAAATCTCAAAAGTACGTACTCAGACCATGATGAATCCACGGATTAGATTTCTCTTGGCCCCTTCGATTGAATCCATTTCTTCTGCAGAATCATCCGCCTCGGGGCGCTTGGTTTATCTGCTCGTCTTAACCCCGCACTGCGCGCCGACGCCGGAGGCATCCCTACTTTGGGAAAAACCACGGCGCTTGTCACATAGTGATCCTTCGGGTACGGGCTACTGAGCGACCGCCCCTGTCGGGACTTTTTGTTACGCGCAAGCGCGAAACCGGATGTATTTGGGCAGACGATAAGTCATGTGTTCATAAAACTGAAAACGTCTATTTTAGCCTGAAAACAGCATTTTAAAAACTGTCTTCGGTAGCCGCTAATCTTGCCTCAAAAGCCTGCTCTACGAAGTTTTAACGTAGTTGAGCGGGGAAACACCATTTAAGCAGTGACAGAACAATTGGAGGTATATTGGTTGAAGCCGAGCTTTTAAATCCTTGAAAGCTGCTCAAAAAAACACTTTTTCCAATCTGTAATCGGTAGTATAAAAAATGTAGTCAATTCATCAACTTTCTATGAGCTTGTAATTTCTATAAAAAGAAAGTGATATAGTTCAAGTATAAAGCTTTTGAGAACGATGTATGCTGGAATCCAACCACGACTCGTCATCGCGGGCTTAGACCCACGATCGGCCATATTTGCAATGGTCTGGGTTTGCCAATGGAGTGTCTACAGATCGGGCAAGATTGGGAGATGCAACGCCCGGGTGTAGCATGATGACGACGATTGTGATGTATGATTCTCTATTCAAAATGACTAATGAAGGCAATCGGCTCATAACCCACCAAGCAACCAAAGGTTCGCCCGGAATGGATCGCTTTGCAAAAACCCTTGAAGGGCTCCAATCAATTATTTTGAAACAGGTGAACATCGCGCTGCGGGAACGGAATGCTGATATCATTCTCATCAAACACTTCTTTTACCCGTTTGATGAGATCATATCGCAGCGGCCAGAGATCGGATGTTGCAGTCCACGGGCGAACCCGTATCACCACAGAGCTGTCATCTAGTGCCGATATGGCAATAAGCGGCTCCGGCTCGTCCAGAATCCGATCGTCAGCATCAAGTATATCTTTAATGAGTCCAATGGCTTTATCCATATCGACCGTGTAAGAAATGTCAAATTCAAGATCGCACCTGCGGGTGTCGAACTGTGTTAAGTTTTGAATTTCACTTCCCCATACGCGTGAGTTTGGCACCACTATTCCGATATTATCAAACGAGTGCATTTCAGTCGTAAAAAGTCCGACCTCATCAACAACCCCAAACGTCCCTGCTACCTCAATGACATCACCTACCTTGAACGGCCTGAGGATGAGCAGCATCATACCGGAAGCTACATTGCTCAGGGTTCCCTGTAGCGCAAGGCCAACCGCTAAACCGGCGGCACCCAAAATGGCGATGATACTTGCGGTTTCAACCCCAAACTGCCCGAGCACCGCAAGCAGTGTCACAATTAAAATCACGGCTTTTACTGTCTGTCCAAAGACGGGAGCAAGCGTATCGTCGAAATTTTCAGATTTAAAGACCGAATTTCTTACACGCTTCGCAGCCCACCCGGCTATCGTAAACCCGATTATCAGAATAATAACAGCGCCTATCAGGCTCATTCCCCGTGTGATAAAAAATGCGGTTAGCGCATCAGAATTACCGGTTAGATCGTTCAAAAAGTCCATTATAGTCGTGTGTTTAGGATCGTTTAGATTTTACTGAATTTATCTGGTGTTATTCAGCCCAAAAGTACTTCCCGCTTATAATGTGACATGCCAATGTGCAGCCCGACATTTTATCGTTAAGTAAACATCAGATTGTAAACCTTCAGGGGTTGATTAATGCAACCAACGCAAATTAATATTTATCTGCCAAAGTTCACTGCCACAATTTAACTGAGATGCGGACATATTGAAATCGGTTAGTGTTCTTAAAAGCTCCGGTTTATTCTATATGAATTTACCATTCCCAAAAAAAGACATTATTTCCCCGGCGGATGCCGCACTGCGCCGGAGGAATATTTATATCAGCGGCTTACTCTTCCTTATGAAGATGAACATCGTGCTGAGGATATGGAATGTTAAGTCCTTCATCTTCAAACGTTCGGTACACCTGCTCATTGAGCCTGAAATTTACGGGCCAGAAATCGCCTGCATTTACCCATGCCCGAACCACAATATTTACAGAACTATCCGCCAGCTCCCTGAGGGCCATAAACGGTTCAGGATCATTCAAAATGCGATCATCTTCTGATAAGAGCCGCTCAATCACGTCATATGCTTTATCAATGTCATCTCCGTACCCAATCCCAACAGTCCACTCAACCCGGCGTTTTTCCTCTACCGAGTAGTTGATCATGGAATCATTGGCAAGCTTTCCATTTGGAATCAGAATCGTTTTGTTGTCGGGTGTTTTAAGTATAGTGGAAAAAATCTGAATCTCTCGAACCGTACCTGAATGGCCCTGGGCCTCTATATAATGACCGGCTTTAAACGGCTTGAAAAGCAGAATCATAACGCCGCCCGCAAAGTTTTGCAGCGCACCCGACAAGGCAAGTCCTACGGCCAGGCCCGCGGCACCTAGAATGGCGATAAATGACGTCATCTCCACACCCAGCATACCAAGTGCGGTAATGTAAACCATAACTTTCAGAAAGATTGAAATAATACTGGCTAAAAACGTCTTCAGCGTCTCCTCCGTCTCACCTTTATCAAGTCCCTTGCGGAAACCCCGAACCACAATTTTCACCGCCCATAATCCAATAACAAGCGTTAGAATTGCCCAGACCAGATTCATTCCATATGTCGTCACAATTTCTATTAGATCCATGTCCTGTATCGCTTCCATATTATTTTATTCTCTTAAGATTACTTTTTTGATTAAAATCATATATGCTAATGAATTGAAGCACAATAACATTCGAAGAAACTCACCAGAGGGTTTGCTCTACATTGTTCTTCTTATCAGACGTAATTGCCAGTTTAAAATGATTGATTTAGTAATTAAAAACAATAATTTATGCAGGATCTATTTCGTGATCTTATTACTTCATATAGTTAAAAAGAACACCTTTATCGGGTAAATTATAAACAATGCTTTTAAAACCATCGCGCGGGATACGGTCCGATCATTTTTTGAACACGACATGATATCTCCCCCCATATCGATGCACGTAGCCTTTATTGTCTGCAGGGGCACTTCAGGCTTTTTCACTCAATTAGTGGTTTTAAGTATTGTGATGACTTTTGTTTTTAAATACATCGTGCATACAGACTTGCCAGAGACCGGACATAAAAAAAGCCCTCCGTCTCCGAAGGGCTCTGATTTATTTTTGATTTCAGCAGCCGTTACCCTTGCTGTGTTCCGTAAAATCGTTCTTCCACAATTTTACCATCTTTCCACTGCTGGGTGGCTACCTGTTCAAGTTTCGTAGGTTCATCCGCGCCTTTAAAGGTGATATCCATCCAGCTTTCGACAGCTGTTGTTTCATCATCTTCATTCGACGTGATCGCCACAACTTCCATTCCGTTAAATGATTCAACACTTCCAAAGAATTCGTTTTCACGGTCACGGTTGGCATCTTTGCCCTTCACTTCAGTTCCGTCTTCAAGAGTCATTACAACATCATCTGCATAATACTTTTCAAATGCATCCATTGCAGTTCCATTTTGAACGTGATCGTATACGTCAGTTATTTTCTCGATTACACTCATTCTGCTTCTTATTTTTATTTATTGTTTGATATAAAACTATTTCACTTTAAACAACCAGTCAACACCCGGTTTCGTTTACGATTTCTGAAAAAATTTTGATTTTTATTAGTGTGCTACAAATTCGATCAGACAGGTGCTGCTAAAATTAAATCGGCCGCGACAACATAATTTTTATTTCAGAAATGCCGGCAATCCGTTATACTCATTAGGTTCGAAACAGCTACAAAACCAGGTATCAATCATGCGCAACTTCACACTCCTGTTTTTTTCTTTCTGGATTGTCACCCTTTTTCTTCCCTGGTGGACTCTCCTCATTCCTGCCGTTCTCCTGGGCGCCACGCTTTTCGAATCGTCGGCCATTGCTTTCTTTACAGGATTTATATCACTTTCCGCAGCCTGGGCCGTACAGGCCCTCTACATTGATATTGCAAATGAATCGATCCTCTCCGGCAGAATGGCCGAGATGCTCGGCGTCGGCCAAAGCTGGCTTGTCATATTAATTACAGCCCTCATCGGCGGCCTCATTGGCGGCATGGGAACACTTCTCGGGGCTCAAATACGGCTGCTGCTTCAACCCGGGGATGCTCGCAGCTCTCGCGCAGCATAACGTCTCATCCCAATTTAGATATTTTTCTTAAATGATCACCGTGAAATAACTGAAGCAAAATTTGAATGGATGACGACTGATATTAACCTCCTGCTTGCAACAAAACAGAGCATATTAATTACGCGATAGCTAAGGCCATATCAAGTTACCCCCCCCCCCCCCAAACAACCAATAAACCAACCGTATTCCCTAATAACCAGACACCCAATGAGTGAATACCCCAAAATTAAGGATCCCAATCCGCCCGGGCCGAAAGACAAAAAAACACTCTTTACGCGATTTCTTGATTTTGTTGAATGGCTGGGCAACCTGCTCCCGCACCCGGTCACCCTATTTGCACTCTTTGCGTTTGGCGTAATACTGCTCAGCGGCCTTGCCGAATGGCTCGACTGGAGCGCTGCCGATCCGCGTCCGGAAGGTTCATCAGGCCGGGCACCTGATGGTATTATTCGTCCCGTTAGTTTACTCAATGCCGAAGGGTTGCGGATGATCGTGGAGAATATGGTTGATAATTTTACGAATTTCGCCCCGCTCGGAGTGGTTCTGGTCGCACTGCTCGGTGTAGGGGTGGCGGAACATTCAGGATTGATCAGCGCCGTTATTCGGGGCATTGTTCTGAAAGCTGCATCTTTCAAACCTGAAGGAGAAATTGGCACGGGGTTGACGGCAATTCCCATGCGAATCTACCGGTTCATTGTAACCCCAAAAAATCTCGTCACGATTGCGATCTGCTTTTCAGCGGTCATCTCTAATACGGCGTCGGAAATGGGGTATGTCGTGCTTGTACCGCTGGCTGCCGTTATTTTCCACTCAATGGGGCGTCATCCCCTGGCCGGACTTGCCTGTGCATTTGCCTGCGTTTCCGGGGGCTACAGTGCCAACCTCCTGCTGGGGACCATCGACCCGCTGCTTGCCGGTCTCACACAGGAGGCAGCCAGGCTCATAGATCCTGAATACTCGGTAGTGGCAACCGCCAACTACTATTTCATGTTCGCAAGCACGTTTCTAATTACTGCACTGGGAGCCTTTGTCACGCTAAAGATTGTTGAACCCAAGCTCGGAACTTACGACGAAAGCATGGCAATGGAGGATGTATCTGATGAGGCTTCCATGGAACCGTTGCAACCCAGAGAAGTACGGGCGCTCAAGTGGACCGGCGTCTCTATCCTGGTGATGTTCGGCATCCTGGCGCTGACCATCGTCCCGGAAAATGGTGTTCTGCGAAATCCCGAAACGGGCGACTGGAAAGATTCCCCATTTTTAAATGGTGTCGTCGCCCTGATTTTTATCTGTTTCCTCATTCCGGGATTTATATACGGTAAAGTTGTGGGAACGATGAAAGATGACCGCGATATCATAGAAGGCATGGCCCAGTCGATGTCAACACTCGGCCTGTATATCGTGATTGTCTTTTTTGCCGCCCAGTTTGTCGCCTATTTTGGATGGAGCAACCTCGGGCAGATCTTCGCCGTGAAAGGCGCGGAGTTTTTACAAACCATGGGAGCGACCGGCCCGATCATTTTCATTGGATTTATTTTCATATCCGGTTCCGTAAACCTGATGCTTGGGTCAGCCTCGGCCCAGTGGGCGGTTACAGCGCCCATTTTTGTCCCCATGCTGATGCTGATCGGATACAGCCCCGAAGTGATCCAGGCCGCCTACCGCATCGGCGATTCGGTTACCAATATCATCACCCCAATGATGAGCTATTTTGGGCTGATCCTCGCGTTCGCCAATAAATACGATAAAAATCTTGGCATCGGAACCATTATTGCTATGATGCTGCCCTACAGTATCTTCTTTTTGATTGGGTGGATCATTCTCTTCTACCTGCTCATATTTGGGTTTGGCATGCCGGTCGGGCCAGGGGAAGGGATTTATTATTTGATGGAGTGAGGTTTGCAGACTTCAGTTCGATTAATCATTTTTGTTTTACATGAAATTTAGTTGGCTGATGAAAAGATTTATGAACACTCCCTTAGAACACGAAAAAAATATGACAGCATGTAGGACAATTGCTTTTACAGATCCTTCTCTACGCCATTAAAAACAATGGCTCGATCAGGATGACGAATTCATTGGGAGGAATATGGGCGGCGTTGGCTCATTAGTCGGTTTTCAATATCGACTTGTCATCACGCCGCCCTACTTCTTAATCGAATCATTGTCATTCTGAATAAAACGGTGGTTTCCCGTTTTGTGAAGAATCTGTAAAAGCAACATATTTTGTTCTATCGAATGGACATAAATGACTAATATTATCTACTGAATGACCCAACTTTCATGATGAGACTTTATGAGAAATTGCACAAAGAATTATGATACGTAACCAATAACTTTCCCGGGGCATAAGTTATTTAAATCTTCAGAATATAAGTGAGACCCCCTTCATTTGTTGATAATTGAACTCAGGTTGTAACGTTGTTATTCAGACAAATGTTAAGCATGTGAACAAATAATTGTTAAGGTACTATCACTATGATCAAGCTTATCAGAAAACCTGACGATCCGAAAGCAGGCGAGATAGAATCCCGGTTTGGGGATTTGATTCTCTCTTACAAAACTGAAATTTCCGACGAAGATGATGATGACCTTCCGAAAATAAAAGATGGCGATACGATTATTTCAGGAGAAGACGAGATCGAAAGCTGGCTTCAGGAGCTCGAAGCGGATCTCAAATGGCAGCGCAGCCTGAGTGGGGACGGGTGCTATATTGATCCGGAATCGGGGAAGGTGTGTTAACCCGGATCATTCACGAAAAGGAATAACATAAGGGTTTAGTAAATAATAATGCACGTATTGAAACTTGATTATAGCTCAAATTTAAGTGTCTCTTATGGCTGCGAAATTTAGCTGTGCACTGCGTGGAAGCAAAAATGGTTTACTCAGGGTACCTCAGTACCCTTCCCCACAATTTCCCCTTCGCCTTGTTCACAGCAAAATTAGTGAACATGCGCACTGAACATGATTAAATAATAATTCAAGTGGTAAGCCATTGCTTTTGCAGATCCTTCTCTGCGCCATCAACTACAATGGCTTGATCAGGATGACAGGTTCATGGTATAACAAGCGGGCGGCGTGGGTTGAGTCGTAGCTTTTTTAACTCGCTATTTCTTCGCGCCGCCCTCCATCTTTGCCCAATTATGGTCATTCTGAATAAAACGGTGATTTTCCGGTTTATGAAGAATCTGTAAAAGCAAAACATGTTGTCCTATCTAATAACACAAATGATTGCTTTCAAACTTGGTTCAGCAACTAAAAATACCATGTCTACTATGGGGCAAATATATTCACATCGATATATATCTATTAACCACCCGCCAATTTCGCATTATAAATCGTCTGAATTCTTTGAACAACCGGCCCGGGTTTTCCGGGGCCAATTGCACGGTTATTAACCCTGTTTATCGGCTGAATATCAGTAGTAGTACCGGTAAAAAAGAGCTCATCCAGTTCGTAGAGTTCATGCTCTCCTATCGGCTGTAAATTCACCTCAATATTTTCTTCTTTTGCAATGGCAATCACTGCTTGCCGCGTGATTCCGCTCAGAATATAATTTGATGCGGGATAGGTTCTCAGAACCCCATCCTTCACTCCAAAAATATTTGCGTTTGGACTCTCTGTAATCACGCCATCGCGAATCATCACGGCGCTGTTTACGCCGGCATCTCTCGCCTGTTGCTTGGCAAGTGTGTTTGGCAGCAGGTTCACGGTCTTAAGGTTACAGCGGCTCCAGCGCACATCAGATACCGTGATGGCATCGACGCCCTCTTCATGGAGTTTTTTGTGGGGTGTAAAAGGTTCTGCCGCGAGATATACTGTAGGTTCAACAGGCGAATCAGGAAATGTATGCGTTCGTGGCCATGCCGATCCCCGGGTGACCTGGATATAGACTTTTGCCTGTCCATTTTCCAGTCCGTTTATTGAAACCAGCTTGCGGCCAATATCAGCAACCTGATCACGCTGCTCTTTACTTAGGTCGATCTTCAATCCCGCGAGTCCTTCATCCAGCCGGTCCATATGCTCGTCTTCCATAATAAAGCGCCCGTTGACCACCCGGATGACCTCATAAATTCCATCCCCAAATACAAACGCCCTGTCCCCGACAGATACTTTAGCCTCAGTGTGCTCAACGTATGACCCGTTTAAATAAACCTGCATAATCTGAATTTCTTTAATTTTCGGAAGCAACAAATGTATTCAATTAAATGCTGATCTTCAGTAAAAGATCCGGTTTAAATTCGTTTTTATCCCTTTTCAATGCTTAAGTTTATTATGAAAGAACGAACTCACATCAAACTAAAACAACCTGATATGCACTTTTTATTAATTTACGACTTGTCACCCGATTACCTCAAAAAAAGGGAAGAACACAGAGACGAACATCTCAAACTTGCGTGGGAGTCGCACGAAAATGGAGATCTTGTACTTGGCGGGGCGCTCCAGGATCCGCCCGACCAGGCCTATCTACTCTTCAAGAGTGACTCGCCTCATAGCGCAGAAGAATTTGCAAAACAAGATCCCTATGTAAAAAACGGTATCGTTGAAAGCTGGACAGTGCGTCCCTGGATGACTGTTGTGGGTGACGATCCGGCGAATAAAGTGTTACCTGAGGGGCAATCATAGTTTTTTGTTGTTAAATCAGCTTGGTACAAAAAGCGGGCCCGCTTTTAAAACTGTTTCTATGATATCTTAAATATCGGTTCTACGGGAAAGTTTGTGGGTGGATGGCAAAAATCGTGGAGAATCGTTTAGAACATGTTCAATTTGTACCAAAGAACAGGTTCTTGCTTTTACAGATCCTTCTCTGCGCCATCAACTACAATGGCTTGATCAGGATGACTGGCTCATAGGGTAATAAGTGGGCGGCGTGGATACATTCATATCTTTTGTATTGTCTTGTCGTCACGCCGCCCTGCCCTCAAGCCGAATTATGGTCATTCTGAATAAAACGGTGTTTTCCCGTTTTGTGAAGAATCTTTAAAAGCAACAAACTTTGTCCAATCATATCATATAAATGACTAGTGTTATCTGCTGAATGACTCCACTGGCTTGATGAGACTGCATGAAAAGCTGTAAACTGGTTTATGTTATGTACCCACAAACTTTCCTGTAGGTATTATAAAAAAGAGGACGCCCTGAATTTCTTAGCTTTCAAG
>NZ_JBBVMF010000009.1:0-184432 GCF_038150125.1 Rhodohalobacter sp. 8-1 | reverse complement strand
TAATAACTTATTGTTTTATATGTACTTGAGTGGGTTTAATTTAGAATAATGGGGTAACTTCTCAAAGTTATTCCTGTTTTAGTTGGTCTTCCAGGAACCGGGCTGCGCCACGCTTTTTGATCTTTGATTCCAGCATCCTAGCCTCACTTCTTGAATCGCATTCCCGATGCCAGATAAGCTTCCAAGGGACGCCATATTTAGTAGACGGTACTCGTGCTTCGTTGTGGCGTTCAAATCTTTTTCTTAGATCATCACAAGAACCCGTATAGTGCCTTTCGGCCGATTCGCTAAACAAAATATATGTGTAAGCTTTCATCTCTCTCAATTACATCTGTCGGGACGAGTCACGCCGTGGCGTGACCAACCCTCGACCCCTCACGCGAATCG
Organism: Rhodohalobacter sp. 8-1; assembly: GCF_038150125.1. Classification (NCBI taxonomy): domain Bacteria; kingdom Pseudomonadati; phylum Balneolota; class Balneolia; order Balneolales; family Balneolaceae; genus Rhodohalobacter; species Rhodohalobacter sp. 8-1. The sequence goes on along the minus strand of NZ_JBBVMF010000009.1, from coordinate 184,045 downwards.
CGTGACTCTACCGAACTGAGCCACGTCCCAATAAAAAAATAATTTAACTATCATCGCATCCTAATGGTTCAGGATTTATCCAGCAGACAGGCCGATGATGAGCCTGCGCCCCTCCCGACACGCCTGTCGGGATGCTCTACCGGACTGAGCCACGTCCCGATTTTGGTAGACGAGAAAATTAGGGGTTAATCAAATGAAATACAACGGGAAGTTACGTTTCTTTAGAGAGGTCTTCTAAGAATCGTTTAGCACCTCCCCACTTTTAATTTTTAATTTTAAATTCAAGCTTTCGGACTTCAATTCTCGTGGCTCATTACCGCTGCCATATTAGTAAACAGTGTATGCCGTGTATTGTAGATGGTACTCTTGATTGAGTTTAATTGCCTATCACAACTAAAATGCCACCAATTTTTTGCCCTCAGCCGAATAACGCGTATCTCCTTAATTCAGAAAATTCTCAATCGCATTTACCTGCTGTTGCTTCATCTGTCGAGCTTTTTTCAGGCTGGACGTGATCTTCTCAAGCTCTATAATGGTATAGTTCATCTCTTCGGAAATAGGCACAAATTTTACGTTATTAACCTCTTTCGTATTGATGTATCCCAGTACATTTTCTTCATAAATCACACTAAAGAGGTCAGTTCTATCGGTGCTCTTTAATGTAACTGTGCCACTCTTTTTGATTTCTAACTCTCTGTAGCCGTTCGTAGTTTTTGCGTTTTCCATTTCTTTTGATTTTTTGTTAGCGTTTAAATAAGCTCGAAATTTTAAATTTAAGAATGTAATAATGAAAGACTATTATACTTCCTTTAAGTGCTTTCATTAAAACTGAATCGCCTTTGATAAAGATTCTCTGTATAAATAAACGAAGACCAGTGCATCAAAAAAATTAGGAATTTATTATCATAAGAATCATAAATTTTTTTATAGTTAGAGTAACTGTATGACATTCAATTGTTTAATTACATAAACCGTGACATTCAGCTAAGATAATTACTCATCAATTAAGCATTTTTAACGCTTTAATAGCTTTGCAATACTGACAACCAGCAAAATGCCTCACTCATCAATGCGAATCATGTAAGTTTAACCCACTAAGGTCACGTCCCGATTCTGGCAGGCAGGAAGATCAGGAGTAAATCAAATGAAACACAATGGGAAGTTAATTTTGTTTTGATTAGTCTTGAAGAAAACGGTCAGCGCCATGCTTTTTGTTTTTTTTCAAGCTTTCTCAGGCGTTACTTATCGAGGCACATTCCCGGTGCCAAATGGGTATTTGAGAATAAGAAGATGAGATGGATAGACACCGGCTATTGTTATGACGAGTGATTTCGTTTAGGGTATAAACACAGGATCATCTATCGTGCTTTTATACAGACGGGTGTTTTTACTTCGCCATCTCTTGATTGTATTACTCCGGGCGATCAAACTTACGAAGTGATACTAGTCGCGATCCATCGCAAAGCTTTGTCTTGATGTTAATTTATAACCGATAATTTTGCAGACGCAAGAACGACGGAGGAATGCTCGGACATAGAATTGTAATAACCTACAAATTTGTTGGTCTCAGATGCGTCATATGAATCGAGGTTTTGAGCCCATCGATAAGCAATAGGCTGATAGTATAGTTCTGCGGTTATTTGAAAGGGTCCCTCCGCATTTTGCAGATCCACCCGGTATCGTACCCGGTCACGGCCGCCGGTAAAATCGGCATCATCATCTGCAGAACCTTTCACGGCAATATCTTCACCGGCTGTGGATTTATCGAAACCCTTCGGCAGAATTCTATTGTCTTTAATATATCGTATAGCGGTTAGGAGCCCGGTTGTTACCCGGTCTTGCGGATCCACAAGAATTGCTTCGTAAATCTGAACCTGGTCTTCACGGGTGATTTCACTGTAGTGATGTTCATAATGGCTGCCGGCCCGGTCATTATCATTCCCTGCGATAGACCCATCAGGCATAACCGCGCCCGATTCAAATACAACATTGTCATCTTGATCCGTCACTGAGAACCGAATCCATACGCGCCTTGACGGATACGCGGTCGGGAGTTTATGTCCGGCTAAATTTTCAATGTCTATATCGGCAATTAATTCATTCCCGGTTATCTCTGCGCCGGCAACTGATACGTAAGCCGATTTAGTTTGCAGGTGGTCAATTGTTCTATTAATTGCGGCATCCATTTCCTGCGGCAGTGCTTCTACTCCCAAATCGTCTCGATAGCGATTTAGCATGCGCTGCATAAAAAAGTTGCCGCCTCTGAAGGTATGCTTAGAGACGTTCTCCCGAGGCTGGCCCCAAACGGAGGCAATGGGTGTGCTACCCTTTACTTCAGGCATATGGCAGGACTGGCAGCTCTGGTCATTCACAAAACTGCTGTGCCGCCATTCAAGATAGGGAACCTGTTCAGGCAGCTCGCCAATGACCTCTCCGCCGGGACCCAGCGTATTGGTATAGAGCGTATGGCAGGTTGCACAGAGCTCCGATTCTATTAAATGTTTTGATTGCACCTGAGAGAAACCGGATGAAGAATGCATGATTTTGGATCTTCCCTGGTCGACGGGATAAGGACCGTAGATCTCTCGCTGCCCCATCGGTTTTTCGGTATCAATCACAAATTCTCCGACAAAACTTTCGCGCTCTCCAAAATTGTCGCTTTTTATTTGATGGCATGTGGTACAGGACACGCCGTCTATCGCCAGCTTGTTTTGCTGAGTTGTGGCCCGGTTAGCCGGTAAATTGTTAAATACCTGGCTTAACCGACCCTCAGTTTTCGCCTGGAAATGAGCCATCGGCATGTGGCAGGTTGAGCACTCATTCTCGATAGCTGCTTTGGATTCAGGATGATCCATCACTTCCCTTCTGACGGCGGCATGCCAATAGGGATCACGGGCGGAGTTAGCCATCATACTGGCACGCCAATCGATACCAAATGAGATATCTTCACCGGCCGGTGTCACTAAATTATTATGACAGTTCATGCAGTTATCAGCTGTCGCGAATAGCATTTTTTGAGCTGCGGGGAGATCCATCCCGTGAATTTGAGGGACAGGGTCCGGATTGTCTGCCAGATAGTTATTGATTCCGACGCTTAAGCCAATCGTCAATATTGGAAGTGAAATAATAATCACCAGGTTTTTGTACATCTCGATCTCCCATTTTTAAACTTTTAATGATATCCTCTTCATTCTCATTTGTACTACCATCCTTCAAAAAACCCGCCGTCGAACCAGTCCCATAAAATGTAAACCATAACCTGAGAATCTCTCCCCGCATCATCTACCGGAATTCTGTATCCAACATTCAGCATAATATGCTGACGCTTATTCAAAGTGACCTGAATTTGTGGCACAGCGTCCCAATGTATTTCGGTTCCCGATTCCAGTTCTTTAGAACCGAGTATTTCAACCATAGGCGACCATGTTCGTCCCCATGGGTTCGGGTTGAAGCTTTTACCCAGTGCCGCCCGCCAAAAGGCTTCATTTTCTGCTTTATCCTGCAGTACCGGGTACTCCAATCCTGTTTGAGCGTGCAAAAAACCACCGGCCGGTAACAGTTGTCCAAAAGAAGCAAAAGGCTCTAAAATAGTTGTCCCGCTGCCAAACCCTGATGCAGTATCACCTGTGGGCAAAATGACTTCGCCGGTTAAACTGAAGATAGACCCGCTGTTGTAATTATGGTAAAAAACACGTTTTACTCCAATTGCCAGATCGCCCATGTGCCCGCCGCTCCAATTACCACCGGGCATTTGGCTATATCCGAACGGGAGAACAATCTCAACCTGATTTCTTACTCCAAAGCGCTGCTCATAGACAATTTCGTTGGTCACGCCCCCTTCATTTTCCACATCGATAAATGAAGAAAAGACGGCTTCATCTTCCGGATATGCTTTTTCTGTAACTAAAGCTCTGGGCAGGTTCAGCTCGCCGCGCGGCCAATTTTTATTTGTACAAAACGAGCGGACATAATTCATTACTTTTTGAAGTTCTTCGACGGAAAGGGCCTCACCAAATGCCGGCATCTCCGTGGAGAACCCTCTTGTTGGCCCGCCCTGATGAGCAACGGCGATCCAGTCTCCATCAGGTTCCCGGCTTGCGAAATTGCAGTCCGTAAAATTAGCCGGAGGTGTTTGCAAGCCAAGCTGTTTAACCGACCCTCCTTTTCCGTCAGTTCCATGACAGTTTGAACAGGCCTTCGTGTAAAGTTCTTTCCCGGAAAGCGGGTGCTCTGTAAAGGTCGTATCACTATCACTACTTTGTTCAGAACCGGACCGGTCGCTAATCAGGCTGTTGGACTGATCAGATTTATCCAACGCAGTAAAAGCAAAAAACACAAGTGTAGAAATGAGTATGAAAAAAAACGAATGCGTTTTTGTGTGAGAACAGCTTTTCTCCATGGCTTTCTCCCTCCAATAATTGATCTCTTTCCTAAAAATCTAACCATATAAATGTTTAGATCAATTTTAAATATATGGTCCTGCGTTTCAGCATCTCTCAGCCTCAATCTTATTTTCAATGAAACAATATGCAGTACCCTTTCAGAACTTCCTGAGGCTAAGGTTCTTCGTGCCAAAACCCTAAGCCTCAATCTTCTACGAAAAAGCAGCGAAATTTCACGTCAGGAAAATACTACTCAAGGCTGAGGCTCTCTGTTTCAAAATCCCTCAACCTCAACTTGCTTCTCGACGAAACAACATGCCGTACCCTTCCGGAATTTCCAAAGGCTGAGGTTCTTCGTTTCCGCTCCACTCCCCTCAACCTTAACCTTCTACGAAAAAGCAGCGAAATTTCACGTCAGGAAAAAACTACTCAAGGCTAAGGTTATACGTTTCAGCATCCCTAAACCTCAACCTTTTTCTCGACGAAACAACATTCCGCAACCTATCAGAACTTCCAAAGGCTGAGGTTCTTCGTACCAACACCCCTAAACCTCAATCTTCTACGAAAAAGCAGCGAAATTTCACGTCAGGAAAAAACTACTCAAGGCTGAGGCTCTCCGTTTCAAAAATGCCTCAACCTCAACCTGCTTCTCGACGAAACAACATGCCGTACCCTTTCGGAATTTCCAAAGGCTAAGGTTATACGTTTCAGCATCCCTAAACCTCAACCTTTTTCTCGACGAAACAACATTCCGCAACCTATCAGAACTTCCAAAGGCTGAGGTTCTTCGTACCAACACCCCTAAACCTCAATCTTCTACGAAAAAGCAGCGAAATTTCACGTCAGGAAAAAACTACTCAAGGCTGAGGCTCTCCGTTTCAAAAATGCCTCAACCTCAACCTGCTTCTCGACGAAACAACATGCCGTACCCTTTCGGAATTTCCAAAGGCTAAAGTTCTTCGTGCCAAAATCCTAAGCCTCAACCTTCTACGAAAAAGCAGCGAAATTTCACGTCAGGAAAAAACTACTCAAGGCTAAGGCTCTCTGTTTCAAAATCCCTCAACCTACTTCACCACTCATACGTCCACTTTACCCTTGCTTTTAGAGCTATTTTCTTTTCGTGGCCGGTTATTCGAAGTTCGGTTTCATGATTGTCCACACCTTTACCTGATATCGTAATTTGATCGCCCAGGTAAACAGGGCCTCGAATTTCATACTCTACATTTTCAAGGACTCTTCCATCGAACTCACTTTTGAACGATTCAAGCGCCAGCAGCAATAGCAGCGGGCCGTGCACCATCACATTCGGGTATCCCTCAACATCACGGGCGTAGTCCTGGTCGTAGTGGATTCTGTGAGCGTTGAATGTTAGTGCCGAAAATCGAAACAGCTGAATGGAATCGGGCTTTGTGTGTTTCTCCCAATCGGGATCGATATCCATTGGTTCTGTACGTGTAGGATGGGCTCCTTTTTCTGACGGTGGCCGGTAAAGAAAATGCTGATCTTCCACGATGGCTACTGCTCCCTTTGAACTTATCTGATGCTGAAGGGATAAATATGTCTTTTTATCATTCTCTCCTTCTTGCTTCAAGTCTATAATCGTTGAATGTCTCGTGGCCGGTATGCCAACTTGCAGACTGTTTTTAAATTGAAGCTTTCCTCCAAGCCATAGACGACTAGACTGTTCAATTGGCGGGAACAGGCCGCTGTCACGCGGATACCCTCTTACGGTTAAATCAGACTGTAAGTGCAGCGACGTGAAATACGCCCAGTGTGAACACATCGTAAGGTTGTCTCCCTCCGAAATCGTATCAGGCCGCCGGTTAAGCATCGCCTCAAATCTGCGCAGTTGCTCAGGGGCCATCGTATCTCGCCGGCTTATTGATTTTCCCACCCACTCATTAAAATTCATATCTGCTAAACTTTTTTAAGTGTTGTAGCCGTGTCAACCCAGGTCCAACGACCGTTTGGAATTTGCTTAATAGTCTATTAAAGGGCTTATCAAATAGTTCACTATGGCTGTATTAACCATCCAAAGGTCAGGCACTGCTATTCATTTGTCTCTAAGATTCATCCTCCTCAGGTTCAGCAGGTATAAGTAAGACCGCTGTATCGCTGATCCGGGTAACCTTATTGCTGACGCTCCCCAGAAACAGCTCCTGCATAAACCCCTTCCCCTGACTCCCCATCATTATCAAGGTAGCGTTACGCTCCTTAGCTGCGTTGGAGATCTCTTTCGCCGGGGTTCCAAACGTAATGATCAGCTCCGTATCTTCCCTTGTATTATCTGACAGTTTATTACGTATACGGTCGAGTTGTTCGCGATTTTGCTCCGTTAGCTTGTCGCGGCTTACAGGGTCTTTAATTGCAATTGCGTGATGTCCCTGAACGTGGATCATAGAAATTTTATCCACAATACCGGCCCCCTCCATATCCCTGAGGATTTTGTAGGTTCTGTATGCACCATCTGAAAAGTCAGTTGCGTACAGAACATGTTTTGTTGCCTCACTGCAGGGGTGCGGAAGCTTCAGTGATCGTTCATCTTCATTTTCGGGGTCTTTTTTCAGAGCGAGATTAATCAGGTAAACAGGAAGCTCAGATCGCTGCAGCAGTTCTGAAGCTGTACTGCCTAACAAAAGCTCAGTTACTTTACTTTCACCCCTGTTGCTAATCACAACAAAATCGGCATCAACCTCATCTGCTGCCGTCAGTATTTCAGTAGGCGGATAGTAGTGCAGACCTTTTCTGATTTGAATCTCAACTTCAAATCCGGCTTCAGTCAGCTTTTTTTGATAATCCTCGAGCTGTTTTTGCTCTCGTACCGTATCAAACTCGGACTCTAATTGTTCAAAAGGTACCTTCAACACGGTAACGAGCGTAATTTTTTCAGTGCCCAGATTTTGAAAAGATGAGACGCACTCGATAATTAAATCGCTCGCGTCTGAGAGATCAAGTGCAACAACGGCGTGGCGAAAGAAAGAGATCATAAGCTTATCCTGTTATTTATGATTTTCATTTACTGCAGACACCCAAAACGTATACTTTAAAGATAACAAATTATCCGGTCAAATTGTGTCTATTGAAAACAGGAGTGGTTATTTATGAACTGAGCACGATTATCTTTATGCACAGACATTCACTTTATCTAGTTGAAAAAGTGCTGAAAGATTTCACTCATTTTCATCTATCATTTACCAAGCCCGCTTTGGCAGCTCATATTTTCTAGTGCCGGTTAATCGTTCAATATGTTCGAAATGATTCTTTTTGTTCGTTATCTGCCACCCCTTTTTATTATTAGATATAAAGGGCACCGCCCCAGGTTGGAGATTCGGGTCAATCATACCCCGAGGCGACAGATATCATCAACGTTCCATACCTCTCGAGGGGTGGTGGTCGTGAATCGATTAGGGACAGTGGGGCGTTGATTCGGCCTGAATAACAACCATCGGAATGAGATATATGCTATAATTAAGTGAAGGGCCGATGGTTTTTCATGGCGTGTCCGTTTACCTGGGCCGGTGCCCAAGGCAGTGTACTATGACCCTTTTGGCCAAGCCAATCCTTCGGGGCAGGGTCATATTGTTGACTTCAAAATACCAGTGTAGATTGGAATTGTATTTTACAAGAATAAAAGGATATTTATTTTTACCCACACCTATCAACATAGAGCCTAAATTTTGGCTAAGGTTATTTGTATTGGCTTCCAACAAAAGCCAGGGTGGGATTTTGATAAGGCTGTTCAGTTAAACGGCCTGCGAATTGTGTATATAGTAATAGAACTTTTGCGACGACACTGCTGAAAGTGTGGATCCGGACACTTTGAACCCTGATTTAGCAAGTATTACATTTCACCTTTCTTTTGGGGTAAAGTATCAGTGAAAATAGAAAGGAATACGGTTTCTTTGATGGATCTGCTGAGTTAATATAGTATTAAATAGATTGTGTTTAACATGATTGGTTACTCATCAAAAATCACCGATTTTTCACATAACCAAAATCGAGTAGTTCTCAACATACTCCAGAACTGAATTTACTAAGTTGTCTCGCTGTATTTGTTCACATTATTGCAGGATAAATTTATAAACAGGGTCATAAGACCCCGTTTATTCATACATAAGCAGCGATGCTACTCTTTTTTATCTCTTTCCGCCTGTTCGGGATTTTGCCCTTCTTCAGGATTATCCACGATCTGCAGCTGGTTGCTCAGCGATGTTTGCAGTTCATCCACATCATCATCACTCACCAGCTCGCTTATATCTTCCACACCGGCTTTAAGTGCGAGATTGTACACCATCCGGTTAAACAACATTTGATGTGCCGCGGAGGACAACTGCATTAGCTGCTGCTGTGGCACCTGGCCGCCGGCAAGTTTAATTTTATTCATGATTGGCTCAAGCAGTTTCTCTATTTTCTTATTTAACTGCGTTTCAAGCTGTCGGGCTTCTTTATTCTCTTTACTTGTTACTTCTTTTCCGCTTGGGTCTACTAACTTCATTTTTCCTTGTTAGGTTGTGTTTATCTGATTCTACTACAATAACTTATAAAATAGGTGATACCATTCCTCAATAAAAATTTTATCCACTTACAATACAGCTACGTGAAAAATTGTAATACGGTAAGCATTCTTACATTTTGTTTTAGATATTACTGGCCGACTAATACCACCTCATACATATTTAAACATGCCCTATTTCGGACAGCATTCGCTTTTTTAACTTTCGGACTTCTATTGATCAGCTCGGTAAATCTCAGCGCCCAGGACGCAAATTTTGAACTGGCAGAACAGTTTACCTCAGACCGTATGCAAAACCTGACCGGGTCTACCTTCCTGAGAGCCAACTGGATTGAAGATGAAGACCGGTTCTGGTACGAATGGGAGACAAACGAAGGCAAGCGATGGGAGTTTGTGGATGCCGGCAATCAATCAAAGCGCGACTTATTTGATCGTGAAAACATGGCCGCCCAGCTCTCCGAGGAATTTAACCGCGGATTTAATGCAAAGGACCTTGATCTGAACGGGTTTGATTACAACACAGACCGCGAACGATTTACATTTCACGTAGACAGCATTGAGTTCACATATAATCTCGACGGAAATGAACTTGTGAAAGGCGATTCCCTGGATCCCGATGAAACCGAGCCCTGGGAAATCTACTCACCCGACAGTACCTGGATTGCATTTGCACGGGAGCACGACCTGTATGTAATGCGAGCCGATGATGCCGACAGCACTGAAATCCGGCTCACTGAAGATGGCGAGCGCTGGTACAGCTACCAGGCCGATCATGGCGACACAACGTCTACCGAACGATTACGTGCCGACGTAGATTGGTTCGAAGATTCCGAAAAACTTTACGCAAAACGGCAGGACTGGCGTGAGGTTGACGAACTCTGGGTAATCAACACACTGGCGGAACGGCCCGAGCTTGAAACCTACAAGTATAATATGCCGGGCGAGGACGATCACTACCAGGATGAAATTATGGTGTTTGACATGGAAACCCATGAAGGCGTTCGCCTTGACACCGACAAATGGCCTGATCAGTCGCTCGGTGGAGTCTATTTTACCAAAGATGGTATTTACATGTCCGATGAATCGAACTATTTATGGATCTTGCGCCGGACCCGTACGTGGGACCAAATAGACGTAGTGAAAGCCAATACCGAAACCGGTGAGACGGAAGTTCTCTGGTCTGAAAAAAGTGATCCCTATTTTAACGTGATGAACTCCTACCTTGGCGTCATCAACAATGGAGAAGAGTACATCTGGTGGAGTGAGCGAACCGGCTGGGGACAGCTTTACCGGTACGACAGCGAGGGTAACCTGGTCAACAAAATTACCGACGGTTATTTTATGGTAGGTGATGTTGCTGCGATTGATACATCAGCCGCTACAATTTATTTTGAAGGTCTGGGTATGGAAGAAGGCCGGAATCCGTTTCATTCGCACTACTATAAAGTTGAGTTTGATGGAGACAATCTGCAGCTCATTACGCCCGAAGACGCTAATCACTCGATCAATGTCAGCGACTCTCGCGACTTTTTCGTAGATAATTTTTCACGGCCGGATCAACCCACCCGAACGGTGTTGCGCGATAATCGTGGCCGGGAACTGATGGTACTTGAGGAGGTTGACATCACCCTGCTCGAAGAGACAGGATATACTCTGCCGGAGCAATTCAGTGTAAAAGCAGCCGACGGTGTCACAGATCTCTACGGTGTGATGTGGAAACCATCCAATTTTGATCCGGAAATGGAGTATCCCATTATTTCATATGTTTATCCCGGACCGCAGCTTGAGCCGTATCCTCGTAATTTTTCAGTTGGCGGATCAGCGGCACGTGCTCAGGCATTGTCTCAGGTAGGATTTGTGGTTGTGGCGATGGGGAACCGTGGCGGGAGTCCGCTTCGGGAAAAATGGTATCATCAGTACGGCCACGACAATCTTCGGGATTATGCACTCCCCGATAACCGCTACGGCATTGAACAGCTCGCAGCAAAACACCGCTTCATTGATATTGACCGGGTTGGTATTTACGGTCATTCAGGCGGCGGCTTTATGAGTACGGCCGCACTGCTTACCTATCCCGATTTTTATAAGGTTGCTGTGTCATCTGCAGGGAATCACGACAATAACGTTTATAATATTTGGTGGGGTGAAATTCACCATGGCGTTACAGCTGAAACCGACTCGGTGACCGTTGAAAACGAGGAAGGCGAAGAGGTAAAAAAGGAGAAAACGACATTTCGCTCCGAGATTCCCACAAACCAGGAACTGGCCGAAAACCTGCGTGGCCGGCTTCTGCTCGTGCATGGCGAGATGGATAACAACGTTCATCCTGCCAACACCTACCGTATGGCTGATGCCTTGGTCAGGGCCGGCAAACGGTTTGATATGATGATCTTTCCGGGTGCACGGCACGGATTCGGCCGCTACAGCGACTATTTTGAGCGCATGCTCTGGGACTACTTTGCCGAACATCTTCTTGATTATGAGATCGAAGATGTGAACTACGACATTCCAGACCACGTGGATTAGGATCCAGGGGCCAAACATGGCATGTCTGGAAAAGGCATTGAACTCAAATTCCCTGACTGAGTATCATGAGGATTGAAAGTTAATTACCAGTAAGAGACATGCCATGTTTTTTCTTTGCTCTGTCCCCGTCTGAAGATTGTCCCGAAGGGATCACTTTGTGGCTTTTTTCGTCTGACGGGTTGGTTATAAGCCGTTGGTTGATTAAGGTTATTCCCTAAACAGGGTTTCGAGACACATCCACTCGTCTGACGATTGGTTTTTCGTCTGATGGGTTGGTTATAAGCCGCATAACCAGAGATCTGTTCTCAGAACTCGTTTAAAACCATGTATCGCGGGTCAGCGACACCGCGGTACATTTACTTCGACAAATACAGATTCTTGAACTCATAGGGTTTTCTAAACCGCTCATCATCGAAGTTTTCCATGAAGTAGATGCTCTCGCCGGTGGATTTCATTTCGGGACCCAGCTCTTTCTTCACTTCCGGAAATTTATCAAACGGAAAGACCGGCTCTTTAATCGCCCAGTTCTTGAGTTTTGACTCCAGGTCAAATTCACTCAGCTTGGCACCGAGCATCACTTTTACTCCAATTTTTGCTTCGGGACGCTGTGTGGCTTTAGCCAGAAATGGAATCGTTCGGGTTGATCGCGGATTTGCCTCAAGCACGTACACTTTTTCTTCTTTTACCGCATACTGCACATTCAGGAATCCAACGATTCCCATCTCTTTTGCAATTTTAAGCTGGTATTCCTCTATCGTTTTGATGACCTCATCACTCAGCGAGTACGGTGGAAGAACGGCCGTGGAATCCCCGGAATGTACACCTGCAGGTTCAATATGCTGCATGATACCTGCTATGTGCAGCTGCTCACCATCATAAACCGAGTCTACATCCACCTCAATAGCTTTATCCAGATATTTATCGATCAGGAAATCGTTTTCGGGGTGGGTTTTCAGAATGTTGGCCACATATTGGCCAAGTTCATTTTCCCTCACAGCGATCCGCATGCCTTGTCCTCCAAGCACGTAACTTGGACGAATTAGTACCGGGTAGCCGATACGGCGCGCAATTTCGAGGGCGTCGGAATCATTCCTGGCGGTTCCATATTCCGGAAATGGAATATCAAGCCGCTTGAGGAATTCTGAAAACTCACCACGGTCTTCCGCAAAATCGATCATCTCAAATTCGGTTCCGAAGATCTTAATTCCCTTCTCCACAAATCGTTTTCCAAGCTTGAGTGCTGTTTGTCCGCCCACCTGAAGTATAACGCCTTCGGGCTGTTCATGCTCGAAAATATCAAGCACACGCTCCCAGAATACCGGTTCAAAGTAGAGTTTATCGGCGATGTCGAAGTCGGTGGAAACTGTTTCAGGGTTACAGTTTACCATGATCGCTTCGTACCCCATCTCCTGGGCAGCTTTCACAGCATGTACACAAGAGTAGTCGAATTCGATTCCCTGACCGATCCGGTTTGGGCCGCTTCCCAGGATCATCACTTTTTTACGGTCACTCACCTCGCTTTCGTTCTCCTGCTCGTAAGTGGAATAGTAATAAGGCGTTTCTGCCGGAAATTCCCCGGCGCAGGTATCCACCATTTTGAAAACGGGCTTCAGATCCAGTTCTATGCGTTTTTGCCTTACGTCATCTTCGGTCACTTTTTCACCGCTTTTACTCAAAAGCCAGGCAATTTGAGCATCCGAAAACCCAGCCCGTTTCACTTCAAAAAGCTCTTCGCGACTAATGCTCGAAAGCGACTGCCCTTCGACCCTGTTCTCGAGCGATACCATAAAGCGGATTTGCTGCAGAAACCAAGGATCTACTTTTGTGATGTCAGCAATTTCTTCTACCGATGCGCCCATTTTAAAAGCATTTCGAATCTGAAGGGTACGGTCCCAGTACGGTTTCAGCAGACGTTCCCGCACGTATTTTCGATCGGGTTCATCGTATCCATCAGCCCCGAGCCCTGATCGCCCGATTTCCAGCGACTGCCACGCTTTATTCAACGCCTCGGGGAATGTTCGCCCGATCGACATCACCTCGCCAACAGCCTTCATTTGCGTGGTGAGCTCCTCATCCACCGCAGAGAATTTGTCAAAATTGAATCTCGGAATCTTCACAACCACGTAATCAATGGATGGTTCAAAACAGGCGGATGACACCTGTGTGATTGGGTTCGGAAGCTCATCAAGCGAATATCCTACCGCAAGTTTCGTTGCTATCTTGGCAATAGGATAACCCGTCGCTTTCGATGCCAGCGCCGATGACCGGCTGACTCTCGGGTTGATTTCAATGGCCACCAGGCGATCGCTTCCCGGCTCCATGGCAAACTGTACATTACACCCGCCTGCAAAATCACCGATCGACCGCATCATTTTTATAGCAGAATCGCGCATTGTTTGATACTGCTTGTCCGTAAGGGTCTGCGTTGGCGCTACCGTTACGGAGTCGCCTGTATGAACGCCCATTGGATCGAGGTTTTCGATGGAGCAGATGATAACCACATTGTCATTTTTGTCGCGCAGGAGTTCAAGCTCGTACTCTTTCCAGCCAAAAATACTCTCTTCAATCAGCACCTGGTGAACGGGGCTCAGCTCCAGGCCGCGCAACACTTTTCGCTCAAGCTGATCTTCACTCCACACAATTCCGCCGCCGGACCCTCCCATTGTAAATGACGGGCGGATGACGATTGGCAGACCGCCCAGCTCTTCCACAATCTCTTTGGCGTCCAGAAGAGATTTGGCCGTCCGGCTTTTACACTGATCGATCCCAATCTTGTCCATCAGATCTTTAAACTGCTGGCGGTCTTCGGTGATATCAACCGCATCCATATTAACTCCAATAATCTGCACGCCATTGGCTTCCCAATATCCTTCATGCTGCAAATCCCCGGCAAGGTTAAGAGCCGTCTGGCCTCCCATCGTGGGCAGCACAGCATCCGGTTTTTCCTTCTCTACAATCTCTTTGATTGATTCTGGTGTGAGTGGTTTCAGGTAAATAGCATCCGCCATCATCGGATCAGTCATGATGGTGGCCGGATTTGAGTTTATCAGCACCACTTCGTACCCATCTTCCATCAGAGATTTACAGGCCTGGGTTCCGGAGTAATCAAATTCGCAGGCCTGGCCTATTACGATGGGGCCGGACCCGATAATCAAAATTTTATGTATGTCGTCGCGTCGTGGCATGTGGTATTATTGATAGATTAATGTTTAGTATTTGGCAAGGTACAGGGTACAAGGTTCAGGGTACAAGGTTCAGGGTTCAGGTTTGTAGGGTGCATCTTGTGACTTGTGCCCTGCACCGTGTGCCTTGCTCCCTGCTTCTTGTGCCTTGCTCCCTGCACCCTGCACCTTGCTCCCTGCACCCTGCTTTACCATCTCCATAAACTGATCAAACAGATATTGCGAATCGTGCGGACCTGGTGAGGCCTCAGGGTGATACTGCACCGACATCCCCGGAAAATTTTTAAACTTCAGCCCCTCAATGGTCTGGTCATTCAGGTTGATATGAGTGACCTCAACTTTCGAATCGTCCAGCTTTTCTTCGTCTACAGCAAATCCGTGATTCTGTGTTGTAATCTCAACCAAGCCTGTTTCATTATTCTTCACGGGCTGATTGGCACCGCGGTGACCGACGAACATTTTCTTCACCGCAATCCCTTCCGACATTGCCATTAGCTGATGGCCGAGGCAGATTCCGAAGATCGGTTTTTTTGTTGATTTAGCATGCTCAATTATCGGCAGCCCGTAATCGGCTGATGCATTGGGATCACCCGGGCCATTGCTGAAGAAGTAACCATCAGCATCCCAGTCTTTTACATCGTCAAGGTCGGCCTCGGCCGGAAATACACGAAGCGTGCACCCCCGTTTTACAAAATTATCGAGAATACTCTTTTTCACGCCGTAATCAAACACAGCCAGCTTGTAGGGTCCGTCGGATGATATGGTTTGCGCCTCTTTTCGGGTCACTTTTGTGGCGAGCTCCAGCCCTACCATTGACGGCCATTCTTTCGCTTTCCTGATCAGCATTTCTTCATCCAGTGTTTCTGAACTGATGACAGCATTCATCACGCCTTCATCACGAATGTGGTGCACCAGTTTACGGGTATCCACGCCCGAAATTCCAATAACATTATTGCGCTCTAGATACTCCTGCAGGCTTCCATCGGCCATGGGGTTGCTGAATTCCTCAGAGAATGAGCGGACTATGAGTCCTGAAATCATTACTGAGCGAGCCTCATCATCACGACTCATTGTCCCATAATTGCCGATGTGAGGATAAGTCATCATCATCATTTGTCCGTAGTAACTTGGGTCGGTAAAAATTTCCTGGTAACCTGCCATACTGGTGTTAAAACAGAGCTCGCCACCAGTGGTACCGATTTTTCCGATCGCTGTTCCATGCGCTATTGTTCCGTCAGAAAGGGCCAATATACAGGGTTTATGGTCTTTTGGTTTCATGAATACTTGAATTGGCTTTTTAGAGGGGAATACGAATTAAAGACCAAAAAAAATCCGACAACGGGATCCGCGTCGGACTGGGAGAGAATATTTAAAAGTAAATCGTTTATTTGGTCTTGCACCCGTATATCGATTTTGAAGTTTGAGAAAGTTACGCAGTGAACGCCTGATATGAAAATTCAATTTTAAATTTTTTCTAACCTATTCAAATTCCACATTGACCAGACTGACGACTTATCCCTCGATGTCATATCAATTACCATTTGTCGAATAAAGATCTGATGAGCATTTCCGAAGCTTTTCCGGGTTTCTGTGAGCATCAAAAAACCAACGCTTTCAGTTCCTGTGGGTGTACCGTTGTGGGGGCACCTTCCCCGGACAGGTTGCTTACGACATTTATATAC
The DNA here is from genome assembly GCF_038150125.1 of Rhodohalobacter sp. 8-1. Taxonomy (NCBI): domain Bacteria; kingdom Pseudomonadati; phylum Balneolota; class Balneolia; order Balneolales; family Balneolaceae; genus Rhodohalobacter; species Rhodohalobacter sp. 8-1. Next base: position 167,760 of record NZ_JBBVMF010000009.1, on the reverse strand, counting down.
GATACTACACCAGGCGTCGTTTTTTAACCGACCTTAAATTTATCACCTTCATTTTAAAACTCCTCAAATTTCTCATCATTAGTATGAGCAGACAAACTTTCACGTTAACAGATGGATATCTGCCGCATGGATGAGTCTGTCCAAAATATTCACAGATTTTTTCATTTGCAGTTGATAGTTTAGCGGACGACTTTAATTGAACTAGCTCCACTATGCATTTTTACCTAAACCAATACGCATTACCTATGAAGACTACGATTTCTACGGCTTTAACACTTCTCTTTTCTTTGATTTTGATGACAAATGTCCTGGCCCAGAGCGATATTTCTATCGATTACTATTTACCGGACGATATTTCTTATGATCAGTCAGTCCCAACCCCGGAAGAGATCATCGGTCATCAAATTGGCCAGTGGCACATCACGCATGACAAGCTTGTATATTATATGAGGGCACTTGCAGATGCCTCTGACCGGGTGACATATATGGAATACGCCAAGACGTACGAAGACCGGCCGCTGGTGATGCTCACAATCACATCACCGGATAACCACTCTTCGATCGACAGAATTAAGGAGAATCATCACCTGCTAAAAGATCCGTCACAATCGGAAACTCTGGATGTAAGTACGATGCCTGTCATCATTAACATGGGTTATAGCGTTCATGGCAATGAACCCAGTGGTTCGAACGCGGCGCCGCTTGTAGCGTATTACCTGGCGGCTGCACAAGGCGATGAAATTGAACAGATCCTCGACAATGCCGTGATACTGATCGACCCCAGCCTGAATCCCGACGGACTGCAGCGATTCTCTACCTGGGCGAATATGCACAAGAGCATCAAAGCCAGCGTAACTGATCCTGAAGACCGCGAGCACAACGAAGCATGGCCCGGCGGACGCACGAATCACTACTGGTTCGATCTTAATCGCGACTGGATGCCAGTTCAGCACCCATCAAGCCGCGGACGCATTTCCATGTTTCGCGAATGGCATCCCAACGTTCTGACCGACCATCATGAAATGGGCACTAACTCCACCTACTTTTTCCAGCCCGGAGTTCCGGAACGAACAAATCCAAACACTCCCCAGAGAAACCAGGATTTGACCATGGCAATTGCCGAGTACCATGCCGATGCGCTTGACGACCGGCAAGAGCTTTATTACTCGCGTGAAGGATTTGATGATTACTACTATGGAAAGGGATCAACTTATCCTGACGTTTTTGGTACAATTGGCATTTTATTTGAACAGGCGTCCTCAAGGGGGCATGCCCAGGAAAGTGTACATGGTGTGCTTACATTTCCCGAAACAATTTTGAACCAGGTTACCACATCATTCTCAACACTTGATGCGTCGATCGCACTTCGGGAAGATCTGCTCGATCACATGCGAACATTTTATCGGGAAGCACAGGATGAGGCGGCCAATTCCTCAATTAAAGCATACATTGTGGGCGATTCGCACGATAACGCACGAACCTGGCACCTCGCCGATCTTTTCTCTTTTCACGATATAGATATGTATACGCTGGCGGAAGATGCCGAATTTAACGGCCAGGGATTCAAACGCGGAGAAGCCCTTGTTATTCCTGCCGAACAGACACAGCACAAATTTATCAAGGCGATGTTCGAACGGAGAACAGAATTCACAGACAGCCTTTTTTATGATGTATCGACATGGACACTTCCCTATGCATTCAACCTTCCGTTTGCAGAGCTGAGTCAGCGTGAGTTTAGCAGCTCGCTGAGGGGGGATCAAATTGAGGACCCTCAGTTTCCACAGGGCCAGGTAATTGGCGGACGAAGCCAGTACGCGTATTTGTTTGAATGGGATGAGTACTACACGCCACGAACGCTTTATCGCTTGCAAGAGGCCGGGCTACGCACGAAAGTAGCAACAAAGCCTTTCCGGGCTGTAACTACCGGTGGCGTCCGCGATTTTGATTACGGGACAATCCTTGTATCGCTTGGCATTCAGGATATGAATGAACTGGATATTTATCGCCTGATGCAGCAGGCTGCCACGGAAGATGGCGTTACCGTTTACAGTGTTTCAAGCGGATTGAATCCGTCCGGCATCGACCTGGGAAGCCGAAGTTTTGAAGATCTCGACATGCCAAGCACGGCTATTATCGGCGGTGAGGGTGCAAGCAGCTATGATGTGGGTGAAATTCGCCACCTGTTCGATCAGCGGTTCCACATGCCAATTACCATTCTTGAAAAAGACGAGCTTGGCGGCGCAGACCTCAGCCGTTACAACACCCTGATTATGGTTGATGGCTATTACAGCGACCTGTCATCCGGTGTGACAGATGAACTGAAACGATGGGTTCGCAATGGCGGAACACTTATCCTGAACCAGAACGCCATCAGCTGGGGAAAAGGTGAAGGACTTGTAGATATTAATTTTGTAGAATCACCCGAAGACAGTGTTAAACAGCGCCGGTATGCCGATCTGTCCAATACCAGAGGAGCTCAGTACATTGGCGGATCCATTTTCCACGCCACGCTGGATCTCACACACCCGATTGCCTACGGCTACAATCGCGAAGAGATTACGGTATTCCGTAATTCAACGGATTTCATGGAGCTCGCTGACAATCCTTACGCTACACCGCTTCGATACACGAACGATCCTCTTGCCAGCGGATATATTTCTGAGGAAAATGCTGAACTGATCGATGGAACTGCATCCATTATTGTAGGCAGTTACGGCGGCGGCCGCGTAATCAGTTTTGCGGACAACCCCGCATTTCGCGCTTTTTGGTTTGGCACCAACAAGCTGCTGATGAATGGTGTCTTTTTTGGAAATACGATCAGCGGTGCTGCGTCTAATTAAAATCGCTGGGTTGATGAATTCTTTATTGGAGCAAGTCATCTGTTGCAGATTTCTTTTCAATAAAGGCTGTGAGAAAATAATGTATCAACTGTAAATTAAATTACATGATGTAGCCACGAAGTCTCGAAGACACTAAGCTTCACGAAGTGTTAATGGTTGAAAGTATTAAACTTAGTGTACCTTCGTGACCTTGTGCCTTCGTGGCTAAAATGACTAACCTATGGATTTAATTGGTAGTTCTTTCACACCTCCGGAAAAGGGGGAGTTTTACTACGATTGAATGATCGATCTCCGATTGTGAAAATAATGAATCACCAGGATTTTCGTATCTTTGAATATCCTGTAACATCAAACCCGAAAAGCCATGGCTGATAAACTTAATAGAAATGACCCATGTCATTGTGGAAGCGGCAAGAAGTATAAGAATTGCTGCATGGAGAAAGACAAGTCTCAGTTCTCATCAAAACTTGGAATGATCGGTGTTGCACTGGCCGTGATACTGGGTATCGCTATTGCTTTTTCCGCGATGTCAGGTGGCGACAGTCCGCAAAATTGTCCGCCCGGAACGTCTTGGTCATCAGCGCATCAGCACTGCCATTAACCGCGCAAGTCTACAGTTTAGCATTTATAAGACACAAAAAAAGCCCCGCGGCTTATCACTGCGGGGCTTTTTAATTGAGTTGGATATAAACGATCTCGTTGCCTTTACTGCTTCAGAATAGAGTGATCACCAATATGGATCTGACCTTCAGCTCCGTGTGCTTCTGCATGGTTGCCAATGGTTGACCGATCAAGCGTGCAGCCATCAAGTGATGCATTGCTCTGTATGATGGAGTTTTTGATCGTGCTGTTTTTAATAGTTGTACCTGCTTCCACACTGACGTTAGGGCCTATTTCACTGCCGCTGATTTCCACTCCCTCACCAAAATAGACAGGTTCATGAATAGTGGTGCCCTCATAATCGCCGTGACTGTGCTGCTCTTTTTCGAGAATTTCGCCCACAGTATCTAGCCAGGCCGGCAGTGTTCCGCAGTCCATCCATTCATCAACTGTTGCTTTTTTAAAGACAGTGCCATTTTTCAGCAGGCGGTCGAGTGCGTCAGTCAGCTGCAGTTCGTTTCCGTGTCCGCGAATGTCGTTATCAATCAGGTACTGAATCTCTTTCATCAAATTTTCGCCTTCCTTAAAATAGTAGACGCCGATAATGGCCAGGTTGGAGATCGGCTCGCTTGGCTTCTCAACAAAATCAGTAATCTTATCACCTTCGTGAACTGCCACACCAAACCGTGATGGATCCTCAACCTCTTTGAGCCAGATAACACTGTCGGCACCTTCAACGCTTACCGTTTCAGACGTGTCAAAGATAGTGTCGGCAAACACAATGATCACCTCTCCGCTAAGCTTATCGCCTGCACATGAGACAGCATGCGCGGTTCCCTCAGCCGATTCCTGAACACCGAAAGAGGCTTTTGCATCGTGGCGTTCACTCATGGCTGTTAGCCGATCTTTAATTTCTTGTCCAAAGTCTGGCCCCAGGATATACACGATTTCATCAATTGTTTTGTCGAGTGTACGCGCAAAAGTTTCAACAATTCTCTCTACAATCATTGTACCGGCAACAGGTAAAAGCGGCTTTGGAGTGGTATGAGAATGGGGACGCACGCGGGTACCTCTGCCTGCCATTGGTATAATTAATTTCATATCTTGAATGCTATTTGAATTTTTAAATGTTGTGTACATCAATATAACAGTTCACGGGACTATTTTCGAACTGGTTATTCGTTTTCAATCAATCAACCGGTATTTATAGTTTGGATTTATTTACACTTATTTTAAATGCTGCTATTGTCGTTATCTGCCTGCTTTTTATTCGCCACTCATTCACCAGAGCCCGGTACTTTTTGCAGATGCTTCAGCAGCATGGTTACAAGACACACGAGTACTGGCACTGGCTTGTCGATCATTTCTCATCGCGGGCCATCACAACAGAACATCTTCTGTATAACACAGTCATTCTCGCACTGATTCTTTTTCTATCTGAAAGCCTCACCTTCCTTGCCGGGCTGTTAACTATATTCGTTTTTACTCTTTTTTGGTTTGGGTCCGTTAAAAAATATGTACCTGATAAAGATAAAAAACCGTTCGTGCTTACGTCACGGGCACAGCGTCTCACAGCTATCCTCGCCATTTTGGTGTTACCACTCTATTATTATTTCGGGAAAATCATTTTCAACTCCCAAATTTTTTATTACGTCAACACCATTCAGGAACCGATTGGCCGTTTTCTAACAGCAGACCCCTACCTGCTTGGGTTTATTTTTTGCCTGATCGACATCTCCATTCCGTTTCTTATCTTCCCGGCTGCATGGCTGATGAAGCCTGTTGAAACCAGCATTCAGAGCGGGTTTAAGCGTCAGGCACGGAGAAAAATCGAGTCGATGCCACACCTCAAAGTTGTGGCAATCACCGGGAGCTATGGAAAGACGAGTACCAAGTTTGTGATTGATGCTTTCTTGAAAGAACGGCTGAACGTATGCGTGACACCGGGAAGTTTTAATACGCCGATGGGAATCTGCAAAGTGATTAACAACGACCTGCACTCAAACCACCAGGTACTTATTCTTGAAATGGGCGCGCGATATGAGGGAAACATCAAAGAACTGTGCGATATTGCGCAGCCAGATATTTCTGTGGTGACCAACGTTGGTATCTCTCATCTTGAAACGTTTGGCTCTAAAGAAGCAATTGCGCGTGAGAAATCAACCCTGGCCAGAGAGCTAAAACCAGGTGGGACGCTTGTCCTCAACGGCAGCGATCCTGTGGTTAGGGAGATGGGGGAAGGCCGCTCAGATATTCAGCGCATTTTAACGGGCGAAGAGAACCGTCAAGTTTGGGCGGAAGACAGATCAATTGATGAGAATGGTACCGCATTCACTCTTCATTGGCAAAAAGATGGCAAAACCGACTCTGTACATGTTCAAACCAAGCTTCTTGGAGATCATAATGTCCAAAACATTCTGCAGGCGGCAGCTGTAGCCCAACTGTTTGATATCAGGTTAAAAACAATAGCCGTAGCGGCATCACGCATTGAGCCTGTTGAACACAGGCTTGAGCTAAAAAAGCGAGGTGAACTTACTGTGATTGATGACGCATTTAACTCTAACCCCATTGGCGCAAAAAATGCTGTCGACCTCCTGGCTGAGTTTAAGACCGGGCGGCGTATTATCATCACACCGGGAATGATCGAGCTGGGCGAACTTGAAGAGCAGGAAAACAGGGCATTTGGCGAACACATAGCCCAATCAGGGATTGAGCTGGCAATTTTAGTGGGTGAACGTCAGACAGCGCCCATCAGACAAGGAATTGAAGAGACATCCTACCCGGGTAAACCGGATGTAAAAGTTGCTTCCACTCTGTTTGAAGCCAACGATATTCTTTCATCATATGCGCGGGCCGGCGATGTGGTCCTGTATGAAAACGATCTGCCTGATAGTTATAATGAGAGTTGAAACGAAGAACCTCAGCCTCAAGCAATTCTGCGTGCGATACGGCCCGTTCAGCCCTCTCAAAGAAGGTTGAGGTTGAGGGGAGTTGAAACGAAAAACTTTGACTATGCCTGAATGAGCGACTTCTTCCCATTAAATACAGACTCAAGCCCATGCATAAGCTGATCGAGCATGTGTTCAAACGTATCTAGATCTTGTTCAAGAAGCGTGATTCGTATGCCCGGAATGTGGCAGTTGAACCCGCTGAGTGGTACCGTACAGACGCCGGCACCGGCCAGAAGAAAATAAACAAGGTAAAGATCCGACGGACCGTCAAAATCAGCCGTCCAGCTTTTGAATAAATCTTGCTGCTTCTCGGGCAGCACATTATGATTCACATCAGACAAACTGAATGTCTCATTTGTGTGAAGCGTGGCATAAAATGCGCCCCGGGCACCCGCACAGAAAATACCATCCAGTGATTTCACGCGCTCTTTCAGAAGTCTGGCTTTCTTAGTGAGGTATTGCTTTCGTTCATCCAAAAAAGTCTCGTAGTCGGGGTGATCCAAAATACCCGGTAATACTTTTTGTGGAAGTGTAGTGCTGCAAACCTCCGTCATTTTACACTGATCAATTCTTGTGCAGAGATTATTAAACTGTTCATCGGCCCCGCGGTTGTAGTACTCAATCCATCCGCAACGGCTGCCGGGCCAGGGTATTTCTTTTGATATACCCTTCATCACAAGTGCGGGCACATCGCCAATTACCTCAGCCATGCGCACCATTTGCCCGTCATGAACCAGGTTTTCATAAATTTCATCCGCCACAATAAACAGATCGAACTCGCGGGCAATCTGCACCATTTCGAGCAGCACCTTTTTTGGATAGACCATCCCGGTGGGATTATCCGGATTGATAATCAGCAGGCAGCTGATTTCTTTGTGATTCTGTACAATCTCACGAACTGAATCCGTATCAGGCAGCCATCCGTTGCCGGGATTAAGCTCGTACGTTAGCGGGTTTTCACCGATCCGAAGTTTTTCCGCGCCGGTATGAGCCGGGTACGTTGGAGACGGCATCAAAACCCGCGTTTTGTTTGAAAGAAGGCTGTAAAAACGGGCTATTGCATCCCCCAGCCCATTGAAAAAAGTAATATCCTCTTTTGTGATCTGCTGTCCCCCATAGCTATTGGTACGATCAGCAAGAAACTGCCGCGTCTCCGGGAGACCCTTGGAATCACAGTATCCGTAGGTGCTGTTATCCTGAATTTGCTCCGCTACAATGTCTCTCATCCACTCCGGCAACTGCAGTCCCTTCTGAACGGGATCGCCGATATTTTCCCAGATGACAGGATAACCAAGAGCCTCTCGCTCGAATCCTTTCGATACAATTTGACGGATCCCGTAGCTTATTTCCGGCAGGCCTTCAGGCAGTAATGAATGTCGCATAGCGTAATGTAGATAGATTAAACTCTTTTCAAAGAGTATGGTTTATTCATCAGAAAAGAAATTAATAAGCAATAAATAAGGCATAACTAACACATTATGTAATTAGTTAATTATTCAATTACCATAAACTTAAATTTAATTGACCAATACTCTTTCTGCTTTATTCTTATCGGTGAATTGCCATAAACGTTAACTCTTAAGTGAGGCTTAAAGTACCCCACCGTCTAAAAATGATCCTGGATGACGATTATTGTAGCGTTTGCAGTATTTATTTCAAACCTGAGTTAGATTATTAATCTCATTGAATGTGGTCAAAAAGTCCCCTCCTTTCTTCCCATAAGGGATCCGCCAGCTGGCAGGAAGGGGTGTTTTTGCCTTGGCCATCCTTGGAATAACAGCATTTTTTGAGTCTAATTTGAGCTCTAAATCTAAAGCTACCACCCCCGACCCCTCCTTACACAGGAGGGGAGTATTCTTGCCACGATTTACAATCGAACTCAGGTTAAAATAAATCGCGCTCTGATACTGGATTTCGGAACATAGAAAAACCGCATGTAGTCAATACGGCTTTCGCTGTCACTGTCGATTAATCGCAGCCAGAAATGAATTTGATTACTCTTGGTAAATAATCGTTGTCCCTTCATACTGCTCTTGAAGATGTGCCGGGCGCGGGAATGTAATGACAAACGCGTCCGACATTTCATTTACAGCAGGGGGAAGAATTTGCTGCGCGGCTGAGAATTGCTGAAATGTCCCAATCAGTACTTCGTAGTACTGACGTCGCACGATAATAAACACATCCTCTTCCGGATTCTCAAGCCTGTTGCTTAACAGTTCCCGAAACCGGTTGCGTATACTAAGCGCATCATCATAATCCTGAGAGGCAAATACCTGTACGTAGTGCCCTGCGGGTACATCCCGTCTAAGTTCTCTGGTATCAGTTTCCTGAACCATTTGCTCCTGTTCAGACACACACATACACTCCTCAAGTGAATCGGCCCTGGCCTGGAGTGAATCGATAAGTGCAAACAAATTTGTAAACTTTTGATCGTTACTCATTTCCATCCGGTCCATCCGTGATTCGAGTGTATCGACACGCCCTGTAAGAGCGGCCAGATCTCGCTCCAGATCATCAATCCGCGCAATTTCACTCGCAAAATCTTCATACTCATTTTCAGTAAGTGACTTTTTCGGCGGAGCAAGGTTTAGCGGCTTTTTGCTCTTGCTTCCAAAGTGAATGCGAATTCCACCGGATGCCATGCCAATCTGATCATATGGATAGCCCCTGTTGGCGAGGTCCAGATGGTTTGATGAAAGCTTTATTTCATGCTGACCATACAGCTCAATCCTGTCAGATACACGAACGGCCAGGCCCAAGCCACCGATCAGACTTGCTTCGCTACGGCTAAAGCTGTCATCGGGCCCTTCTGCATCAAAAAAGTCCTGTTCAACGCCGAGGATGACGTAAGGATTTAGAGTGCCGGCCAGACCACTTCTTCGGTACAAACGGTTTAAGTTAAATGTGTTTTTTATTGATACGGTGTGCATTGTGGTTTCGAATCCCACACCCTCAAGGTAGGAATAGCGGTATCCCGCTTCCATTGACCAGAATGGTATCAGCGCATATCGAACGTCGGTTCCAAATGCGTAGGTGGGTTCGGAAACCACATTAAACCGGCTTGCGAATATTTGCTGCCCCTGATCCCGTTCCCCAAAAATATAACCACCATATAAAGAAGCGCTCCATCTGTTAAACTTCTCACTGTCTTCTGTACCTGAGGAGTTTTGTGCGACTAAATTTATAACTGATAATTGAAGCAATATAACGAGTAAAAGTAGTGCTTTATTCATATTAAATAGTCATAATTTTTTCAGATATAGTTACAACACATTCAACATTCACATTTGCATTTTTTATTTTTTTGAATGCTGATAATAAGGCACAAAAATACATAGATTTTATTGGAAATAATATTTTAGGATTGCCTGAATAAACTTTTCAAATATATAGATCCACTTTATTTTCAGTGTCAACATGAAACGTAATGACTTACCGTGATCTGTTGAATTAGTTCCATCTAACCTTTTTATTCCTCGAGACTGCCTTTCCTGAATTACCCTTGCTTCGGTATCAGGACTTCCATCAATAAAAAAAAGACAGATCATTGCTGAAATTATTCAGAAGCATATAATACATCTTAGAGTTTTAAAGTAAAATCCATAATACATACAAGGTCAATTCAATAAATTAGTTCTTTCTATTTTATTAATATTTTTTAGCGTGAATTATTTGGCAATCTTTAACTTCATCCCAGATGGGCCGTTACTAAAATCTAAAGTGTTTTTAATCCTGCACAACCAAACACAAGAGACACACCATGACTTCCATTGGCATTAAAGATCTGTATACAGACTTAAATGAGAGTATATCCGGGCTAAAGCAGAACAATTCTGCCGTTCGTAATGCGCGAGCTGTCGTAGAACAAGCGCTTAATGATGGGCGTACTGCCTATGGAATAAATACGGGGTTTGGCGCTATGGCACGCCAAAAAATTGGGCCCGATGCTTTAAAACAACTTCAGAGAAACCTCATTTTGTCGCACTCAGTTGGTACAGGCGACCCTATTCCCAAAGAGATATCCCGCCTGATGATGCAGCTGAAAGTCCACTCGTTGGGTATTGGCAACTCCGGCATATCTGAAACGACCTTTCAGCGATTGCTCTTCTTCCTCGATCACGACATGATTCCCGTAATACCTCAAAAGGGCAGCGTGGGAGCTTCCGGTGATCTCGCTCCGCTCGCCCATATGGCACTTCCACTCCTTGGCCTGGGTGATTTTTGGGATGAACACGGCAACAAAACTATGCCTGCAAAAGCGTGCCTTGAAAAACACAACCTTCAGCCAATCGACTTGCAGGCAAAAGACGGACTGTCACTTATTAACGGAACACAGCTAATGAGCGCCTATGGCGCTTATGTGCTTGAAAAATCACTCCATCTGCTAAAAATGGCCGACTTGATTGGTGCTATGAGCCTGGAAGCGTTACAAGGTAGTATCACGCCGTTTGATGAGCGCATTCACAAACTACGGCCCCATGATGGGCAGAAAGTATCCTCCGAAAATATCAGGACGCTTTTGGTTGAAAGTGAAATCCTGGAGTCTCACCGGCACTGCGGCAAGGTACAGGACCCATATTCACTTCGCTGCATTCCACAGGTGCATGGCGCTAGCCGTGATGCCATTGCCCACGCCATCCAAACAGTAGAAACCGAAATTAATTCAGTAACCGACAATCCACTTGTCTTTGAAAACGGGGATATTTTAAGTGGCGGTAATTTTCACGGTCAGCCTTTGGCCTTGGTTCTTGACTACTCAAAAATTGCTCTTGCCGAACTTGCAAGCATCTCTGAACGGCGTACCTACCTGCTGCTGGAAGGACACGACGGCCTGCCAAAGCTATTGATGGAGAAAACAGGCATTAATTCCGGTTTTATGATTCCTCAATACACATCGGCAGCCCTTGTGTCGGAAAACAAAGTACTGGCTCATCCCTCATCCGTGGATTCAATCCCAACAAGTATGGGACAGGAAGATCATGTGAGCATGGGGAGTATCAGCGCGCTTCATCTCTATCAGATTTACAAAAATGTTGAGCAGGTTCTGGCTATTGAACTATTTACCGCGTCACAGGCACTCGATTTCAGAAAGCCCCTGAAACCCGGAAAAGGCGTTGATATCGCGCACACATATGTTCGCAACACCATTCCCCACGCCACTGAGGACCACTATTTCAAAAATGACATCAGCAAAGCCGTGGATATCTTAACCGATCACTCTCTGATTGGGCAGGTAGAGCATGAGCTAAAAGAACTTCAGTAGTACATAAACTTTATGATTGCGATGTCGTATCATCTTCTGTTTCTGATTCTAACCGAATGCCAGATTTAAATTCAGGTAGTCTTTCAAACTTGATACAAAAAACCTTCACCCATGGACATCCTTATAATTATTATCGGCTCTGGGCTTATGCTAACCGGTATCATCGGAGCTTTTTTACCGGTTCTGCCCGGACCACCGATTAGCTATGCCGGCTTGCTTCTTCTTCAGTTTACAAGCCCGACGCCTTTCACAACAATGTTTCTTGTCTACTGGGCAATCATCGTTGTGATTGTGATGTCGCTTGAAAATTTTCTTCCGGCTGTGGGGTCAAACCGCATGGGCGGCAGCCGGTATGGCGTATGGGGCTGCATTATTGGCGGTGTCATCGGCCTATTTATCTTTCCGCCGTTTGGTATCATATTCGGCCCCATGGTTGGCGCCTTTATTGGTGAACTGGCATGGGGACAGACGTCCGACCGGGCTCTCAGAGCAGCTATCGGGTCGTTTATTGGCTTTTTTGTGGGAACCGTGATCAAGGTGGCCGTCAGCCTGGTTCTTGCTTTTTATTTTGTCAGGGCGGCATTTATGTAGATTGATAGACTGATTCCCGGTGTTACACATATATTTTTTTGATTCTACAGCAAAGTTTGTGGGTTAATGACAAAATTTGTGAACAGTCGCTTAGCCCATGTTCAAATTATTCCAATTTATAGGACGATTGCTTCTACAGATCCTTCCCTGCGCCATTAACTACAATGGCTTGATCAGGATGACACGCTCATTGGTTGGAACGTGGGCGGCGTGAGCATAGTAGTTCTTTCAATATTGCCTTGTCGTCACGCCGCCCTATTCCCCAACAGAATCATTGTCATTCTGAATAAATCGGTGATTTTCCGGTTTATGAAGAATCTGTAAACGCAATACAATTTGTCCTATCGAATGACACATATTATTGGTTTTACGTGTTGATTAATCCAGTGTATCTTGATGATACTGTATGAAAAGCTGTACATCGGGTATTAGTATGTGGCCAAAAACTTTCCGGTAGAACCATTTTTTTTACACCTCACATTTATGTGTTGCCACAGCTACCCATAATAGACTTTGATCGCAAATAAGACATTGGCATTTAACATGCCTATCTTCATGATTGCAAAAAGTCAGACCTCGTCCATTAACCAAAAGTAACCTTACAATTTCGCCGTGTTAATACCAACACTCTGGTTCATTATTGGCCTGATTGCCCTTATCTGGGGAGCAGAAATTTTAGTCCGGTCTTCGTCAAAACTGGCGGCATCGCTTGGCGTTTCAAAACTGGTGATTGGCCTTACCGTTGTAGCCTTTGGTACCAGCGCTCCGGAGCTTGCTGTTGGAATTGAAGCCGGCATCATGAATCAGCCGGACATCCTCATGGGAAACGTGATCGGCAGCAATTTAACAAATACACTTTTGATTCTCGGGCTTGCCTCGATCATTATTCCACTCCAGGTTCATAAAAACTTAATCCGGTTTGATCTCCCGGTGATGATAAGCGCAACGCTCATTCTCATTCTTCTCTCCCTGAACAACATTATTACATTTTGGGAAAGTGCCCTTCTCGTAGCCTGCCTGTTGGTCTATCTCTACGCCCTTGTAAGATTCAGCGGAAAGTCCCGCCTGGCGGAAGATGAACTCCTTGAGGCCGGCTCACCCTGGAAAAACGGCCTGCTCTCTGTAGCCGGATTAGTATTGCTGATTGCCGGCGCCCGATGGATGGTGGAATCTGCAACGATATTTGCAGTGATTGCCGGTGTAAGCGAACTGGTCATTGGCCTGACAATCGTGGCCATTGGAACATCTCTGCCGGAAATTGTCACCTCTATTCTTGCTGCCGTTCGCGGAGAAAAAGACCTTGCCGTCGGGAGCATTGTTGGCAGCAACATATTGAATATCCTATCTGTCATCGGTATTTCCGGCTTGTTTATCTCCGGTATTCCGGTTCAGGATACACTTCTTGAGGTTGAATATCTTGTTTTGTTAGCTGTATCTGTGCTCTGTTTTCCACTATTTTTTACCGGCCTGCAAATCAATCGAATCGAAGGCGGAATCCTTTTCAGCAGCTACATACTGTATCTTTTCTATCTTTATCTTAACTCAATCACAAGCTCTTACCTCGCCTCATTCGTGCAGTGGGTGCTTTATGGATTTGTGCCCCTCGTTGTTCTCTACCTGATTATATCTTTGACCATAGAGTTTAAAACAAAAAAAGCAGCAACGGAATCGTAATCCATTGCTGCTTTGAGAATTGTTTAGTGAAACGGATCTATTTTGAACCTATTAGCAGATCCGTTGATTATTTTTCTACCAGGATCCAGCCATCCTCGTTGACCATCTTCTCGGCGTATTTCCACTTCAGCTCTTTTGTTTCCCCCGTACCCATGTTCTGAACTTTCACGTAATCATTACGCCCGGGCTCATCTTCCACTGTGACAGGCTGGCGTTTTTCACCCGGAGCTGATCCGCGCTGTTGCTGGTTGCCATTTTGATCCTGTTGCTGTTTCGCGCCGCGGAATCCCATATTGGTTGAGTCCGCCTGCTGTGCACGAGCGCGCTCGAGATCAATTTTACTTTGCGACTTCTGGGCTTGTTGCATCTGCTCTGCCCGATCTTGCTGCATTTCGGGAATAGCTTTCCAAATTACGGAGATAGTTTCTTTATTGATTTCCGATATCAATGTTTTGAACATCTCAAACGCCTCGCGCTTATACTCCATCAGCGGATCTTTCTGAGCGAACGACCGCAGGCCAATTCCCTCTTTCACCGTATCAAGTTCACGCAGGTGCTCCATCCATTTATTATCGATGGTGCTTAAAATTGCGGTTCTTTCGAGAGAACGTGCAACTTCTCGTCCTTCGTTTTTGGCTGCTTTTTCAACATCAACGATAACCCGCATTCGCCGGATACCATCAGAAAAAATAACCTGAATCTTCGTTGGTTTCTTCTCCGAATCCGATTCCTGGATTTGGTTAACAATTCTGTAAAGCGGTTCAGCTACCAGGTGCTCTTTCTTACGATACACCTCATACGCCCGGTTCAGAATCATATCGATCATACCGTCTTCGCCCAGCGCGCCCCATTTGTCGCGATCCAGCTCAATATCTACTGCAAGCAATCTCAGAATATCATCGCGTAGCTGCTCATAGTGGCCTTCGAAATAATATTCGTGTACCACATCTACGATCATGTCTTCGATCATATCAAAGATATCACTCTGCAGCTGATCGCCAATAAGCGCGTGACGACGGCGTGAGTAAACCACCTTTCGCTGGTTATTCAGAACATCATCAAACTCAAGCTGACGCTTTCTGATGCTAAAGTTATTCTGTTCAACTTTCTTCTGGGCACGCTCAAGAGATTTGGAGATCCAGGGGTGCTGAATGACTTCTCCTTCATCAAAATTCAGTTTATCCATAATGTTGGCAATCCGGTCAGATCCGCCGAACAACTCCATCAACTCATCTTCGAGTGATACGAAGAATTGTGATTCTCCTGGATCTCCCTGACGACCTGCACGTCCGCGAAGCTGAAGGTCAATCCGGCGTGATTCGTGTCGTTCAGTACCAAGAATGGCCAACCCGCCTTTTTCTTTTACTTCGGGCGCCAGCTTAATATCTGTACCGCGACCCGCCATGTTTGTTGCAACTGTAACCGCTCCCGGACGGCCGGCTTCTGCTACAATTTCACTTTCACGCGCATGCTGCTTTGCGTTAAGAACATTGTGCGGAATTTTCTGGCTCTTAAGCATCCGGCTTATTTTCTCGGATTCATCAACACTGGTGGTACCCACAAGTACCGGCTGACCTTTTTCGTGATACTCCCTGATACGTTCGATGGTGGCGTTGAATTTCTCACGCTTCGTTTTGAAGATCAGGTCATCTTTATCATCGCGAATAATCGGCCTGTTTGTCGGAATAACTACAACATCCAGATCATAAATCTCATTAAACTCACCCTCTTCCGTTGCGGCTGTACCGGTCATGCCGGACAGCTTATGGTACATCCTGAAAAAGTTCTGAAGCGTAATTGTTGCGTAGGTCTGAGTAGCCGCCTCAACTTTTACGTTCTCCTTTGCTTCAATTGCCTGGTGAAGTCCATCAGAATATCGGCGTCCGCTAAGCACACGCCCGGTGTGTTCATCCACAATATTTACTTTCCCATCCTGAACGATATACTCGTCCTCGCGCTGGAAAAGCGTGTATGCTTTCAGAAGCTGATTGATGGTGTGAATTCGCTCACTCCGCTCTGCAAACAGCCGGTGAAGATCATTGAAACGTTTTTCACGTTCCTGCTGAACCTCCTGGCGGGCTTCCTCAATTTTCTTCTCTTTATACTCGTCGCTGAAGTCGGTTTTCTCTTCAATCTCAGAAACTTTCTCTTTTTCAAGATCTTTAATCTCTTCTTCAATTTCCGAGGTCTCAAGGCCAAGATCAGGTATCACGAAGAAATCTTTGTCTTCATCTCCTTTGGTCAGAAATTCCCGGCCCTTCTCGGTCATTTCAATATTCTTCATTTTCATATCTACCGCATAGAATAGATACTCATCTACAAACGGCATATTCTTGGCATTATCTGCCAGGTATATGTTCTCTGTTTTTTGTAAAAGCTTCTGATGCGATGGCTCCTGCATCATTTTTTTAAACTTCGGATTCTTGGGAAACCCACGGTAGGCGCGGAACAGAGCAAGTCCCGCATCTTCAGTATTATCCTCAGCCAGGTGCTGCTCGGCTTCGCTTACAAGCTGAGCGACCAGCGATTTCTGAGCATTCACAAGAGCTTCAACCCGGGGTTTCATCTCTTCATATTTTTGAGAGTCATTGCCCTGTGGCACTGGCCCCGAAATAATGAGTGGCGTACGGGCTTCATCAATCAGAATTGAGTCAACCTCATCAATAATAGCAAAGTGGTAGCCACGCTGCACAAGCTGTTCTTCTTCGGCCACCATGTTATCCCGAAGGTAATCGAACCCAAATTCGTTATTGGTTCCATATGTGATGTCGGCGCGATAGGCTTTCCGGCGGGGTTCAGAATTTGGGTCGTAACGGTCAACACAGTCAACGGTAAGGCCGTGAAAGTTGAAGATCGGCTCGTTCCATTCAGCATCTCGCCGTGCAAGGTAGGTGTTTACTGTTACAATATGCACGCCGCGACCGGCCAGTGCGTTCAGGTATGCGGGGAAAATGGCGGCGAGCGTTTTACCTTCACCGGTTTTCATTTCAGCGATAGAGCCCTGGTGCATCGCAATAGCGCCCACAAGCTGAACATCGTATGGAATCATTTCCCATTCAATTTCGCTGCCGGCTACCGTCCACGATTTACCCACAAAGCGGCGGCAGGTATCTTTCAGCACGGCAAACGCTTCGGGCATAATCCGGTCGAAAAGATCTTCAAGGATTACGAGCCACTCTTCTTCAAGTTCTTTCAGGTGATCAGAAAGCTCACGCCGCTCTTCGAGTGTAATAGACTCGTCGTTGGAATCCATCTTCTCTTTCACCTCGGCGATGCTCTGATCAACGTCCGCCGTTTCATCGGCGATCATTTGTCGGAAAGATTCTGTTTTTTGCTTGAGCTCATCATCGCTGAGAGCTTTCATCTCATCTTCGAAACTCTTGACTTCATCAACGATCGGCCAGATCTTCTTCAGATCGCGTTCGCTTTTTGTACCGAAAATGGATGTAAGAAATTTTGATATTTGGTCTAACATGAAGGGAATACTGCGATTAATATTAATTTTATAAATGTAAGGCTTCAACACTGCCTGTTCAACAGCATGCAGCAATCTTTTAGAGCAATAATTGTACCGATATACGTTTTTACGATCATCTAACGACAGAAAGGCTGTTAGATTGAGTGACATGTGCAGAAAAACAATAAAAACTTGGTTAGACTTTTAGTTAATTCTTCGTATTTTTCAAGTCTATCAAAAAATTAGATTTTTGAATTATTATAAGTTCAGGTTATGAAACGTACGTACCAGCCAAGTAAACGAAAGAGATCAAACAAACACGGATTCCGTAAGCGTATGAAATCCAAAAACGGCCGCAATGTGCTTAAGCGACGACGAGCAAAAGGCCGCCACAAGCTTACAGTTAGTGATTCGCACAAAGGAGCAAAATAGATCAGTGATCGGATCTAACCCCGATCAATCGTTGCCCCGCTCAAAAATTTTGCGGGGCAAACGTAACTTCCAGCGACTGTTCGAGCGTTCGACCGTTCTTAAAAGATCTCCCCTGTTATGCCGGTTCCGCGTTTACGAAAACCCGCAGGAGGGCTGTATGTTCGGGTTTATTGCTCCCAAAAAGCTGTTCCGCAGGGCTGTTGACCGCAACCGGGTAAAACGGTGGATTCGGGAGGCTTTCAGGCTCAATCAACACTTGCTTCCCAAAACTGTTCTGACGAATACCTTTGGGTTTCATGCTGTTTTTATTGCTATCTCGAACAATCTTTCCTACGCAACGATTGAATCTCAAATGATTTCCCTGCTGCAATCTATCACTGACAGTTTGACGGCTAATTCCGGGACCACATCAACACGAACACCGAAAGATACAGAATAGATTTTGGACAGAAATACCATTACCGGGCTATTATTGATTTTTGCTATTACAATAGCCTGGGCGTTTTACTCGATGCCAAGTGAAGAAGAGCTACAACAGCAACGTGCACAACAGGCTATTCAAGACAGTATAGCTGCAGCAGAAGCAAGGGAGAGAGGCGTCGGTGACCCCACGGAGCCTTCAGCCGGGCAACAATCTCAGGATACTCAAACACCATCCCGTACCCTCGGTCAGCAAGACCAGGACCCTGCTCTTGGAGCATTTGAAAACGCATCATACGGAGATACTACCCGCACCTTAGTTCGCACGCCTATTTACGAGGCCGAATTTACAAACCTCGGTGCAGGACCATCCAAATTCACACTCAGAGATTACGAACGTTGGGATCAGCAGCCCATGCAGATGATCCGCGATACAACCCGTTCTGCTTACAGCCTTGGGTTTCTATCGGCTGAGAATTACAATATTGAATCAAATAACATTCTTTTTGAGCCGCTCTATTCGAGTAGCCTTATTGAAATAGCCGAAGGTGAAAGCGAACAGCTCCGCTATCAGCTGCAGTTGGATGATGATTCCAGAATTATCTATACCTACACTTTTTATGGTGATCGTTACGAGTATGAGCTCGACATTGAGTTTCAGAACATGCTCGATTACATCAGCGATAGTAATGTAGATTTTGGGTGGGTCCCTTCTCTTAATATTTCCGAGAGAGACACGGCACAAGATCAGCTGAATTCTGCTGCTCATGTCTATACAGGCGGCGAGCTGGAAAAACTTCAGCTAACCGATGCCGGGTCCCAGGAACAGATATACAGCGGAACCATCGACTGGGTGTCTACCAAAACACGATTCTTTGCGCAATTTATTAAACCGCTTACAAACTCTAATGCGGCCCTGCTTCGGGGTGAAGTTACAGGAACTGTGGGCGAGTCGGGTGCTCTACATCACTACCAGTCATTTGTAACATCAAATATTGTGGCGGATAATGTTCTGGAATATGAATTTTATGTGGGCCCGCTGCGGTATCAATACACTAAAAACTTCGACGAACACGCCTACGATGTAGTTGAAATCGGCTATGCACTTATCCGATGGTTTGCCGACCCTCTGGTCCGCTACCTGATTATTCCATTCTTCACATTTGGCAGCATGCTCATCCCTAACTATGGGATATTGATTATTCTGTTTGGGATTATTATTAAAGTAGTGCTTTTCCCTCTCACTCAGAAGAGTTTTAAAAGCATGGCTGCGATGAAGGATCTGCAGCCACAAATGCAGGAATTGAAGGAGAAATACAAAGATGATCCGCAAAAACAGCAAAAAGAGACGATAGCGCTTTATAAAAAAGCAGGCGTAAATCCGCTTGGCGGCTGTCTGCCCATGCTGCTCCAGTTCCCGATTTTGATTACGCTGTTCTTCTTTTTCCAGAACTCGATGATCATCAGGCAGGAACCTTTTCTATGGGCAAGCGACCTTGCAGCACCCGATTATATTCTAAGCCTGCCATTTAGTATCCCGTTCCTGGGTGACCAGGTTGCTGGTTTTGTCCTTCTGATGACGGCCGCAATGTTTGTACAGACTAAATTAACAGGAAGTGTTGGCGGCATGGGCGGCGGTGCGTCTCCAAGTGGCGGCCCTAACATGAAAGCTTTTACGTATGTTCTGCCGTTTATCCTGCTGTTCGTATTTAACAACTTTGCAGCAGGCCTGAGCCTTTACTACCTCGTGTATAACGTGCTTTCAGCGGCACAGCAGGTGCTGATTAAGAAACAGACTGAAACACCCGCTGTTGAGACTAAGGGTAAAGGCAAGGGCGGCAAGAAAAAGAAGGGTAAAAAGAAATAATTAAACTGCTTTTCTGCTAAATTAGTCTAACTATGAGGGGATTCAATACAACTGGATCCCCTTTTTTATTGATTGAACATGAGATCACAAGCCACCGGACATTTTCCCCAGGTGAGGTTTTCAGACGCCCGCAAATGGCTTTATAACCCCATACTCAAAAAGAGATTTGCCAACCGGCCCGAAGAGCGGGTTCGCCTGCAGTACGTTGAATTCCTCCTCCATCAAACCACTGTTAGCCCTAACCGAATTGGTTTTGAAGCGCCTGTAAAGACTGAATCGGCCGAAAATACACTGAGGGCCGATCTTGTTATCTACGATCGGGACATGGCACCTTATGTACTCATTGAATGTAAGTCGGGCCGCATCAAGCTAAATGCAAAAACAGCTGAGCAGACTGCCCGTTACAACCGAACGCTGCAGGCTGATTTTCTGATGATCACCAACGGAACCGATGATTTCTGGTACCAGTGTGATGGCCAAAAAATCTCACCGCTTCAAAACCATCCATTTGATTTGAAACCGCAGGAAACTGAGCCGGTAAATCCTACTGATTATTGGATCAAGCGTGGATTTGTCGACACTTCACTTACCGAACCCATTACAGAAAGCGCCGGCAAGTTTCTTAACTCCGTTTTTGCCCCGCCAGAGCCAGCAGACATCACGTATCTGAATCTCCCTGAGGACATTTCGACCTTTTCCCTCGATCACTTTTACCGCATTTACAAGAGCGATACCGGCGACAGCCTGGCGCTTTCATTGATCGCTGATTCATCAAACCAAACAGTATTGTCAGCTGTGCTGAATCAGGACGGACAAAACAGAGGAGTACTTTGGGTTCCTCTTGCCAAGATATTTAGCACCGCGAGCCCGGAAGCAATACGCCTTACTCCCGGCGGAAGATCAGTTATTCAATTTCCTGAGGTTGCTCGTTCTCTTATGACAGCTCCATCGCGATCAAACATCAAAAAATTGGTAAATCACCTGATTAACCTTTTTGATTGATCTATTCATCTGCTAAATTAAAGTAAATCTTTTAAACAGACCCACACTTATGGCTGCAGAACTCCAGCGAAAAAAACTACTCTCATTATTCGAAGAAGAACAGGAAAATATTATCTACATGAAGGGTGCCGAGCTCATGTATCGCTATCAAACCGATTTTGAGTTCCCGTTCCGGCAGGAGAGCAATTTTTTGTACCTCACGGGGATTGATGAGCCCGATTATCATTTGATCCTGGATCTGAGAACGGAAACCTACTACCTGTTTGCGCCCAAGCGCGATGAACATTACGGAGTGTGGCACGGACGCATTAAATCAAAAAATGATATTCAAACACTCTATGAGCCTGATGAGCTGCATTACGACAATGAACTTTTAACTGTTCTGAAGAATCTCAATCCAAATGTGATCTACTGCCTTAATGAGGAGCAGGCGGAATTCTTGGAAGATCTCGATCGCAGTTTCAACGTGGATACTGAATCTTTGAATGACGCTATCACCTTCTGCCGATCCGTTAAGACAGAGGATGAACTCAATTTAATGCGTGAAGCAGCCCGCATCAATAATATCGCCCATCGCAAAGTGATGGAAGCCATCAAACCGGGAATGTATGAGTATGAGCTGAAAGCCATTTTTGACTACCACCAAATACAGCGCGGACTGCTCTTTCCAGCATATAACGGGATTCATGCGGCGGGCATAAACAGCGCCATTTTACACTACACGGAATGCAGCAGCAGGGTAAATAATGGTGAGCTGTACCTGATTGATGCAGGATACGAATATGAAGGGTATGCCTCGGATGTCACCCGAACCTATCCTGCCAACGGTCGATTTACGGATGAGCAGGCCGCCGTATACCAAACTGTCTTAAACGCTTTGAACAGCGTGATTAAGATGGTGAAACCTGGCATAAAAATGGAAGACCTGCATATGTCTGCCGCCGAAATTATCCTTGAGGGACTCAAGCGAATGGGACTGGTAAAAGGCTCCATCGAAGAGCTACTGGAAAACGATATTTTCGCACTCTTCTTCCCGCATGGACTGGGTCATTTTATTGGATTGGATACACACGATGTTGGCGGCTATCCGAAAGGCGTAGATCGTATCGACCGCCCTGGAATTCGGTTCCTGAGAGCACGGCGTGAACTTCAGGCGGGCATGGTTGTCACCGTCGAACCCGGCCTATACTTTATTCCTGCCCTGCTGAAAAAAGCAATAGACGACGATGAGAAATCAAAGTTCCTGAATGCAGATAAACTGGAATCTTATTTTGAATTTGGCGGTGTCCGGATTGAAGATAACATCATTGTCACGGAAGACGGCTTCGAAAACATGACGGACGTTCCGAAGGAGATCAAGGAGATAGAGAAAATTATTCGAGGCTAGGAGATGAGAGATAGCAGATAGTAGATGGCAGATAGTAGATGGCAGATGGTAGATGGTAGATGGTAGTTTGTCATCGGATAAGTCATCCTTGAATACTCTATTAATCCGTCATTACTCGATTTTTCGAAAAACTCACCCCGAAAGCGTTCGGGGCTATACCACATTTCATCACTGACACGACACTATTTACCCATTTATGACTAACTCATATCGTACGCTAAAAGCCGGGATGACGATGTGACGATCACTTCCAGAAAAACCATTGTCAGTGCAATTTCTGAACATCCGTTTATCCTGATAAAACCGGCCTCAAAATCACGAATCGATCGTGGTTTTAAACTCAAGGATATACCCTCAAAAGATCGACTTGAAGGTTCCGGGCCATTAGAAAACCGTGTGCACGCACCGGGTGAGACTGGCGGATGTGAGTAACGTTGACACACGGAGCTTAAAACTGGATTGCAGAGGCTTATTCCAGATCTGTATAGCCTCACTATGTCAATCGAGTAGTTTATAATTACTGAGCTTCTTGATCTATTCTGCCCTGAATAGCAGTCGTTAAGACTCAATTTGAGCTCATTTATAAGCGTTCAACGAGAAAAACGCCCCGTTTATCGAATATTTTTTCTTACCATTCGGCTACTCTGTTTCTTAGGCTTGAACCCAAACTAATTCCACTCTTATGAAACGAGTCATTCTGCTATCACTTACACTACTTGCGCTCACCGGATGTTTTTTGAAGTCTGTGAATCCGCTGGTCACAACAGATACCGCTATTGTTCTTGATGGCCTTCATAACACCTGGCAGTCTGACGATCAGCGATGGACGTTCATAAACAACCCGGTTTCACTCCCCCAGGTTGCAGTTCAGGGCTCAAGTTTTACGGGATCAATCGGCCTCGAAGCCGGTGGTGGATCCACTATCTTTGATGACGAAAATATCTATCTGGTCATTCTTGAAGACCTGCAGGACACGTCAGCAGATTCCACCCTGTTTATCGGCTACGTGGGTGATTTTGAAGGAGATTATTTCCTGGATTTATCACTGCTAAATATGGGTGCCAATAAAAACGCCTTCGAATCGGCCCACCTGCTTCCCGTCCACTCGTTTTCAAAAGTCTCCCTTGAAAAAGATGAACTTGCCATAGAATTCTTCAAGGACCAGTGGATCAAAGAGCAGATTATAGATAACAGGGTCCGTATCAAACATGAACGTGTTGAAGGTGGTCTTGAAGGTGGTCCTTTTGATGACGATGTCAGTATTCTAATCACTGCAGATACACCCGAGCTTCAGCAGTTTGTGTTGAAATACAAATCTGACGAAAGGGCCTTTGAAGATGCCATAGAGCTAAAAAAGGTAGTGAATGAAATTTGAGAAGAGCACACTCCTGAGCATCACTCAGAATGGACTGTTCTGGGTAGTTTCTTTTATCGTTTTACTCAGACTCTTTACCCGAACGGACGAGATAAGAAGTATCGACATCATTTATACAGCTCTGTTTCATCTTCCGCTTTTGGTTGGTGTAGTATGGAATCAAATAGCACTGAAGCATTTCCTGGAGAAGGGAAATCGCGTTTCGTACGCCTTTGCCTTTCTAATGGCCGTTATTTTTATCGTTCAGATTTACCCGCTAACATTCGACGGTCTCGCTCCCCTGCTCTTTCCTGATTATTACTTTATCACCGTCTATGAATGGCATGAAATAGGGGGAATCGGGCTCGTTTACGTCAGCCTCAGCCTGCTTTTGCACCTTGCATCGGGATGGTTCAAACAGCAGGAATCCATCGCGCAGCTGGCTCAGCTTAAAGAGGAGAAGACGGTAGCAGAACTCCAGGCACTCCGTGCCCGCATTAATCCACACTTCTTATTCAACAGCCTGAACACGATTTACGGTGAAACACTCAAGAAATCAGCCAAAGCGCCAAAACTCGTCCTCGAGCTTTCTGACTTGCTGCGCTATGTGGTAGATCATACAGATGAAGAACAGGTTCCCCTTAAGCGGGAATTGGAGTACGTAGAGAAATTCATACATCTCCAAAAGGTGCGGGTAAACAATCCCGAAAAGATAAGGTTTAGCATTGACACAGAAACCCGGGATCTCATGCTGCCTCCGCTGCTTCTTATTACATTCATCGAAAACTGTTTCAAACACGGGTCTGTTTCGGAAGAGACAGATTTTATTCATATTTCCATCAAAACAACCGGTAACAGGCTAACGCTAAATACCAGGAACAGTGTTGCAGAAAAGGCATTTACACCAGATCAAAAATCATCGCTTGGCCTTGAAAACGCAAGGCGCCGGCTGGAGCTCAGCCTCCCCGGTAACTATTCCCTTGAATACGGTAGCGAGAACAATGAATACCATCTTACACTCACAATGGAGCTTTAAATGATGACCTGTTTGATTATAGATGATGAACCTGTAGCGCGCGATATTCTCAGAACCTATATCAGCGATACCCCACAGCTCACTCTAACAGGTGAGTGCGAAAGCGCTGTAGCCGCACTATCGATTTTAAAAGAGCAGTCGGTCGACCTAATCTTTCTGGATATCAACATGCCCAAGCTCTCAGGGATCAGCTTTTTGAAAAGCCTGCCCGCTCCACCAAAAGTGATTCTTACAACAGCATATTCCGAGTATGCGCTCGAAAGCTATGAACTGGATGTTGTTGACTACCTGCTGAAGCCATTTTCGTTTGAGCGCTTTTTGAAAGCGGTGAACAAGGTACCTGAACCTTCAGGGAACGATGACGCTTACGTGGTGATCAAAGCTGATGGAAAAACGTACCGCATCAATGAAAAGGATATTCTGTTTGCCGAAAGCCAGGGTGACTATATCACGCTTCACACACGTGAGAAACGCCATACCTTTAATCAGACACTAAAGTCATTTTCAGATGAGCTCACTCCATCAGATTTTCTCCGGGTTCACAAATCCTACCTGATAGCGCTGCGTCAAATTGACTATGTGGAAGGAAATATGATTCACATTAACGGCCACGATATTCCACTGGGAAAGGTGTATAAAGATGAATTCAGGAACAGATTTATCGGGTAGCGCTCTTTGCGTATTTCATCAACCTGCAGCCCAAACCCAGGGTTCAGTAATAGTTATTCCTGTGCTCTTCCTTCAGCCGTAGGTATTTCTCGTTCTCCCTAGCCTCTTTCCACTTCTCCTGAAATATGTCCGATGACTTCTGCTTTTCCGGATCGGGGTTTTCCGGCCTCTCGTTTCCTTCGTCATCATACTTGCGGCCGCTGGCGTGCCTGGCATATCGCCTGGCCCGGGTCATCCCCATTCGCAGAAACTTTCGCGCCATATCAGCGCCCACGAAATCATCCTCCCTGAGGTAGTCGATAAACATATCGTAGATTTTCTCTGAAGACTCTTCGGCATCATCCGGAGTTTTAAATGTCCAGTGAGGCAGAATCTCCGACTTACAAGGCTCCACGGTGAGTACACCTTTCTCACCCGGCCCAATCCGGTATTTTTCGGGATGTTTTTTGTAGTTGATGTTTGGATCGTGCATAAACAACTCAATATTGATTAATCGTCCTGTTGTCTACAAATCCAAACAAATGCCATTACGCTCCTTAAGATTCATTCAATCGATCATATAGGAGATCCTAAAGAGTAACCCGTTCTGAAACTGACTCGATCACCTTTTATATTATCGTAAAAAGGCAACCATCTCACCAGCCAACAGATTTTCGCTACCCCTTTTCAACCTTGCAGGTTCGTAGACCAAAAGGCGCATAAAGTGGACAAAAGCTGATAAAACTGGTGGCAAGAAATACACCTGCCAGTACAAGAAGCACAATGCCCAGTGTTCCTGAGATTACATTAGTTGCGTATAAAACTGCGAATACGATTGCGAGGATAGTTCTGATTGAACGATCTGCTGTTCCCATGTTCTTTTTCATTGTTCTGCCCGTTTAGTCATTAAAATTTGCTCTGAGAGCTTCTGGTGCCGGTAAATGAAGCTATTTTCGTGGCCACAGTCAGCTTACTCAATGTTTCTTTTACTAAACTACAGTTCCAGTTCTTCCAATTCAGTGACCAAAGTCACAACTAAAGAATTTTTATCCCTTTTCTCTGCTGCTCCACTTTTCCCTCATTCTCCAGCTTCTTCATCACCCGGCTTACCACCTCTCTTGCAGTGCCGAGATCACCGGCAATTTGACGGTGCGACATCTTTAATAGATTGTTATTAAGCAGTTCAGACTTCTCTTTCAGGTAATCATAAAGACGCTTATCCATCCTGTTGAACATTACATCCTGAATGGTCTCTAGCAACTCTCCATACCTGAGGTCATACTGCTGGAAAAAGAGTGAGTTCAATTCCGGATACTCTTTTATCCAGGCAATAATCTTCTTAATGGGAATTAACAGCGCCCTGGTATCTTCTACGGTTTGAGCGTAAACGCTGCTTGGTTCGTTTTTTAATCCTGCAGCGAAAGACATAATGCAGCTCTCATTCGGCTTGATGTAATAGAGAAGCAGATCTCTCTCTTCGTACCTCTTGTAGACTTTAATTGCGCCATCAACTACAAGAGGCACCTCCGATACATACTTTCCTTCCCTCAATATTTCGGTGCCTGCCGGAACCTCTTTTACTATGGAATTCTTAACAATTTCCGTAATTAACGATGACGTGAGTTGTGGAAATACTTTTAAGAGGTAGTCTTCATTCATATCAGGAGGCTCTATTAAGAAACGATCCTTAATCGGGGTTTGCTTCACCGGATTCAGAAAATCCGGCATCTCATTTACAAATTCATATCATTAATAACTTGATTTCTATTAATAATCAATTTCATTTATTCGTTACCAAGTCTACCGCCAGCGGAGAGATTTCCCCAACTGGATCCCTTGGGAAGTATCCCCCTTTTTTCGCCACAGGCATCTATTATCGGGAAAGGGGGACTTTTGATGTCCTTATTTAAGAATCGAACTCATGTTAATAGTAAACGCATGCCGGCTTTATTTTCTTTGATAGACCCGCACATAGTCAACTTCAAACCGGTGTGGAAAGAGGGTGTTATCGATACCTTCGGTGCCGCCCCAATTACCGCCAATTGCCAGATTGAGTATTAGATAATGGGGTTTATCAAATGGCCAGACGTCATTGTCTGATGACTCTTTTTCAAATGTGAAATATTTTACGTCATCCACAAAGAAATCAATTCTATCATCGTACCACTCCACTGCATAAACGTGGAACTCTTCCCAAGGGCGTTCTAAAGTATAAGAACTACCTTTGTCCGTCCCTATTGTGTGATTATACGCTTCGGTATGTACATATCCATGAACTTTGTCAGGATCATATCCCACATATTCCATTATGTCGATCTCACCCGATTCCGGCCATCCTACTTCGCTGATATTAGCTCCTAACGTCCATATCGCGGCCCATGTCCCCCTGCCGGTCGGAACTTTCGCACGCGCTTCGAACCGCCCGTACGTCCAGGTTTCTTTACCTCTTGTTACCAGCCTGGCTGACGTATAATCGAATCCTTCCCAGTCTTCTTTTATTGCTGTTATAACCAGTCTTCCGTCTTCAACCCTTGCATTTTCAAGCCGGGATTCCGTGTAGTACTGTTTTTCGTTATTTGCAATATACCCAACATCATATCCCCACTTGGTCGAATCCGGTAATCCCTTATAATCGAACTCGTCGCTCCAAACCAACTCCCGGGATACCCCTTCTAAATCCTGACCTTCCACATTCTCGGTGGTTGTAATACAGGTCATCATCAAAAAAACCAATGTGGTAAGTAGCAGCGTGTCTTTGTCAAGCATACATATGATATTATTAAGAGTGTATTGTTATCGTTTTACATAAAGCGTTCGCTTAAAATAAACAAAGCGAGTTAGCCACCAGTGATGTCAAATAACTGGTATCTGTATGACAGTATTTATAATACTCAATATGAATTATAATGTCTCGAACTCTCAAAACCGAACTGTTCAGCCATCAATCTCATCCAGCATCTCCTTCGCCTCATTAATATACGCCGGATCATCTTTCATTTGAGACTCCATATTCATTATTTCTCTAAGAACGGGAATGGCTTCCTCCGGACGGTCTACTTTCATATAATGTTTTGCAAGGTCAAGGTGAAACAGAATGTTATCTTCGTCCATCGAAATTGCTTTTTTCAGGTACTCTTCGGCTTTTTCATTGCTGGCATCTGGAATACCTCCCGTAAACAGTCCGGCAGCTGCTTTAACCGCAGCGCTCATATTGGCTACATCTGAGTGCCATACGCCATACAGGTGCCAAACCGGGGCAAAATCGGGAATTCGCTCAGCCGCTTTTTCTATGTTTTCTTTCACTTTTCGCGATGCCCTTACCCTGTCGGCCGGTCCCATTACTTCTGTCATTCGGCCGGTTGCCACAGCCATCGCATAATATGCATATCCGTTATCGGGATGATTTTCAACGGCCCGTTGAGCCAGATCTACTGCCGTTTCAAAATGAGGTCTCATCTCATCATCACCCTCTTTCCGATAGCCGATTTTAGCGTGCAGAACCGAGGCATTCCAAAGCGCAGTTACATTATCGGGGTCATCCTTCAAAACCTGTTTGTACAAATCAAGGCTTTGCTGCTCCTCACCTGACATATGCAGCTCATCGGCCTTTTCAAGCTGGTTCTCTATGCTTTGAATTGATTCATCAGTTGATTGGGCCACGCTATTCTCAGCAGCGGTTTGAAACGTGAGTACGAGAGACAGTAGTATGAAATGAAGATTCCTCATGATGATCCGGTTTATATTTCACCTGATCAAGAATTTATCCTGATACCAGGTATATTCTAAAGCCTATAACGCATCACACCGTTTTTGAGTACAACGGACGATCAGATTTCCTGGTAATATAACCATCAAATACCATGGCAACGTTTCTCAAAAACAGGCGGCCGGCCTCTGTCACATTAAAGCCCTCCTGATGCTTAACCAATAAACCATCAGCTTCAAGCGCGTCTAAATTTTCAATCTCGCTTCTGAATTTATCTTTGAACTCCACGGCTGAATCTGCATAAAAATCATTATACCGGATTTCTCCCCGACACATAATTCTCATAATAACATCCCGTCTCAGCCGATCTTCACTGGTCAGTTCAAGAACTTTTTTAATGGGTAAGTGGCCTTCATCAAGTGCATCATAATATTCGCCAATGTCTTTGTTGTTCTGCACGTACAAGCTATCCCCCATTGAAATTCCTGACATACCCAATGCAATCATCTCAAGTTCGGCATGTGTGCTGTATCCCTGGAAATTTCGATGAAGAGTTCCTTCATCGAGTGCCTGGCTGAGCTCATCATTTTCTAAAGCAAAATGATCCATGCCGATATACCGATAGCCGTAATCGGACAGACGCTCGATGGCGGTCATTAACATAGTCAGTTTTTCATCGGGTGATGGAAACTCTGACTCATTCAAGAGTTTTTGAGCCGGCATGATCCCAGGCATATGAGCGTAGCTGTAGATTGCCAGACGATTAGGTGCCAGCGCTACAACATCATCAATTGTTTGCTTAAAGGTAGCAATGGATTGACATGGCAGCCCGTAAATCAAGTCAAAATTTATATCCGGTATGCCCCGCTCCCGAAGAAGATTCGTTACTTTTTTTGTCTGTTCAAACGGCTGTATTCGATGAATGGCCTGCTGCACTTCGTCATTTGTATCCTGAACGCCAAGCGAGGCCCGGTTGACACTCATTTTGGAAAGGGCAATGATATGCTCATCAGTACAGCGACGCGGATCGATTTCCACACTAAACTCTGCATCCGGATGCACTTTGAAATTTTTGTGTATGAGATCACTGAGTCGTTCAAGCTGCAAAGGTGTCAGAAAAGTTGGTGTTCCGCCCCCAAAATGGATTTGTTTAAGAACTGGCTCTGCACCATTTGCCTTTTTAATTAATGCCGCCTCCTTTTCGAGATAGTCAAGATAAACGTCACCCCGATTGCTGTCTCGAGTGATGATTTTTGTGCAACCGCAATACCAGCAAAGTGAAAAGCAGAATGGAATATGGACATAAAGGGAAAGCGGTTTACCAGATGCCCTGCCCTCAGCAAGCCGACTTTCGGTATGCTGCCTGTCAAACGATTCGCTGAACTGTACTGCTGTTGGATATGACGTATACCGAGGACCCGGCACGTTATATTTTTGAATTAGATGAAACAGATCTTTACTGTCTGAATGCATAATTACCTCCCTATGTTAATCTCTCAATAACGATTCAAAATCTCCATCTTCAGTCAGCCTGAGATTTTCAGCTTTTCCTTTTTCGGCCAAATCTTCCAGGGTTGTACGCTGAAGCATATCCCGAATTTTATCTCGGGTTTTTGCCCATTGATCGTGCAGCGGGCATGGATTCTTCAAGCCGCACCCCGGAAGGCCAAGAGCACATTCCGTTAATAATTTCGGGCCGTCAATAGCTAAAACTACGTCCACAAGTGCGATTTTGTCTCCCGGCTTTGTAAGTCTTACGCCACCATTCGGCCCCTTAAATGATTCCAACATGCCGTCGGCCGTAAGCTGTTGCAAAATTTTTGTTAGAAAGTGGAAGGAGATTTCTAGCTTGTCACTTAACTTTTTTATGGGAGTAAATTCGTTACGGTCTTTCATTGCCAGGTAAAGAGCGGCCCGCAAACCGTACACGCATGATTTTGATAACAGCATATTCAATAATATAAATTAGAGAGTCTTTTGTCTTAAAATAACATTTTAAACGGACGTGTGCACCCGGAAAGTGTATGAAATTTCAGGATGCGGTCAAGACAACCTTGGTCCTTAATGCCTCTTGGATATCGACATTTCATTAATCGTGCCGATAAAGAGCAGATATCACTATATATGTATCGTTTCGTTCGGATTAATGCGCCTATAAAAAAAGAACTCACCGCTTTCGCTCCGATCTCTTATTACCAATCACAGATCTAAATAACTCGTCTGGCTCATTTGACGCCCCTCCCCCTTTTCACCAGCTGGCAAATTACTCCCCCCGAAGGAAGATTTAATACTTATAACTACAAAATGGTGTTGCCCGGTTTTTGGGCAACATTAGGGGCTACCAATGACAGTTTTTAAAAAGCACTGTTTTAGGCTAAAATCGATGTTTTATTTTAATATGCACGTGAATTATCCCCTGCCAATGTACATCCGGTTATGCGTGGGCGCCTGCGCGTAACAAAACAATAAGTCCCGGCAGGGACGGCAGCTCAGTAGCCCCATACCCGAAGGATCACTACGTGACAAGCGCCGTGGTTTTGTCCCAAAGGGATGCCGCTGGCGCCGGCGCGCAGTGTGGGGTTAGGTAGCGCAGATAACAGTGGCACCCCGAGGCGAGTGATTCCGCAAAATAAATGGATCCGTCGAAGGGGAACGAAAGATCTAATCCGTGTATTCCTCGGTATCTGAGTACGTACTTTTGAGATTAATAATTACCCGGTTCGCCACACACATCTCCATTCACGAAATACATAGTACTCTTGCATAGGAAACCTAATACTGTCACTTTTCAAATGGTATTGCCCTTTTTTGGGGCAAGATTAGCGGCTACCGATGACAGATTTTAAAAGTGCTTTTCTGGCTTAAATCGACTGTTAATCTTAGTAAGTACATGTCTTATAGTTTGTCCACGCACAACTGGTTTCGCGCCTGCGTGAAATTAAAACCCCCGGCTGGTGCAACCCAAATCATAGTTTTTCGAATCGGTGTTTTAATCCGGAACACAGCATCACCTGCATTCAGGTAAAGGTCAATTGTGTATTCTACTTTACGCGGAGAATACCAACCATTCCCCCTTGATAATGTCCGGGAAATGTGCATATATAATCGTAGTCACCTGTTTCTTCCGGAACTGTAAATTCAACGGTTGATGTCTCTCCGCCGCCTATCATTTCGGTGTAGGCGATCAGCTGATCCTCATAGTCAGGCGCGATATATTCATTATCTCTTGCGCCCATAGATGCAATTGCAAATGCATCCGTGTCCATGCCTTTTGGAAGGATGGCAATGTTATGAGACATCGCCTGGGGCGGCATATTGCTTACTACTTTAAATACGAGCCGGATGGTCTCGCCCGGACTAGCCTCAATCAGCGTCTTATCGTATTTCAGATTGTCCATGCCCGTAACCTCAATTGTCCGGACATCATCCTGCAGACCAGTAGAGAATACCGGCAGCGCAAAGGTTAATGTGATAAGTGAAAGTGTTATAATTTTGATAAGTAATTTCATTGGTTCAAATATTTAGTTCTTATAATTTGTTGATGTATTGTTTGAATTAGTGTTGTTAGATATAATCTTCCCTACATGGCCCATGCGTTCATGAGGCATGCAAAAGTAGTTGTATTCGCCTGAATAAGTGATGTTCAAATACCATGTGTCGCCGGCCGTTAAAATGCCTGAGTCGAAAGACGGAGCGTCCTTTGGAATTCTAAGATCCCGTCTGTTATCCGGATGGTAGGCCGTCACCGTGTGCATGCCTTCTTTCACCTCAAAACGAACCGTTTCCCCGGGCTTTACCCTTATTGATTTGGGTTCAAAGCGGGAATCCTCTGCGGTACCGAGTACGTGTACCGTTAGGGTATCAGGCTTGATATCAACCGGCTGCTCATATCCTAAACCTGGCAATGGAAGTACGGTAATGAACAGCAGGAAAAGGATGATATGAATAGCTTCATCTTTCATTGCAGGTCAGGCTTAATAAGCTCTTTAATTTCTGAGGCTGCCTGATCGAGCCCTCCGGTGATCCCTTCTGTTCTCACAGCAATTTTACCCTCTTCATCCAGAACCGTAATCAGATTTGAATGCTCATAGTGTCCGTCACTTCGCTGGCGATACTGAACACCGAGCAGCATGGCAAGCTCCCGGACATCCGTATGGCGAGCTGTCACAAAATTCCAGCCGGGAATATCCAGCTGTTCATATTCCGCGTAGGTTTTGAGTGCCTCCGGCGTATCGTTTTCGGTGTCAAAACTAACGGCCAATACCTGCAACTGATCTCGAATCCTATTATCAAGCATGCTGTAAAGCTTCCATGTTCTTTGCATAAGCACGGGACAAGTTCCCGTGCACTGGCCGTAGAACATTACAAGCATAAGCGGCCGGCCTGAATAATCGGCCAGCCGGATTGTTTCTCCATCCTGGTTCGTCCATTTTGCGGGCATATGGTAGAGAGACTCTGCGTTATACGACTGCTCAGCCTTAAGGTCAGAATGACTTTCCCCTTCTGTCATTGAGTGCTGGCTTGATGCAAGCATCGGCAGACATATAAGCCCGATTGTTAATGCAATATATTTCAATTTTTTCATGGTTGCTCCTTCCTTAGTCTGTAGATTGATTCTCATTCACCGGTTCATTTCCATTCTGGACGGTATCATATGCGCACCTGAAACCCAGCATACCGGTGGCACTGATGGGCTTAAAACTCATGCGGGTGATATACCGAATTGACATAGCGTACCCATACAGGGTACTGCTTCCCTGCATCCGGCCCACGGTGCCGCAATCGAGAGACAGGTCGTCTGCAACGGGCGGCTTAAAATCTTCAACCCACTCCATAATCAAGCCAAACATGTCTTTTACTCCATACTTGTTTTCAATTCCACTGCTGCCAACCGGTTTGACTTGATTAGCGTTAACAGCCGAGTACCACCCGATCAGCTCGGAGCTAAACCGATCAGCATCATCCGAAGATTCAAATTCCATCGCCTGTGCCGCGTACTCCCATTCATTAAGTGTTGGCAGCCGGCCGCCTTTCCAGCCACAATAGGCGTTTGCAGCATACCAGGAAACGCTTGTTACCGGTTGCGTGGCCTTTTTATCGCCGTAGTCTAAGTCGTTTTTCCAGTTTTTCAGGTAGCTCTTTCCAGCATAAATAGCCGGAATGTCAGATGATCGCCATCGGGGTTGATCCGTCAGAAAGTTCCTGTAATCTTCGTATGTAACCGCCGTCTCATCTATAAAAAATGACTCTACCCGGACGGGCTCGCCAACCACTTCAGGGAGTACCGAATGAAAGTAACCTGCCGGTATCTCAACCTTTTTCGACTGTGCCCCGGCTGAAACTGTAATTAGCACTGTCAGCACAACAATCGGCAATAAGAGATACGATAGGGTTGAAAGTTTCATTTTTTTGGAATTAAAATGTGATGTATGATCAAAAAGAAATTGATGCCATCGACCAGGATGGCATCAATTGGAATAGCTTAGTTTATCGTTTACGCGGTCCGGCTTTCAGTGTACCGGTGGCTCCTTTTTCAGCATCTGCAAACTCGTGGTCTATCAAGATGTATTTGCCTTCCTCAGGTACAATAAAGTCGACTGTGGCAGAGCCTGACGCTCCGAGCAGCACTGTCTGCATGCCGCGCATTTCATTATAAGGATGACCTTCCAGCCATACGCGATCAAAAATGGCGCCAATCACATGAAAACTTGACGTTCCGCTTGGCCCGTTATTTGAGAAATGAATTCTCACACGCTCACCGGCATTCGCTTCAAGCGGTTGATCATGAAGAATAGTTTGGTGGCCATTAAATACGACGTGTGAAGGGTTTCGGCTTTGAGCTGCTTCAAAATCATACTGATAAAGTTCGCTGGGACCTTTTTTGAGATAGTATTCAGACTGCACAACTACGTATTCGCGATCTACTTCATAGTCGGTCGGGTACCCTTCTTTTGGCGAAACAACAACCACCCCGTGCTGACCCATTGCCGTGTGCATGAGCACACTCGGGGTTCCACAGTGGTAGATGTAGGTTCCGGCGTAGTTTGCCACCCAGTCGAACTGGATTGTTTCACCTGGAGCAATGGTTCGCCATTTGTCATCTTTCGCAACGGTTCCCGCGTGGAAGTCCATAGAGTGAGGCATTGGCATCACACCCGGTTTGGCGTTCATATAGTTATTGTCGGCCACCTGCTGCATAAACGGACTTGCCTCACTACCCGGTTCTGTGATGGTTACTTCTTCATCTGACCGGTTTTTCATCGTAAATGTAATCCGGTCGCCTTCGCGTACATGCAGTGTTGGTCCCGGAACTGTTCCGCCGAACGTCCACGCCCTGTAGCTTACGCCATTGGCAACTTCTATTTCCTGCACCATGGCATCCAGGCGAACTTCATGATGCTTGTTTCCTTCATATTCGAGAGGAGCAAGATTGGGAAGCAGGGTTAAGTGGTCACCCACAACCGGCGGTCCATCATAGTCTTCTGTGTAGACTACGGCCTCAGGCATACCGAATGTCATTCCGTCCATCATGTATTCCTGTGCCTGAACGGTAGACTGGCCCACGCCCAGTAACACAATAAGTGTCATTAACAGAGCAGATATTTGATATAGTGATTTCATAATGATTGGTTTAGTTTTGTTAAAATATAAAAGACTCTTTTGTCTTAATATGAGTTGCATTACAGCATCTCCACGTTTGAGAGTTAAGTTAAAGGTGAAATATGAATTTAAGATAAAGAACTCTTAAATATATCACATTACACACCAACTACTTATAACCGGCTGATTTTATTAGACGATCAGGTATAAACCTGCCAAAATACCCGGGATAACTGCTGCTGTCAAAAACAAGATTAGTTTTAAACTATCCTTCCAGCCGGCAATTACCGCAAAAATGAACCCTTTAACAACTGTGTTCGTGGCTGAGGCCAATACGATTCCCAGCGAGGCCACCTCGGCACTCAGATCATTCTGAGCCATTTTTGAAAGTGAAACTGTAATAGCGTCAACATCCATCAAACCGGATGCTACAGAGAGCAAGTAGATGCCTTCATCACCGAACCATTCCTTCACCGCTTCAGAAAGCAGAAGAATCAGGGCCAGCAGTACTCCGAACCGGAGAGCAAGTCCAAGCTGAAAGGGATTTGTAATATCAATTTGTTGGTCTGCCTCTTTTCCTTGCCCTCCCCTGATCAAAAACCAATAGCCGCCAATGAGTATACCTGCAAACATGAGGCCAAGAGGTATCCATAAATGCTGAAGCAACTCTCTATTGACAACAAATACTTCTATAGCTACACGAATAAACATGATAGATGATGCTATCATGATACCGCCCATAAAAAATAGTTTCTTTTTGCTAAGCTTTGCAAATTGAGCCATGCTAAAAGTAACAGCTGTTGATGAGGCCAGCCCGCCGGTGACAGCCGTTAAAAACGTCCCTTTCTTCTTTCCTGTAAACTTAATAGCAAAATATCCTACGAATGATATTCCACTGATGAGGACTACCATCCACCATATCCAGTAGGGGTTCAGAGCATTATAAGGGCCGTATCCCTGGTCAGGCAGGAATGGCAGGAGCGCCACCGAAATAATCAGAAGCTTTATACCGGCATAAAGCTCTTTTTCTTCTATAACTCTGAGCCATCGATGCAAGACCGGCTTATATCCCAAGAGAAATACCACTACGATTGTCACTGCAATGGCAATAACCGGCTGACCAATCACGGCCCAGGCGGCAAGAGCAAACGTAAGCATCATAGAGAAAGCTGTAGTGGTGCCGATGTCCTGGTTACTTCTCACATCGAGAATATGAGCAGCAATAATCAGGGCCGAGACAGAGAGGAAAGCAACTGCAAGTATCCAGTCCCCGAGGAATTCTGCCATCATTGCCCATACGCCCCCGAGCAGCCCGATAATACTGAAGGTGCGAATTCCTGCTATTCGCTCACCTTCATCTTCCTCACGTTCACTCCAGCCCCTCTCGATCCCTACCAGCAAGCCAATGGCAAGCGCCACCAACAGTTTTAATTCGATTTGAGATGAATAATCCATTTGATGATACTTGTTGATCGACAATTGTTTACGCTTTTTAAAGAAAGCAAATAACCCGCAAGAGATGAAACTAAATATATGTTCATTATTAAACTAATTAAGCCCAACTTTTGTATAGAAAATAAAGACATTGCATCAATTAGGCATTACTCTAAATATGCCGATGAACCTTTCAAAAACCAATAATGATATGATTTTAATTACAGGAGCGAACGGAGAACTGGGATCAGCAACAATCGATCACCTAATGGAGAATAACCCCGAGCAGAAAGTTGCCGGGCTTGTGAGAAGCGAGGAGAAAGGGAGCGAAATCGCTAAAAAAGGAGTTGAGCTGCGAATAGGTGATTATCTCGCTAAACCTACCCTCGACCGTGCCATGGAAGGGGTTGATACGTTGCTTCTGATTTCATCAAGCAGTTTCGAACAGAGAATTAAACAGCATGAAAATGTTATTGAAGCTGCAAAAAAAGCCGGAGTGAAGCACATTGTCTACACCAGCATGCTTCAGGCACATAAAGAACTCAGCCCGCTGACGGCTGACCATCATGCTACAGAAAAAACTATTAATGACACCGGGATATCTTACACGATCAACCGGCATACGTTTTACACTGAGTTTTTCCCGATGTTCTTGGGACAGGCGATGGAAACAGGGACATGGACTTTTCCTTCCAACGGCGAAAAAGTGAATTTTGCATACCGCACGGAGATGGCTGAAGCATTGGCTAATATTTTGGTCAGCCCGGATGACCACAAAAACCAGGTGTATGAAATCACATCGCTGGAAGCCCATACGCTGAAAGAATATGCAGAAAAGCTGAGCCTGGCATCAGGAAAGAAGATCACCTATAAAGATGTGTCGCTTGATGAATTCGTTGAAGGGCTGGAAGCCGCCGGGCTCCCCGATGATGTGGTTGCGATGAGTAAACTGTCGGCCATTACAGTAGCAAACGGCGCGCTTGCACACACATCAGACGACCTCAAGGAACTCCTTGGCCGCGATCCCAAACGTACTTACGAGTTTATCCGGGAGTTTGCGGGGGAATAATCAGTATTTCAGTGGTACAGTTTAACAGTGTGTCAGTTATCGGTAATCGGTAATCGGTAATCGGTAAAAATTGTTTGATATTTTATCTAACAAACAAGCAATGGGAATGGATAAGTATAATATACCGGCTCAGACACGGATCGGGCATGTACACCTGAAGGTGTCTGATCTGGAGCGGTCGCTTTCGTTTTACCGGGATCTTATTGGGTTTGAGGTGACCACCATGTATGGTGACCAGGCTGTTTTTCTGAGTGCCGGTGATTACCATCACCATATTGGCCTCAATACCTGGCAAAGCAAAGGAGCTCCACCTGCCCCTGAACGAAGTGCCGGACTCTTTCACACTGCTATTCTCTATCCCACTCGCCGCGATCTGGCCGCCATTGTGAAACGGTTAATGGATAACGACTACCCAATTTCCGGGGCGAGCGATCATGGTGTATCGGAAGCGATATATCTTGATGATCCGGATGGCAACGGCGTTGAACTTTACCGCGACCGCCCCAAAGAGGAGTGGACATATCGAGAGGACGGCTCCATCCACATGGTGACTGAACCGCTGGATATTGATGGCTTATTAGGTGAACTTTCGTAATGATTGATAAATCGTGTTTCAATTTTTTCCAGAATAAGTCTCCCCTAATAAGGGGAGATTGCCCCAAGGGGTGCCTTCGGCGAGAGGGGTGTCCATAGGAATTTCTACAATCTGATAAACACCCCCGATTAAACAGTTTAACGATTCAACAATTCAACACCCTCAACATATGATTCCCTTTTCCGTCTTAGATCTTGCCGTTGTCACCGAAGGAACCACGCTTGCACAAACTATCAAAAACAGCCGAATACTTGCCAAAGAGACTGAGAAAATGGGTTACAAGCGATTCTGGATGGCTGAGCATCACAACATGGAAAACATTGCCAGTTCGGCTACATCCATTTTACTCGGGCATGTTGCGGATGCCACATCATCCATCCGGGTGGGTAGCGGCGGCATCATGCTGCCTAACCACTCGCCCCTGATTATTGCCGAGCAGTTTGGCACGCTGGCAACCATCTATCCCGGCCGGGTTGATTTGGGACTGGGCCGCGCACCGGGAACCGATCAAACCACGGCAAACGCCATCCGGTCAGACCGGATGCGGGAAGTTCAGCGGTTTCCCGAAAATGTGAAGCAACTGCAGCGCTATCTCTCCTCAGACAACAAAAACAGCAGCGTCCGGGCTATTCCTGGTGAGGGCACAAACATTCCTATCTGGATTCTCGGCTCAAGCACGGATAGCGCATTTCTTGCGGCTGAACTGGGACTGCCCTACGCGTTTGCCAGTCATTTTGCGCCTCAGCAGCTATTGCCGGCGATTCGGATCTACCGGGAGCGATTCAAACCATCCAAACAGTTGAGCGAACCCTATGTGATGCCGTGCATAAACGTCATCGCCGCAGACACAGATGCCGAAGCTAACTACCTCTCCACATCCATGCTGCAGATGTTTATGGGCGTGGTCACCGGGGATCGTAAACCTATGCCGCCGCCCGTAGATGACATGAGCAGTATCTGGTCACCGCAACAACAGATGATGGTTCAGCAGATGCTGGCGTGTTCTTTTATTGGAAGCAGGGAAACAGTAAGGGCAGATCTTGATGAGTTCATCAGCCGAACCAGCGCCGATGAATTGATGATCGCCTCCTACATCTACGATTTCGATCAGCGGCTAAAATCACACCGGCTGATTGCTGAAACGGTTGAGGTTTGAGACAATTTGATAGCGAGGATTATCCGCAAATATGCGCAGGTTAGTAAAACTTTATTTGCTTTTGCTAATCTACACCACTGTAAGAGCTTTATTATTTACACCTTAACCAAAATTATTCATTATTGGATTGAGTCTTATTATCAGATAAAATTTCATCAGCACGTTCCAAGTCTTTTTCTGAGACATGGATTTTGACGCCGCCGGTAGCTGCACCCAAAAAACTGAAGCTTCCCATATTTGCATCGCTTAAATATGCATCTACTCCCTCATTTTGTAGTTTATTTAAATCCATTTCAGCTTGGTGTGGAAAAGAATAAGTTCTGAAGACTATAAATGAATATTTCATAATACCTCCTTTTGATTAGTAAATACGTTGATATTAGGCTGAAATCACACCGGATGATTGCGGAAGCGGTTGAGGTTTGAAATGAGCCTTATGCTAAATTCACCGAATACCTGAGAAAAAATTTCATCACAATAAATCCATCAGGTTTAATAGTTCATCGGGGCTGTATACAGGAAGCTCACTTTTCTTAAAATCCTTTTGATTCCTGGTAAGAATTAAATCCAGATTTGCTTGCACGGCCGATTGATGAATAACTGCATCTTCATAGTCTGTAAAGCCACTTTCTCTTGCTCCTTCCAAAACAGCTCTTGTAATCGTAGCGATGTGAAATATCTGAAGAATATCACCCACGTGATTACCAGCACGCTCTCTATTGAGTGATTTTGAAAGTAAGTAATGAATCGCCGTAACTATTGAGCCACATAACCAGCCTTCTATTTTTCCCCACTCGGCTAATGCAACTAATTTCGAAGATGTCTCAAAAAAAGGATCACGTTTCAAAAAAACATCTAATAAGATATTGGCATCAAAAAGAACTTTCATTTAAGGTATTTATCCTCTAAATGAGTTTTATAATCCTCTTCGCGGACGTCACTGTTTTTCATTATCCCAACTAATGAAGCAGTGACAGGGGGCAAATCGTTTTTAGGCTCTGTTGATTCCGTATCAACAATGGCAAAAAAGTCGGCGACCATTTGGGAAACCGAGGTACCTTTTTGTTCTGCTCTCTTTTTTGCCCGCTTAATTAATGACTCTTCTAACCGGAGGGTGAGTTTGTTCTTCATAGTATATACGTATGGATTTTTAATTAAAAAACGTCAATGATAATTTTAATGCAATAATCAGCTTTAAGTATGTATTGCATCGGGGATAAAACGTCTGATACGGCTCATAATTACGAGAATCCCGTGATATATCTGTTGATGTTAAACTTAAGCCCTACTGACACAAATTCTATTTAATGCATCAATCAATAAGAGTGCAGTATTTCAATAATTGATTCCGCTCAAAAATAGACCGACAGCCCAAATCTGACTCCGTCGCTACCGAGCTGAATTGTAGTACTATTTCTCTCAGTTATGCTTTCGTTTCCATTTACATCCGCTGTGTTCTTTTCACGTATGTGACCAATGCTAACTGATCCACGATATTCGGCGTGCATGCTCATACACGATTGGAAAAACCACTCCACACCGACATACCCAATCCCTTTTATTCCGTAATATAAATTCCTTCGGGTATCATCTCTGACTCTTAATTTCTGAACATTTCTATCAATCCCGAAATTAATACCTGAACTATAACCATAGAAGAACATAATCCCTGAGTCTGGATCCGTATACCTCATTCAAGTGTAATCAACACCAATATTAACGTCCAGATCAGAAACTTCAAGGTCGTCATCGTTTTCAGGAAAATCACTCCACAGGTATCGATTGCTAAAGTTTAACCCGATTCGCCTCGCACGATCATCAGATTCCTGTTGCTTGAAAGAAAACGTTGCCCCGGGAAAAGACTCCAGGCTAAAGTTATCTGATATTTGAAACAGCAGAGCTTTGGATCCCGGCTGTAGTGGATTCGGCTCTGAATCTGATTTATTCTGAGCCTGTAAAATTGAAACTGGCAATAAGATTATAAATAAAACTATGGCAGTTAATGCTTGATGAATGTCATGATTGTGGAGGGTTTTTAAATGTGCAGGTTATTTTGATTTACAGGCAATTAACGCTATATCTGCATAGTCAAAATAGCATATGAATATTATTTAAATGACGTTTAGAGTAAGATTGGAAGATTAGGGAATTGATCCCTTAAATCTAACTATTCTCAGTTCATGGTGGTATTCAAATAGCGGTTGTGATCAACCAAATAAATAGTAACATTGGTGAACAAGAAATTTGTATTACCCGTCAAGCCGCATTCGTAATCTTTTCTGGATTGACGGATGCTTAGAATCCATTACAAACAGGAGATTTTATGAAAGTATACGTTTCAATATTAATTACAGCATTTTTAATCGGGCTGATGTCAGCAGAACCCGCAGCTGCTCAATCCGAGACCGACGCTGACATTCCCACAGCCGACCGGCAAATCACCGCAGCCGTTAGCGCCGCACCTCAGCCGATGCGTGAGGATGCCGCCGTGCTTGGATATGATTCATCCGGCGAACTTGTCACTCTGCGCCAAGGCACAAATGAACTGACCTGCCTGGCAGATGCACCCG
Organism: Rhodohalobacter sp. 8-1; assembly: GCF_038150125.1. Classification (NCBI taxonomy): domain Bacteria; kingdom Pseudomonadati; phylum Balneolota; class Balneolia; order Balneolales; family Balneolaceae; genus Rhodohalobacter; species Rhodohalobacter sp. 8-1. The sequence goes on along the minus strand of NZ_JBBVMF010000009.1, from coordinate 125,108 downwards.
GCGACGATCGTTTTCATGTAGCCTGCTACCATAACGACCTCGAGCCGTTCATGCAGCGCGGACGTGAACTCAGTTCAGATGGGCATTCCACAAGCGAAGTTCGGGAAATTCGTCAACAGGAAATTGAGAATGGCACGCTACCTCTTCCCCAAAAACCGATGTCGCTCTACTCGCTTACCGGAGATTCAGAAGCATGGGATTATGAAACCAACACATTATTATCAGCACGCCCGCTCTACGTGGTGTATGTGCCATATGCTACAGTTGAATCGACCGGTATTGCTCCGTCCCCCGTTAGTGAAGGTGCCCCGTGGCTGATGGATCCCGGCAAACCGTGGGCTCACATTATGGTAGGCACCGGCCGCACGGTGGGTGAAGCGGCGGAGCAGTAAGTACTTTTCGCTCAGTCCGGTTCAGGATCTGGAAAGTTGCACATCATCAATAATAGATGTCGTCAGGTACACTGCCAACTTATAGCCCAGGTGGCCAATTCTACATCTATCTTAACCTAATCCTGACGGCATTGGGTTAATAAGCTTTAAGGAGTACCTTCAAAAAATGGGGCTCAACCTGAAGTCTCTGGACCGCGCAGAAGTCTAGTGGCCGGTGATAATTTTATAACTATGAAATAACAATTTTAACTCGGAATAGTAGCGTTAAATACGCAAGAATATTATTATAATCGTGGGTTTTTAACTCGGGGTCTTGTAGGTTCACGACACCAAAAGTGCCATAGGCATACCCCCGCTCGTTCGGCATCCGGGTTTAGAAAATTCAGAACTCAGTGTCAGCCTCAATCTTTCCCCTCCCCTTCTACACATATTTTTTTATTTCCGGATTATACTAAATAAACCATTCACGGTACCATCACCAAATACTTCGTAAAAAAAGGATTTTTTTGGGCTCAACCCCTGTTTAGTAGTTTCAAATACAGAAACGTTCATCGGTATCTTATCCTGTTAATTTTTTGATGGATATAAAGTACATTTTACCGATACTTCTTTAATATTGACTTCCATTTGTTAATCTAATCCGGAGACATTGACTGATCAATCAAATAAAAAGAACAAGAGCAGGGACGAATCGTCCTCAAATGGCGATCAAGCGGGCATCAAGAGTCCCAAAAACAACAGGCCGACGGGCGGCACAAGCCTGATCTTCTGGTTCTATCTTATAGCCGGCATGATCCTGTTATATATGCTTATGAACAACTCGGGAAATGGCATCTTCGGAACTGTTCCCGAGATCGAATATACCGAGTTCAAATCCGAGCTGGAGCAAGATAACGTGCAGAGCATTCACGTACAGGGAGAGAGAATCGAAGGGACATTAAAAGAGCCGCAGCCGCTTGAAATATCTGAAAAAGATACGGTCTCCTTTGAAAACTTTATTACTTATTTACCATCCTTTGGAGATGAGGAGCTTTTTGCGATGCTGGAAGAACGAAACGTCACGGTATCGGCCGAGCCGGAGTCTGACAGTAACTGGTGGTATATTCTCGCCTTCATTCTCCCGGTTGTTATTTTTGGGTTTATCGCCTATATGTTTTACCAGCGATTTAAAGCACAGGGCCAGGGATTCTTCAATATTGGCAAGAGTAAAGCCAAGTTGCAGGAAGAACAGGGAGAAGATCGAACCACCTTTGATGATGTGGCCGGTACAGAGGGCGCCAAAAAGGAGCTCAGTGAAATTATTGATTTCCTCAAAAATCCCGAACGCTATGAAGAACTTGGAGCTGAACTGCCAAAAGGAATTCTGCTGCTGGGTCCTCCCGGAACGGGTAAAACGTTACTGGCCCGGGCCGTGGCGGGAGAAGCAGACGTCCCGTTTTTCACGATTACGGGTTCCGATTTTATGGAAATGTTTGTAGGTGTGGGCGCTAAGCGCGTGCGTGAGATGTTTAAAAACGCCAAGGAAAAATCACCGAGCATCATTTTTGTTGATGAACTTGACTCCATTGGCCGAAAACGAGGGGCCGGCTTAGGCGGCGGCCATGATGAGCGCGAGCAGACTCTCAACCAGCTGCTTTCGGAACTGGATGGCTTCGAACCCAATGAAAATGTGGTTGTAATGGGAGCCACTAACCGTCCCGACATTCTTGACAAAGCACTACTTCGTCCCGGACGCTTCGACAGACAAATCAGCATTGACCTGCCTACGCAGGGAGCCCGGGTTGAGATCCTGAAGATACATGCCCGCAACAAAACAATCGGGGATGATGTAGACTTTGAAAAAGTTGCGCGCGGCACGCCGGGATTTAGCGGTGCCGACCTGGAGAATCTTCTCAATGAGGCTTCCTTCAATGCCGGACGTGACGAACGACGAACTATTAAAATGGAGGATATCGAAAAGGCGCGGGATAAGGTGATGATGGGACTCAAAAAAGAGGGCGTGCGCATAAGTGACAGAGAGAAAAAAATGCTCGCTTATCACGAAGCAGGTCACGCTATTGTTGCAGCATCACTAACACATACTGATCCCCTTCACAAGGTCACCATCATTCCGCGGGGAAAAGCAATGGGCATCACACAGCAGCTGCCGGAAAAAGAGAAATACATTTATGAGAAGGATTACCTGCTCGACCGCCTTGCGGTGCTGATGGGCGGCCGTGCTGCAGAACAGCTGATTTTTGATACATCAACCAGCGGAGCACAAAACGACCTGCAGCAGGTTACAAAACTGGCTCGAAAAATGGTAAAAGACTGGGGCATGAGCGATAAGTTTGGCCACCTTGCGTTTGGCAGCGGAGACGAGGAAGTGTTTATAGGTCGTGAGATGGGACACAAGCCGGAGTACAGCGATCCTACGGCACGAGATATTGACCAGCAGGTAAACGCTATTTCCAGGGAAGCCTATGAACGCGCCGAAAACACATTGAAGGACAACAAAGACGCATTTGACAAACTGGCTGACCTCCTGCTTGAACACGAAGAGGTTTCCGGTGATGTGGTTACATCCCTGATTAAGGGCGAAAGTGTTTCAATCGGTGACGAGAAAAGCGATGAGGATGAGGAGAAAGACAAGAAGAAAGATGATGAGAGTAATGAATCGAAAGATGACAAGGATAATGAAAGCGGTGATACTGAAGAAAACAGCGCCGGAGATAAGGAGAATAAATGAGTTCATGGCTAAATTGAATACACACAATCAACTCACATAAAAAATGTGTTAGATTCAGGACCTCATTTTCTAACTAAACTAACTCGAGATCAGTTAAACACGGCTTTGTCTAAAAGGAATGCATTCCTGGGCGACTAATTTTGTCCAACAGCCTGGCAACACTATTTTGAAGGCGACAAGGTACGTTCCCTCATTCAGGAATAGTATGCGATTTGCGGTGGAGAGCGGTGGAGAGTAGTATGCGGTCTTCCGGCTAAATTTAACGCTCAAAACGCATATACTCAGCCCATGATAAATCCACGGATTAGATCATTTGACCCCCTTTCGACTGAATTGGTTTCTTCTGCGAAACCAACTGGCTCGGGGCCTCTGGACTGCCTGCTCTTGCTAACCCCGCACTGCGCGCCGAAAACACCACGGCGCTTGTACGGGGCTAATGAGCTGTCGCCCCTGTCGGGGCTTTTTGTTTCGCACAGGCGCGAAACCGTTTATAAATTTTCAAATGTTTAGATTTGTGCTCAAAAAAATAACATCGTTGTCTAAAGCCTAAAGCAACACTTTTTACAAACTGTCATCGGTAGCAACTAATCTTGCCTAAAAGCCGTGCAACACTATTTCAAAGGTGACAGGATTATAGTCCCCTCTCGAGAGGGGATTTAGGGGTGTGTTCGTAAAGGCAATAAGCATTGATTAAAGCCCAATAACATCACTTTTATCAATCTGTCATTGGTAGCCCCTAATTTTGCCTAAAAGCAAGGCAACACCATTTAAGAAGTGACAGTACGAGTGGAGGTATCATAAATAAAGCCGAGCTTTTGAATCCCTGAAATATGCTCAAGTACGATACTTTTTACAAACTGTCACTGGTAGCTAAGGATTTCCCCAGATCTTCATAGACGTCCACGGCACATCTTCATCTGTCCAGAATGGATCGTTTGATGGCAGGCCAAGCGGTAAAAAGATAGTAGCTGCAAGATAGAGACTGCCGGTATTATTATAGAAATCCGCGAGTTCAGGCTGATGACCGTTAAGACCAATTTGGAGCCAGCCCTCTTCCGTATAGTTTTCGGGATTTTCAAGGTTTCGGATGATAACGGCTGTTAGAGCCTCACGAACCTGGGCGGGCTCCAGTGTTTCGGGCAGTTCACGCTGCAAAGCCATATCTGCGAGATGATGAAACGCGCCGGTCCGGTATACAATAGATCGCCCCTGCACCGGAAAACTGCCGTCAATTGATATACTCCGTTCCTGAATCTCCGCATATCGTTGTGTGATACCTCTCAGATCGTCTTTATACCAGTCGTAATTAAGGTTTTCATCCGCAATGGCATCCATTATATTTGTGAGATAGGGCTGAATCACGTAGCTGTTATAGTAATCCATGGCAAACTCTTCACCATCGGTAAACATACCGTCACCGGCATACCAATGCTCCATAAATGTGCGCATCCCATACTCGATACGAACCGGATCATACGGCATATCATATTTTGCAAAAAATGCCTCAATCATGCCGGTAAACAGAATCCAGTTGGAGTAAACGGGGACCGTTTGGCGGGTTAACACCAGGACGTCCCGTACCTGTTGCTTCGTCTTCTCATCAAGCGATTCCCAGAGCCATGGGCTGCGAATGAGTCCCAGTGCAAAAAATGATGCATCAACCAGCGGCTGCCCACCCTCCCAAACCATAAAATCGTTACTTTCGGGATTTACGGCATGCCCTACACCTTGAATCACTCACTGGCGATACTCATTACGCAGTTCCCTTTCTCGTGCAGATCCGCCTTCAGTATTCAGCCATGGCGCAATGCCGCTAAGCGTACGGGCAAACGCCTCAAGGTAAGCCACCTCCGTTCGGTGCTCCTGGTTATCGGAATACTCAGGAAGCTCCACGGGCATTGCCTCTTTTAATTCCTCATTTGCCAGGTTTTGCATCACCGGCCGCGCCATTTCGTCCATGTAATTGAGCCAGAGATCGCGGCGGTCTTCGGAGGATTGGGCGGCTAGTATTACAGGAATGATCAACAGAAAGATAATTAGAAACGATTTCTTCATCTCAGGAGCATTTGGTTTGAATAAAAAATTTATCGGATAACTTACGATTGAGAGTCCTGCTCTCAAAGTAAGATCAACCGGATAATTTTTTTATGTTCCAAAAAAAGAATCAGTGAATTTTTTTTGTATTTTTGAACAACGCTAATTCAACTGGCACATCTGTTTAACGATTACAATTTGAGAGGCTCAAAATGACTTCAAAAACATTCATTCGAACCGTCGTTGCAGGATTTTTTGCCACATTTACAATGACAATCATCTCTTTTCTTCAGGGTGGATTTGGCTTGCCCGTGATTGACGTTGGGCATATCCTCAAAGAAACTTTTAACAATGTTCATGTGGGCGAGCCCTACTCTATACTCTGGGGAAACCTGGCATATAATATTGTTGGAATTATCCTGGCGCTTATCTGGGTAGCTTTTCTGCATGAACGCATTCCCGGTAACTGGTTTTTAAAAGGCATTATCTACGGAATCATCATTTCAATTGTGGCGGGGGCTTTCGTCTCTCCTCTTGCCATGCTTGCCGGGGGAGACAGCGTTGGGCTATTCTATTATGATACCTGGATACCCTTCCGGATTCTCATCGCCGGACTCACAATGCATATCGGCTATGGACTGGTTCTGCTTCTCTGCCTGAAGGTGGCTGGCGTAAACGGTATGGTACATCGCGTATAGATGGCCAGCTGGCGACTTACTTTCAGTTTGATGCCATTTGTATGACGCGAATCAAATCAAAAAAGATAGCCTACTGATTTGGGTTGACGAAGCAGCCAGCCTGTCAGGCTGTAACGTGGTACGTGAGTCGTCAGCACTTCATGCTCAACACAATCACTTTTGAACAGCAGCAATCGACGGGCAATCGGCTCAACCAGGATATCGCCATCTTCCCTGTAGATTTTTAATTCCCCGCCATCCCCCGGCTTCCAGCTCTCGTTTAGATAAAGCAGCACCGTTATCTGCCGGTTCGATCGCTCCTGGAACTGATCAAGATGCCGGTTATAGTGTGATCCAGCCGGATATTTTGCGATATGAAACTCCGAATCGGTCAGGCTCAGGTAGCAGTATCTCCTCAGCTTTTGATTCAGCTCATCCATCAGCTCAAAGAATGTTGACAGCTCATTATCTTTGTTTCGATCCAGCCAGTGGATAAAATCACCTCTAACAGATGATTTGACCTGGAATTCGCCCGACGCACCAATTCCTGCTTTTTGAAGTTTATCATCAGCTTCCATCTTTCGAAAAAATCCCCTGATTGACCTGTACAGAGCTTCAGTTATGAAATCATCAATTATTACAAAATCCTGTTCGGCCAGGGCATCCATCCACACAATCCAAACATCATCAGGCCGCACATCGTTACTCATTTTATTCATTTGCTTCTCCTGTTTTTAAAGCAGAATCAAGATACTGAGTTTTCAATTTTGTTGGAATAGCCGGGAATTTCTGCCTGTAAAATTCCTCTAACCGGAGCTCGGTTAATAATTGATTTAAAAGTTCAGAATAAAAGTCTTTCGCCAGCTGGCGGAGAGAATCAGAGGGGTGTCCACCCGATTTTGTTGCAATTCTGTGCCAGAATCTGATAAACATCCCCCCTAATTCCCCTTTGCTAAGGGGGACTCTTTCATGCCAAAATTTTATGATCTAACTCAGGTTTCTATTATGAAACAGTATCAATATCTGAGTCGCCAAGGGGGTTTTCCGCAAACGCATACTCTTCCACCGGCTCGCCGCCAATCAAATGCTCCTGGATAATCCTCTCCAGCACATCCGGCGTGCATGAGTGATACCATGTCCCCTCGGGGTAGACCACAGCTATCGGCCCGCGCTTACACACGCGCAGACAGTTTGCCTTCGTCCGAAACACTCCCTTTTCCCCATTCAGCCCGAGCTCTTTCAGCCTCTTTTTAAGAAATTTCCAGGATTCTATCCCTTTTTCATACTTGCAGCATTTTGGCTTTGTCGGATCCGCGCACAAAAAGATGTGGCGATTCACCGATTCGATGTGAAGTTTTTTTACTTTTTTACGGAGTCGTTTTTCACTTTTCTTATTCATCACACTTGTCGTCTGCCATTCGATTTGTAGGTATTGAATGTACATCTTTACTGTTTTTATCCATAATAGATCAGAGTTTTATCTATTCTTTACTCGGTTTCTTATATTCGTTTAGTGCATTCATAGTCAGCCTTGATTTGCTAACCCCGTCGCAGGATGTTTCGTACCTGGCGCCGGATTCCTGAACTCTAACGTTTATCCAAAGAAATATGTATCAACAGTTCCAGGTAAATATTCAGTATAAAACGCGTGAGCGCCGTATTCTCAATGCGATACTCGCCCTGGCCACAGGTGTTTTAACTCTTATCTATCCCAATTTTCTTTACCTGTTTGCCGGCGGCTACCTTATCGCACTCGGGCTGATGTTTCTCTATTTCAAAACGCCGGCTGTCATTGCCGCCTTTCCGATTGTAACGGGTATCATCATCTTTCTTTTTCTTGAGATTATTCCGATCACCATGGCGGTGTTCCTGGGATTTTTTGGGCTAATTCTTTTGATGAGCTTCGGATTTGTCTTTATGGGAATTCTCACGCTCATCATCGCTGCCCTCATTGTGGCAAACCCCGATTCTATTGCCTATCTCATTGCCGCCTTTCTACTGCTGTTTGGCATAACCAACCTGATCAAGCTCTTTCAGCAACCTTCCGGCGGCGACCGCCAGAAACGCAAACCAAAGGATCCCAACGAGATTATTATTGAGTAATCGTTGCTGCTTAATTCATTTTGACCAGATCTGACTGGATGCATTTTTTTTGATTTAATGAATCGCATAAAAGAAAAGGCGGCCTCGAAAACTTCAGGTCTGAACTGAATGCTCTCCTTCGCCATACCATCAGCCAAAATTACAACGAGGCTGATAACACCCGCCTGCTTGCGACTTACCGGCATATTTCCGTACTTCGGTTTGATTCGCCATCTCCATTAACCCAGAAAATCAACTGCATTGTCTTCAAGCCTGGTAGCCGCCATATCACTAATTTTATTCGCCATCGGTTATCGCTATTACTCAAAATTTTTGGCTGAAAAAATTTACCGGCTCAATCCGGACTATATGACACCGGCCCACGAGTTTCAAGATGGCGTGGATTACGTACCAGCCAACAAGTTTGTGCTATTAGGCCATCATTTCACATCTATTGCGGGTGCGGCACCCATCGTTGGGCCTGCCATTGCGGTTTACTGGGGCTGGCTTCCAGCCATGCTTTGGGTGGTTTTCGGAACTCTGTTTGCAGCGGGCGTTCACGACTTCGGAACGATGGTGCTGTCGGTACGGAACAAAGGTCAGTCGGTTGGAACGCTTGCGGATAAGCTGGTTGGCCACCGCGCTAAACTTCTTTTCCTGTTTATCATTCTCATTTTGGTGCTGATGGTCAATGCCGTATTTGCATGGGTGATCTCCAGCCTGTTTATCAGTTTTCCGGCCACCGTTCTCTCCGTTTTTATTCAAATCCCGCTTGCGATCTGGATCGGATTCCGGGCCTACAGAAAAACCGGTGGAATGGTTATTCCGGCAATTGTCGTACTTGTCGTGATGTACGCCACGGCCATAGTTGCCAGCTATGTGCCCATTCTTCAAATCGATATTGTGGCCTGGCTGGGCGGTGAAAACGCGGCAGGCCTTGCCGGACTTTCATCTACGGGAACAGCGTTTCTGGTCTGGATTATCATCCTGATGGTATATGTCTATTTCGCCTCCACACTACCGGTTTGGATGCTCCTGCAGCCGCGCGATCTGATCAATGCCTATCAACTTATTTTTGGCCTGATTTTGCTCTACCTGGCGCTTTTTATCACCAGCCCGGAAATTACCGCGCCGGCCACCAATCCCAATACCGGCGATGTGAGCTGGTTTCCGCTTCTGTTTATCACGATCGCCTGCGGTGCCATCTCCGGTTTTCATGGGCTGGTCTCATCAGGAACCACGGCCAAACAGCTCAACAATGAAACCGATGCCCGGTTTGTCGGCTATCTCGGCGCAATTGGTGAGGGATCACTTGCGCTCATTACCATTGTAGCGATTGTCACCTACTTCAATACCACCGGGGAGTTTCTTGATGTCTATCATTCGTTTGAAGCCGCGGGTTCCAGCGGCCTTGGCATTTTTGTAGAGGGCGCTGCCGCCCTGGCCACCGGTTTGATGATTCCCATTCAGGCCGCCGAAACTATCATTGCCGTTATTGTGATCAGTTTCGCCGCCACCACGCTCGACACGTCTGTGCGGCTGATGCGCTACATTATCAATGAACTCGGTGAGGAGTACATGGTAAAAACGCTTACTAAACTTCATCCATCAACTGCGATTGCGGTAGGCGCGAGTGCGGCCCTTGTGTTGATACCCGAAGGGCCGCGCGGGCTTGGTTCAGGCGGATACCTGCTCTGGCCTCTGTTTGGCACATCCAATCAACTTTTGGCCGGTATCAGTCTATTACTGATTACCATCTGGCTGCACCGGAAAGGCCGCCCCATCATCTACACGCTTATCCCTATGATTTTCCTGCTGTTTATGACGCTCTGGGCCATGACCGAGCAGGTGGTGTTCCAGTGGTCGGGATTTGGCGATACCGAGGGGAATTTGCTTCTTTTCTTTTTTGGAGCGATTATCCTCGGGTTTACGGTTTGGATCTTTTTAGAGGCGGCTTTACTGTTTCGAAAAGAAAATGACGAGATGTAAGTGCCGTACACATTTTATTAAACCTTCATGAACTATACACGAAATGTTGATTACACTACGGGCCTTTATACTCTTCATTTCGATTTTATTTATAACCTCATCGGCTTATTCTCAAACTTTGTTTATGGGTGAAAAGTCAAGTGGTATTGGCCTGCAATATCAGTACACCTCATTTATGGGGCAACCCGCATCCGCTTTAACAGTCGGGTTTTCCATCGATAAAAACATGGATGTGGCTTTTTCAGGTACAAGCACAACTGTTGAAGAGACCCGGGACTATAATGAATTCAAGGCAGCCTCCGGGAGTGTGTTGCTGACCTTTTTTCCTGCAAAAGAACAAGATGAGAACCAATTGTTTACAGGTGAGGTAATGACAGGATTTGGTATTACCAAAATTCATAATACGCATGGAATCATGCTGATGCTTGGTACCGGTGTCTCAAAAGGGTTATTTCAAAATGAACAGGGAAGTAATATACGCCCTCGGATTTCTGCCGGCTATACACTCTCAACAATTAAAACTGAATCATATTCCGGGCCTTATTCCCCTACAGCTTCAGAAAGGACACAAGTAGATGTAGGCGTCATAATAGGAGCGGAATTGTTGATGGATCTCAGGCTCAGTAAAACTGTTACCCTGCTCATTTCACCCTCCCTTAATTTTTATCCAAACGAAAGAGAGACCGGATTGGGATTTTCTTCTTCCATCGTGTTTTAAAATTAGTAATCGAAAGTATTAGCATCATTCTTTAATCCCCCGTTCTTAAAAGGCGGGGGGTTTTTTATTTCTGCAAGATTTATAAATTGCTTGCTTGCACTGCGAAAAGCTAATACTGATCGTTACATCCCCATCAGAGACACTTAAATAGCATAAATCTCTTTTTAACTCGTCAACTCCGCTATTTAATGCTTATCATTGCAGTCCTGAAAATCATTTGCAATAAATTCTATTCCACTTTTCCAGATCCAAATACAGTAGATGAAAAATCCGTTTCGCAAAAAAGCCCCTGACCAGGAATACGTAATAAAGCCTTCAAAAGATGGTCTGGGCACGTTCGGCGGGGTGTTTACACCGTCTATTCTTACCATCCTTGGCGTTATTATGTACCTGCGATTTGGCTGGGTTGTGGGAAATGTAGGCCTCATCGGCACCCTGTTAATTGTCACACTCGCCACTGCTATCACCTTTTTAACGGCGCTATCCATTTCCGCAATAGCTACCGATCAGCGGGTACGAATTGGCGGTGCCTATTATATGATTAGCCGTTCGCTCGGTATTGAACCGGGCGGCGCCATTGGGATTCCTCTTTATATTGCCCTGGCTTTATCGGTTGCACTCTATACCGTCGGTTTTGCCGAAAGTGTTGTGGGAGTTTTCCCATCGCTCGATTTCAAAACGGTGGGAATGGTCACGACCGTTGGCGTGGCGGTTCTGGCCATGATTTCAGCCAAAGTTGCCATCAGGGCGCAATACTTTATCATGTTCGGCATTGCAATCTCGCTGGTTTCGCTCATTTTCGGGAGCCCCGTGGAGCAGTCAGACATTGAAATGTGGGGTGCGGCTGACCGGAATTCTGAAGGGTTTTGGGTTGTGTTTGCCGTCTTTTTCCCTGCCGTAACGGGTATCATGGCCGGAGTAAACATGTCGGGCGATCTTGCAAATCCCTCGAAATCTATCCCCAAAGGAACATTTTACGCGATCGGTGTGGGCTACGTGGTCTACATGGTTCTCCCTATCATTTTGGCTAACAGAGCGGATGCCCTCACACTTATTGAAGACCCGCTGATTATGCGGAAAATTGCCTGGTGGGGTGATGCTATTTTAATCGGCGTTTGGGGCGCTACGCTGTCGAGTGCCGTGGGAAGTGTTCTTGGTGCACCCCGCGTACTTCAGGCGCTTGCCAGGGACGGTATTTTGCCACGGTGGCTGCAATGGCTCGGCCGTGGCGACGGCGAAGACGATTCTCCGCGCCTGGGAACACTTTTAACAATGGTTGTAGCCCTGGCTGCTGTTTACCTCGGTAATCTGAACATCATTGCGCCGGTACTGACTATGTTTTTCCTGACAACTTACGGTGTTCTCAACGCGGCAGCCGGCATAGAACGGCTTCTCGACAGTCCATCCTTTCGTCCGGAATTTCAAGTTCACTGGAGCTTTTCCATTCTTGGCGCGGTTGGATGCCTTGCGGTCATGTTTTTAATCAATACTTTAGCCACAATACTCGCGTTCATCTTTATTGCCGCAATCTTTCTGTGGCTAAAACAGCGCGAAATGAAATCTGCTTGGGGCGATGTAGGCAAAGGCTTATGGATGGCACTCATCCGCTTCGGGCTGATGAGAATCACGGAAGAAAAAGAAGCCAAAACCTGGCGCCCCAACCCGTTGGTACTATCCGGTGCCCCAACGAAACGATGGCACCTGATTGAATTTGCGAACTCCATCACACACAACCGCGGAATTCTAACGATTGCGACCGTTCTGACCAGTGATAATATAGCGCCGCTTCGCCAGAAAAATATGGAAGATAATATCAGAGATTTTCTATCCAAACGAAGCATCCAGGGACTCGTTCGGGTTATTTCAGCTAAAGACACCTTTCAGGGTGCAGAAGATCTTGTGAAGTCGTATGGCCTGGGATCTCTCGTTCCGAACACCATCATTCTTGGCGATAGTGAAAACGAAGAGATCCGTGAAAAGTATTGCGAAATGATTGCCCACTTTTATGAGCAGAAGCGCAACACGGTTATTATTCATGACAATGACGAGAATATTTTCCGAAACAAACAGAAAATTGATCTGTGGTGGGGTGGATTGAAAGGGAATGGCGGTTTGATGATGATTCTCGCCTATTTACTCCAAAGCAGCCGCAGCTGGTGGAATGCTGATGTAACCATCAAAATGATGGTGCCTGACGAACGGGCCGCAGAAGATGCGCGCCAAAATCTGAGTCGGATTACTGCTAAGCTTCGAACCGGGGCAACCTCAGAGGTTATCGTGGCAAACGGCCGATCATTTACCGACGTTCTTCATGATTCATCAAAAGATGCAGATCTTATCTTCCTGGGCATGGCCACTCCCGATGAAAATTTTGTTGACTACTATCAGAATATTCAGAAGCGGCTTGAAGGGCTCCCAACAACAGTTATGGTTTTGGCAGGAGAGGATATTTCGTACGGCGAAGTTCTGTTGCAGCAAGATGAGTTTGACGAAAGCTGACGGAATACTTTTCCGGTGATAAACCCCGTACAGGTGACACACTGTATCGGTTGATTTTTAACCTCTTTGTCTCTAAAATGTATGTTAATATGTAAACAAGAGGAATATGTCTGCAACAACCACAACATCACGGTTAACAACATACGATGATTACCGGCACCTGCCGGATGATGGTAAACAACATCAAATCATTGAGGGGGAATTGTATATGACACCTGCACCTACCACCGTGCACCAGCGGGTTCTTTTAAATTTATTTCGACTTATTGATCCATTTGTCAATGACAACCGCAGCGGTGAAATTCTGATTGCTCCCATTGATGTTATTCTCTCAATGACCAACGTCGTCCAGCCCGACCTGGTTTATGTGGCACAGGAACGACTGAATATCATCACCAAAAAAAATATTGTAGATGCTCCTGATTTTATCGTGGAAGTCCTGTCCGAGAACACCGAAACAATCGACCGGCAGAAAAAGATGGCTCTCTATGAAAAGCATAAGGTAAAAGAGTACTGGATTGTTGATCCATCAGAGAAAACAATTGAACAGTTCGTGCTGAAAGAGAACTCCTTTCACCTCCGTGCAACCATCAGCGGTAATCAAAACTTTTCCTCTGTGGTTTTAGAAAAACTTACGCTCGCTGCAGACGACATTTTTGGATAATGTATGGGCCGCAAAAAGTTCCCCGGAGTTAGACATGGCATGTCTCTTTGCAGATCCAGGAAACTTCTGAGTAGTTAGCCAATGATTAAAAACGCAATTCTGTATCCGTTGATCAGACATGCTATGTCTTGTGGTGGCTATGATCAGTTATTTATCCCTAAAGCCCGATTTCACATCAAAGCTCATTGAAGAAACTATATGACCGAACGGCAAGAGACATGCCATGTTTTCTTATTGAATAAAGCTCGGTTTCTATTCAAATTTTTTTTAGAAACGGAATCCGCGGATGATGTCTTTAAACAAAACATAAGCTTCCCGGCGCTGTCAGGCCTTGATCCCTAAACATAGCATGTCTTGATATTGCAACTTCAGTCTCACTCTCCTCATAGCTACCCGATGTAACTGAATGCCTGGATAGCACGAGACATGCCATGTTTTATCCCATGCATCCCGAAGAATGATTTAACGATGTATAAGACGTAACCATGTAGCGATTTCCGATCGTCTTACCTTAGCCTCGAAATAAAAGGCTACTCCTCCACTGCCCCATTCTCTTTCACGTAATAATCCAGCCAGTCTACCCAGCGCGTCCATAAGTCGAGCAGTGTTTGCTCGGCATCTGGCCCGTGCCCCTCATGCGGGTACATATAAAGCGCCGCATCTTTCCCGATGCCATTCAGCGCATGAAACATCCGGCGTGAATTGGTTGGCCAGGTTCCCACATTCTGATCTGCCTCGCTATGATACATCAGCAGGGCGCCGTTGAGGCGGTCGGCCCAAAAAATCGGGGACATCTGAACATACTTATCCAGACCCCGCCACAAATCATTCGGCTCTCTCTGGAAACCCAGCGGCGTGAGCGTACGGTTGTAGTTTCCGGCGCCGGCGATACCGGCTTTAAAAAAACTGGTGTGAATCATGGCATTCGATGTCCCGAATGCTCCGTAACTATGTCCGCCAATCGCCATTTTATGCCGGTCGATGTAACCACGGGCTTCGGCACTGTCGATCACTGCCGTGCTGTTTTGAACGATACTCCACACAAAATTATCATTGGAAGAGCCCCTGTCACCGGCGATGGGCCAGTCTGGCTGCAAAACCGCATAGCCCTCTTTAATCATTATATCAGATGATCGTGCATAAATTCGGGGGTACCGATTTTTGTTGTAGTCCCGCACGCCTTCATCATAATCTTCCTGGTCATCCACCTCGCGCGGGTAGTGCCATATCAGTCCCGGGAGCGGCTCTCCATTCCAGTCCTGAGGCATTATAACCTCCATCCAAAACTCAAACCCATCAGCCCGTTTCACCTTAAAACGGTCACGCTGTGCCTGGGTTACTTCACTGTTGGGATCACTATTTACTGTGAGCTGCTCCATCTCTTCCGTTTCCCGGTTGTACAGCCAGGAATTTGGAATCATTGTGGGAGTTTCCCGCTCCAGCATTAGCAGATTCAATTCGTCGTCCAGAACTGACGCCACTTCTTCATAGACATCCGGTGAGCTTTGGAAAATTCGTGTCGTTTCTCCCGACCTTATATTCACTTCATCAACAAAAGGCCGCGGAGCATTTTCTTCAAAGTCCTCAAAATACTCTGTCCCATCCAGGTAAACATTCTCCCCGTTTGGCGACACCCGAACTACATATTCCCCGAGATCACCACCGGTTCTCATCACATTTCCGGGATCTTCGTAAAACTCCGATCTTTCATAATCGAAAATAGTGTAGGTGCTGTCAGGTTCATCCATAAAAACAGCGTAAAGTTTTTCATTTTCGCTGCCTCGTTCAGTGATAAACAGAATATCTGAATCGTCGTTATACATCACGTCATCCATTTCGCTATCAGTTTCGTATACTATCGACTGATCATTTTCGCCAAATGGAGGCACCCATTGAATCACGCGGTCGGTCGCATCGTCGTCCTCATTCGGTTCAGAATTCTCCCTGGTGTCATCGTCTCCATTGTCACCAGAATCACTTTCTTCTTCATCTTTGCCAGCATCACTTTTCAGCAGCAAGCTCAGCCCATTTCCATCGGGCCGCCACTTGATATCGCGACGTCCATAATCTTCAACCTCTTCGGCGTCGGGTACCCCAAGGCGGTGGTCAGACGTACGCAGTTCTGTGAGCACATTTCCATTCAGATCCCAAATTTCTTCAGTCCATCCAAACCGGGATACCGGTACAATGTATGAAAAAGGCCGTTTCATGGTTTGCACAATCAAATGGTCTCCATCCGGTGACGTATCAAAACGCCGAATCATAGATGGATTTCCGATATGCTGAACAACCTTCGTTTCAACATTAATTTTGGCAAGCTGACCTGTCACGAAATATTCAAGTAGATTTGCATCGTGCCTGTCTGTTAGCAATGACTGGTAAGTTCGAAGCCGGTTTTCTTCTGGCGTGGTTGTTCTAACCGTGATTGCATTTGGTGTTTGCGGGCGGCGCGGCTCAGCTCCTCTTTCTTCCGGTAAAAGTACTGTAAGGATCGACTGCCCGTCTCCGGCCCACTCAAATGAGGTAACAAGTGTTGCGAGAGCAGGCAGCGTTGTTAAGCGTTCTGACTGGCCCGACTCAAGGGTCGCAACATAAATGTGGGTTGCCCGGTTGTAGTGTGCAAAATACGCGAGTTTATCCCCGGCGGGCGACCAGCTTACATCCGTTATGGTGGCTGTTCTCGGCGTACTTAGCCGGCGTGATTCTCCTGTGCGTGAATCGATCAATTCGAGACCAATAACTGGATCATCTATAGTCATTGAGCGATTGCGGTTTGCCCGGTGATCAATCTGAAGCCCGGCAATATTGTACCAGGGTTTTGCCAGCTTTGAAAGCTGAGGCAATCCGCTTTCGATGCGGTTAAGAAAATAGCCGCCGTTCGGACTTAAATTATTTAAGGTCACATGCTCATGCCGCGGCGCAAGGATTTCTTCAGCGATTGATTCGGGAGGAGTAATGTAATCGTCGCTATAGTTCGGCTTGGATTGAGCCAGTATAGCATCGGGCACAACTGAAAGCGTAACAATCATCAGACAGGCGTAAAAACCAAAGAATTTTGAAATGGACATAGCGAGCAAATTTCATGGCGGTTGAAATGTTATAGAAGTACGTGAAAAGCGGGGTTACTGTCAATTCAGATTGATTGGCTGAGCTATCAAATATTGATTATGGCTTTATTTTACATACGGTGCATCTACCATAACAATGTTGTCACTATACAGACACAATTGAGTAATCGCATCTACGTCTACCCGACCCAATCTTAAAAAAAATTCAGCTCCTTACTTAAGATTTCAACCGGGAAGGCTGATAACATTTACAAGTTCATGAGGATCGGTTTGAGAATCCTCGATTTGGCTTTCGGGGTGATCAAAACGAGGGGGTGAAAAGAGATTTTCACCCCTTTTTTTTTTACTGTGCCGGTTTTCTTTTCTCACATTTGCAGTCTATTGAGCCGCCTTATCATTTTCAAACCTGCCGAATCCGATTCACTTAATTAGTTTTGAAATAGCCTGTTCTCCAACAAAAGATTCACAAAGACTCCGTTATAGATTGCGGTCCCGCTCTGAGATGTCATCACAAATTTACAGCTCTGGTGAGAGACCCTACATAATTCGTGATAAAACCGTGTATGGAAAGAAATTCATTCAACATGTGACAGATGCAGAAACTATTTGTAGATTGACAGATCTTCAAATCGAACTCAAAACTATTTCATAAATGGATATTATCTGGATTGGTGCGGCTTTTGCACTCGGATTTGCTGTTTCGAGAATACATCTGCCCCCATTAGTAGGATACCTTGCAGCGGGCCTGATACTTTCCGCATTTAATTATCAACCCGGGGAGATGCTGAAGGAGATCTCTCACCTTGGCGTAATCTTTCTGCTTTTCACGGTAGGCCTTCATATCCGGCTAAAAAACATTCTGCGGTTTGATATTGTGGGTGTCGGCCTGACACATATGGCCATATCAGCGGCTATTTTTACACCCATCTGCCTAGCTTTTGGATATGGCCTGGAAGCTGCAATTATTATTGCTATTACCCTAAGCTTTTCAAGTACTGTGCTTACTGCAAAAAATCTTGAGCGCAGAAATGAGCTGGGTGCATTTTACGGGCGTACCGCTATTGGCGTGCTCGTAATACAAGACCTGGTCGCCCTGGGACTGATTGCCTACACCGGGGGCGGCGCCCCTTCACTTTGGGGCATTGCCATTCTTGGAGTCCCTTTATTGAGGCCACTTCTGATTAAGCTGCTGGGTCAGGTTGGCGAGGATGAGTTATGGATGCTGCTGGGACTTGGGCTGGCGCTGGGCGGTGCCTACCTGTTTGAATATTTTAACCTGTCGGGTGAACTGGGTGCGCTTCTTGCCGGGATGCTTCTGGCCTCGGACGAACGCGCTGATAAGATTGGTAAAAAAATGTGGGGTATAAAAGAGGCATTCCTGGTTGGATTTTTCCTTGAAGTGGGCCTTACCGGGTTCCCGACAATCTCCGGATATCTTTTTGTTGGCATATTCCTGTTATTACTGCCCCTCAAATCGATCATGTTCTACTTTCTGTTCATCGCATTTCGCCTGCGCGCAAGAACCGCCTACCTGGCAACAGTGTCCCTTACTGCTTATAGCGAGTTTACGCTCATCGCGGGTGTTGTTGCCGTCTCAGGTGGATATATTCCGGCGGAAGTTATCGTAATACTCGGCCTGCTCACGGCTATTTCATACGCTGTCAATGCTCCGATCTCGATGAATGAAGAGACCTTATGGAAAAAATGGCAGACTTGGTTGCTGCGATGGGAAAGAGATGTAAAACACCCGGAGCACCATACGGTCTCTCTGGGCTCAGCTGAATATCTGATCATCGGCATGGGAAACGCCGGACGCGCTGCCTACGACAAGCTCAAGGAACAGCACAAACCGGTTGTGGGTATGGATATTGACCCTGAAAGAATCGAACGGAATATCAATGAAGGCCGCCGCGTGGTATATGGCGATATACAGGATACAGATCTATGGTTAAATTTGGATCTCAAAAAAATTAAATCTGTAATGGTTGCAATGGGAAACCAGGAGGTAAAAGCCAATGCAACACGAACACTTCGCACGCTTGGATTTAAAGGGCTGATTTATGTGTTAACAATGCGTGAGGAAGAAGCTGAAATTATGCAGGAAGCAGGCGCAAGTGCTGTGTCCATCCCAATAAAGGAAGCGGGAGAACGTCTTGCAGAACTTAGTGCATCCCACAATAGTCACGATGAATAATTGATTTAACAGTTAACAGAACTTATTAGTCTGATGTCCAAAGTAAAACCTACACTCATCTATGTTTACGATCCACTTTGCGGATGGTGTTACGGATTCCACCCGGTGATGGAGAAACTTCAAGAACGCTTCGAGGACCGCATATCCATTGATGTAAAAGTTGGCGGCCTGGCCGTTGGCGACCGTGCTCAAACCATCGAGGAAGGATTCAGCTATATAAAAGACGGTTTACAGCAGGTTGAAAAATCAACCGGTGTGGAATTCGGAAGAAACTTTAAACTACTTGTTGAGGAAGGAAGCTATATGTACGATTCCATGCCTCCATGCAGAGCTCAGAAAACGATGAATGAGCTCGCCCCGCACCAGGCTCTTTCCTTTGCCGGCACGCTTCAGGATGCCATTTTCCAAGACGGAAAAAACCTGAACGAGTGGTCCACTTATGAAGAACTCGTCGAAGATTATGACGTGGACCCCAATGAATTTAAAAATCGTTTTGAAAGCGATGAGATCAAAAACAACCTGATTGATGAATTTACATGGTGCCGGAATCACGGGGCCACAGGCTTCCCGACGCTGCTTATTCAAATTGAAGATGAAATCAGCATTATGACACGTGGATACCGCCCTTATGATACGGTTGAATCACACCTCCACCACCTCCTTCGGAATCTTGAGAAAATCGAATCGTAGCCGATTCAGCAGCTTCATAACATAAACCAGCATTTTATACACTTGGCCCCTCACTAAATAAAGCACCCAGGATCTTTGGCAACATAGATGATGCTATTGTTATATTTCTGTTATTGAGATCTATAAACTCAATTAATCCGTTACCCTTTGGTTTCGAATGCTAACTCATATATTATCACTCTATAAATCATGACTCTATCTTCTGAAATGCAATGAACACAACAATCCGATCTATTGCAGTTGTTGGCGCCACGGGAATGCTCGGTGCACCCGTTACTAAAATTTTGAAGCAGGAAGGCTTCTCTGTTACCGCAGTAGTCCGGGACATGCAAAAAGCTCAGCGCAAATTGGGGGCCGGCTTTTATCTGAGTAAAGGTAATCTTAAGGACAAAAACAGTTTGCGCACGGCCTTTACAGACGTTGATTACGTTTACCTGAGCCTGAGCACCGCACCTGATGAGAAGAACAAAAGGTTTAAAACTGAAATAGATGGGTTAAAAAATGTGATTGAAGCGGCTAAATCGGCCCGGGTGAAGCGAATCGGTATGCTATCGTCTCTGGTAAAAGATTATGACGGCTTCGATTGGTGGGTATTTGATATTAAGCGAGAAGCCTGTAAAATACTACTCGATGCAGATATTCCGGCTACAATTTTTTACCCCTCAAGTTTTTTTGAAAACCTCACCAACCTTCAGCTCAAAGGAAAGCGTGTTGTAATGGCCGGTGAACAGACGACTAAAAGCTGGTGGATTGCAGCAAACGATTATGGAAAACAGGTAGCAGAGTCATTCCGGGTTAATAAGAACCATAATGAAAACAGGGAGTATCCGGTGCAGGGCCCGGAGCCTTACAGCATGGAGGAGGCTATTGATCAGTTTATCAAACACTACCCCGGCAAAACGCTTAAGAAATCTAAAGCACCGATGTGGGTTTTCAGCCTGCTCAAACCCTTTTCAGCTTCTATAGATTTTCAGTATCACATCCTATCCGCTATTAATCAGTACGATGAGCAGTTCCAGTCTGAACATACCTGGGAAACACTTGGGAAACCGGAAACACACCTGGCTGCCTGGACAAAAAATCAGGGAGAGTAACCAAGCCAAACTCTTGATGCATGGCCATAACTGATATCTGCTTTCTGTTTAATACACAATCCAACAGCGGAAAAGCACTTGGCCGGGAACAGGAATTGCGGCAACAGGTTAATCTTCGCTGGCCAGACGCGGACATCATCAACACTGGTGCAGACGAATATTTCTGGAGTGATTTACAGCACAGGCTTCGAGGATATAAAACTCTCGTTGCTTGTGGAGGAGACGGCACAGTGCATAGAACAGGAAATCTGGCTGCCAGACTTGGAGCGGTACTTGGAATTGTTCCGATGGGAAGCGGCAATGATTTTGCCCATATGATGGGGATACCTAAGATATTACCCGATGCACTTGACCATTTACTAAAAAATGATCCGCGTCCCATTGACCTCATCAAAGTTGACGGTGACCTTGACTGCTTTTGTCTGAATACTGCAGGGATCGGACTCGATGGCCTGGCCAACCATCACACCGAGCTTTATAAGCGAACATTAGGCAGAGCAGCATATGCAGCAGGGGCGCTTAAAGCGGTTAAGGAAATTACCGGTACCAGAATGTCGGTTACAACAGATGGTACAAAACGCACCGGTAAATTCCTGATGGTTACAGCGTGCAACGGAAAGAGAGAAGGCGGGAGTTTTTGGGTGGCCCCAAACGCTGAGCCCGATGATGGTCTGATTGATCTACTGATAGTGAAACCCATGCGCTTACCATTATTGTTAATGGCACTGCCTATGTTCTTAATATCCGGCCCTGAAAGAATGTTCAATATAAACCGCACCCGGTGTAAAAAAATTGAGGTAATTTGCCGGGAACCGGTTTATATGCATGTTGACGGTGAGTACTCCAGCACGCATGTGAAGCAGTTGGTTTTTCAGGTAAAACCATCGGCTCTGAAGGTTATTGCATAGTCTGTAGTGTTGTCAATTCAATATCCAATTAATGGGTTATCTACTGAATTTCCTTGTATTCTTCGTACACGTAATCCCACAGTCCTGCCAAATCGGAGCCTTTATTATGCGGATTCTTGGATGTTGATGATTTCATCGCATCAATACAGGCACGTTCACGTGCGGTATGAATTGCCTTTAACTGATGTTTTGTGGGATTTTCGATCATCTCTTCATACTTTTCTATGTCTTCCTCTGTTACATCTTCTTCCATAATACTGATAGTTTTCGTGTTTAAATGATTAAAAATGGTATTTTTACTAAAACAAACAAGCCTTTGAAGAGTAATAGTTAATATTCAAACATTTATGAAGTCTGATATGTTCCGGTATATCGCTCTCCCCGTTGTTATTACCGTCTTCTTAGCCGGTTGCAGTACATCCTCCGACGTTGAAGAAATCAACTATATCCCCTGTGAAGACGGAACCGCGGAAGGTTACCCCTGTGATAATGTTGATTATTACGCACACCTGACGCCCACGGAACTTCTTGCTGAAACCAAAGATAATTTAAGAGCCTCACTAAATGATATCTGGGGATGGATTGATCCCGAAACCGGCCGCGAATACGCTCTTGTTGGCCTGTCAGACGGAGTGACGTTTGTAGATGTGACAAATCCCGCAAATCCTGTTGTTGTTGGCAAACTATCAGAGCCTTCAGATAACAGTGCTGAATTGAATCCCCTGATGGCCCGTCACGATGACGAGGATGGTTTTAAAGAAGCATCTTCCTGGCGTGATCTCAAAGTGTATCAAAACTATGTGTATGTTGTCAGCGAGCAGGATACCTATGGCCTCCAGGTATTTGACCTGACACGCCTCAGAGATGTTCAGGATCCTCCTCAGATATTTAGTGAAGATTATAACTACACTCGATTTGGAGATGCCCATAATATTGCCATCAATACAGAAACCGGGTTTGCCTATGTTGTTGGGTCAACAATAGGAGAAACCTGCGCGCAGCGGGGCGGTCTTCATATGATAAACCTGGCAGATAATCCCATTAGGCCTACATTTGCCGGATGTTACTTTGAAGAAGAAGCGGGCGGTATTACCGGCGGAAGAGCCGGCTATATCCACGACACCCAATGTGTTATTTACCAGGGCCCCGACGCCGACCACCAGGGCCAGGAACTCTGCTTCAGTTCAAGTGAAACCAGCTTCACGATTACCAATATGGAAGATAAAGATCAGGCGTTTACCATTTTTAACGGCTCATACTCCGGCAATCAATATTCCCACCAGGGCTGGCTTAGCGAAGATCATCGCTATTTTTTCATGAATGATGAGCTTGATGAACTGCGAGATAACAATAATACCCGGACCTACGTCTGGAATATTGAAAACCTTGATAGCCCGGAGATGATCGGATTCTACGAGCATAACACGGTCTCAGTAGACCATAATCTTTATGTGAAAGAGGATCTTCTTTACCAGGCCAACTATACATCCGGCCTGCGGGTTCTGGACATTCAAAATCCTGAACCAAACAATATATCTACTCTCGGTTTCTTCAACACTACACCAGGAAATAACCAGCCGGGATTTGCCGGACTATGGTCCGTTTACCCCTATCTCTCAGGCGACAAAGTTATCGTTAGCGACATCAACAATGGCTTGTTTATCTTGCGATACAGCCGTTAATCATCACCTACAGATTTCCAATCTATTGAAACGACAAAAACTACATCCGGAAGGCCCTGAATTCTCTAAAATAGCCGCCGGTTTGTGGCGGATGGATCAATGGGGTATGTCTCAGCAGGAGACCGTTGACTGGATAGAATCCGCACTCGAACTTGGCATTACAACATTTGATCACGCCGATATTTACGGCCTTTATACCAATGAAGCCCTATTTGGAAAAGCTCTTGAGCTCAACCCATCGCTGAGAGATCAAATGGAGCTGGTCACAAAATGCGACATTTGCCTTGTGTGCGATGAGCGACCGGAATTCCGGATCAACCACTACAATACCTCGCCAGATCATATTATTTCCTCAGTTGAAAATTCCCTTATAAATCTCAGTACAGATTATCTTGATTTGGTGCTCTTACATCGCCCCGATCCCCTGATGGATGCGGACGCCACTGCTGATGCATTTAACACGCTAATAAAAGAGGGGAAAGTGAAGCATGTTGGTGTCTCCAATTTTTCACCATCTCAGATCAACCTGCTGCAGAGCCGGCTTGATCAGCCCCTTGTCACCAACCAGGTGGAGTGCTCGCTTCATCATACAGCACCGATTTTTGATGGAACCTTTGACCAGGCGCAGCAACAGCGGACATCCCCAATGTTTTGGTCTCCCTTTTCGGGAGGCAGATTGTTTACCGGTAATGATGAGCAATCGCAGAGAATCCATTCTGCACTGGCACCGATGACAGAAAAATACGGAGCCGGCATCTCACAAATTGCACTTGCCTGGCTCATGAAACTTCCCTGTAATGGTTTGCCCGTCATGGGAACAGGGAAAACGGACCGGCTTAAAGAAGCCGTAGAAGCGACAGCAATAGAACTTGACCGGCAGGATTGGTTTACTCTACTGGTCGCCTCACAAGGGCATCCAGTTCCATAAACACCCCTTCAATTGCCACCCATTCTTTTGACATGGGTTGCAATTTCCGTACATTTTTCGACTGCAATCCCGTTCAATATGCTTTCGGGTTTATAAATCAAGTAACGACTAACCGACAATAAGCTTTTATGGATCTTTTTGATAAGCTCGAGGGACGCCCCGGCCCTTTAGGAGAATTTACATCTAACGGCTACGGCTATTACACATTTCCAAGACTCGAAGGTCCGCTTGGGCCGGTAATGAGGTTCAATGGAAAAGAGATGATTGTCTGGAGCGTGAACGATTATCTAAGTATTGGCAATCATCCGGAGGTTCGGAAGGCAGATGAATCTGCTACGAAAGAGTATGGCTTAAGCGTACCAATGGGTGCCCGCCTGATGACCGGAAACTCTACGGAGCATGAAAAGCTTGAACGGGAGCTCGCTGATTTTGTCAGCAAACCCGAGGCGATGCTTCTTAACTATGGTTACCAGGGTATAATGAGCGTCATTCATGCCCTCGTAGACCGCAATGATTTCCTGATTTACGATGAGCTGAGCCACGCCTGTATCGTTGATGGCAAGCAGCTGGCGGTTGCTGAAAAATCAGTTTTCAAGCACAATGATATCGAAAGTCTCGAGAAGCAGCTCGAGCGTGCCGAACGCCATCGAAAACCCGACTCCTCCGTACTGGTTGTAACCGAAGGTGTGTTTGGCATGACCGGCGACCTGGGCAAGTTGAAAGAGATCATTGCCCTGAAAGAGAAATATGATTTTCGCCTATTGGTTGATGACGCTCACGGACTCGGCACACTTGGAGACGACGGGTCGGGTACCGGAAAACAGCTTGGCTGCCAGGATGGCATTGATGTCTATTTCGGAACATTTGCGAAATCCTTTGCACTGATTGGTGCCTTCATTGCATCAGAACCTCGTGTTGTGGAATTTCTGAAAGCGAACACACGCAGTCAGATATTTGCAAAATCCCTTCCCATGCCGATAGTCGTGTCAGCAAGAAAACGGCTGGATCTTATCAAAAAACATCCCGAATGGCGTGAACAGCTTTGGGAAAATACTCTCGCCCTCCGCGAAGGACTGATCGATATAGGTTACAATGTACTTCCGTCGGAAAGTCCCGTAACGCCTGTTCTCACAAAAGGCAGTACAGAACTTTGCAAAACCATTATGAGAGTGTTGCGTGAAGAACACGGCGTGTTTGTAAGTGGTGTCGCCTATCCGGTGGTACCAAGGGGAATGGTTCTGATCCGGCTCATCCCAACAGCCGGCCACACGAAAGAGCACGTAGATAAAACATTACAGGCTTTTGATGCGATAAAATCCATCGCACTGAAAAATGTAGAAGAGAAAGTGTCGGCTTAGCGCAGGCACTTTCCATCCACAGCCAGCTATTTCGGGTGTGATATTCATTGTCTTAGCGCCCACAGGCCGTTAATTCCATTTCAATGTCCGGATATTGTACCGGTAATTACTTCTTTTTACGGAATCCTCACCCTTCCCAATCCGGTTGTTTCGTAGATTTTCACTACATTAACAAGCCATATTAAAACCTCTTCACATCAAATTTGAATTGATAATATGATTCGGATCTTCATAGTTCTCTTTGCCCTGATTTTCACATTTCCATTCCAAAATTCTGTCTACTCACAGGATACAACCCCATCCGATAGCCTCTCTCTCGAAAGTATTTTCCTCGAGCCCATGATTCCCGGCATCCGGCCCTCATTGCGTTCATTCTCAGCCGATCAGCAATCGATATATATTTCCTGGAATGATTCGGCATATTATGATACCGGTCTGTACGAGCTCTCGCTCGATAGCGGTGATCCCAAAAAGGTTGAAGACATCGACCGCGCCATTCATTCGCCAAATAATCGTCATGTGGCATACACAAAAGATGGCAATCTATTCGTGTCGCGAGCAGACGGCAGCGGAGAACGGATGCTTTTTCAGTCTGAGAACCCGGTCTATAGCATCGAGTGGGCACCCGACAGCCGGCAAATTGCATTTGTCAAATCGGGCGACATCTGGGTAACTAATATTGCACAGCCCGGCATTCAGCAGGTAACGGCCAAATCTGACGAAGAGCCTGGTTTTTCACTCGGTGGCTGGTCTGGCAGCGATGCACTTATCATCAGCCAGACAGATTTTTCCGACGCGAGAACTATTTATTTTCCAGAATACGTGGGTGAATTTGTTGTGCCGGGCCCGTCGCGACGGGGAATTCCCGCCGTGGCACTCTACCATGCCAACCTCGAAACCAATGCAGTAGATACGCTGATGAATGGCGTTCATCGCTCATCAACCAGGGCTTCCTACTCCGGCCGCTTTGTTGCCGTAGATTCCTCAGGCGCAGCATTGAAAAAGCGTGATATTATCCTGCACGACACCCATCAAAACACAAAGAGTATCGTTTTCACAGATTCGACCGACGGCTGGCTGTACGACCGCGACATGGAGTTTGCTCCTGATTCAGAAAAAATGTTCTTTCTGTCTGAACAAACCGGCTGGAACCACATCTATCTTACCAATGCCATTACCGGCAGCTTAGAGCAGCTTACCGAAGGCGATTATGAAATTACATGGGCAGAATGGCTAAGCGATAATGAGATTATTTACGCCAATAACGAAGCCGACTATGGCGAGCGCCATCTCTTTATCTTAAATCTGGAAACCAGAGAAACTGAACAGCTCACTACAGAAGAAGCGTACAGGTATCAGTTTGAACTTAGTCCGGACAAATCGAAACTCATTTACGCCAAAACATTTTTCAATGAGCCGTATGAGCTTTTCATGATCGACCTGGAAAATCCCGGCGAGGAGATTCAGCTTTCAAACTCCGTTCCGGATTCTTTTCACGACATCGACTGGCAGCGTGAAGAGTACATTCGATTTACCGGGCGCGATGGGGAAACTGATATTTCGATGTCGGTTCTCTATCCAGAAAATTACAATGCGGATCAGACCTACCCTGTTGTGGTATTTGCCCATGGCGCCGGATCGCTGCAAAATGTATATAAGGGGTGGTCAAATAATTACTGGCGCGAATATATGTTCAACCAGCTACTCACCCGCAATGGTTATTTTGTGGTTGATGTCGACTTTCGCCACAGTACCGGCTACGGCCGTGACTTCCGTGAGGATGTGACCAACTGGATGGGCCGGTATGAAACGATGGATATTGTAGACGGACTTGACTGGGTTAAGGAAAAAACCGGTGGCGCGCTCGATCTCGATAACGTGGGGATTTACGGCGGAAGCTATGGCGGATTTATGGCACTTTATACACTTACAGCCGCTCCTGACCGATTCCATGCCGGTGCGGCACTGCGGAAAGTATCCAATTGGCGGAATTACTATTACGCCAATCCCTGGTATACGCTACCACGCCTTGGAGATCCCGAAGAGGTCCCTGAACATTATGACCGAAGCTCGCCGCTGACCTACGCGCCTGAGCTGAAGCACCCGGTTATTCTGCTGCACGGACTGATCGATGACAATGTAGGCTCGCAGGATACGTTCCAGTATGCCGAGGAGCTGATTCAAAACCGCCACAGGAATTTTGAGATGATGATATACCCGTCAGAGCGCCATAGTTTCACCAGCGCCAACTCCTGGTATGATGAATACAGTCGTATTTTCGAATTTTTCGAGGAGCATTTGAAGTAGCTGCTATAAAATCCAAAACTATACTTTTAAAAGCTTTTGAGAATGGACTCATATTCCCCTCCTTAAAAAGGAGGGGTTAGGGGTGGTTGGATCACCGATCTTTTTCTTATCCAAAAATTTAAATTTAGTTCACAGGATTTTTGAACCACCCCTGCGTCCCCTCCTTAAAAAGGAGGGGATTTATTGCACGCAAGCCATTTAAAAGCTGTCACCAATCACCCCAAACAAAACTCAATGAAATCCATCACCACTCTTTTATTCACCCTGATTCTGCTAGCAACAGCAACCAGCACTTTCGCCCAAACCAACGCCAACAGCGGTATTTCATCTGGGCCGGTATATCAACCTTTTTTGAAAGAAGTAGCCGATGACGTATCTGCCGACCGGCTTGAAGAAGACATCCGAACCCTGGCCGGATTCCGCAACCGCCATACATTGTCCGACACCACCTCCGATACTTACGGTATCGGAGCAGCCCGTCGCTGGATTAAAAAAGAGTTCGAAGCTATTTCTGAAGCATGCGGTGGCTGTCTTGAAGTCTTTTATGTGAGTGGAGAAGTTGGAGGCACAAACAGGATTCCTGACCCTGTAAATATCGTGAACGTAGTAGCCGTCCAGCGCGGAACAGCAGATCCCAGCCGCGTGATTATGATGACGGGTGATATCGATTCGCGGGCATCTGACGTAATGGATGCCGAAATCGATTCTCCAGGCGCAAATGACAATGCATCCGGGATGGCGGGAGTGATTGAAGCTGCGAGGGTATTGAGTCAGCATGAATTTCCCGGCACAATTGTGTATGCAGGACTCTCCGGTGAAGAGCAGGGTTTATTTGGCGGAGAAATATTGGCCGATTACGCCATCGAAAATGGCTGGCGGATTAAAGGGGTGCTTAACAACGATATGATCGGTAATATTGAAGGTGTTAATGGCGTCATCAACAATACGACCGCGCGCGTCTTTTCTGAAGGAACCCGTGCAAATGAAACCGAACGGGAAGCACGCATTCGGCGGTTCACGGGTGGCGAGGTCGATTCTCCATCACGAAACCTGGCTCGATACATCCACACGATGGGTCATCAGTATATTGACAACCTGGATGTGATGATGATCTACCGGCTTGATCGCTTCGGCCGCGGCGGCCACCATCGCCCATTTAACGAGGCTGGATTTCCGGCGGTCCGTATCATGGAAACGAATGAAAACTATGTTCGCCAGCACCAGGATATTCGTGTTGAAGACGGAATTGAATATGGCGATGTGATTGAAGGCGTCAATTTTGACTATGCCGCCAAACTCACCGCGCTGAATGTGGTGACGATGGGAAGCATGGCAATGGCGCCGGCTCCGCCCGTGGGCGTTGGCATCGATGGAGCCGTTCAGCCTAGCACCACCCTCAGCTGGGATGCCCTCAATCCTGAGCAAAACCCACAGCTCGAAGGCTACAAGGTCTACTGGCGCCTGACCACCTCTCCGGTCTGGACAAATGCGCGCCCCACCGGTAACGTCACCGAATACACGCTCGAAAATATCGTGATCGACAATTACTACTTCGGCGTGGCCAGCGTGTCGGAAGACGGGTACGAAAGTCCGGTTGTATTTCCTGGGCCTGCGGGGTCTTTTGGGGAGTAGTAGATTGGGGAATTGGTTATTTGTTGATTGGTTATCACTTTTATTCGATGCTTAAGACCATCAGGTTTCGCTTACTGTTGTTGAGGCGGGTGAGACTGTCTAAGAAAGCAGTCTCGTGCACCTCTCTCGAGCTTTCATCATTGATGATACAGAAAAATTAAACCGCTGATATGGGCAGAGGTTCGTCTAACAGGGAAAGATAGGCAAATCAGGGAGGGCAGTATGAACACCCCCAATGCCTCCTACCTTTCCGGAAAGTCTCATAACTGCAGTTAGTAAAGAAATGTATAGTCCAGTTTGATCATAAAAGTATTATTGGGAATTATATCAAATACATCTCTGATTTGATCACCAAACTGTTTCTCATAGGGAGAGTCAGCAAAAGGAGCTAATGGATTGATTCTTTCTTCAATAAATCGTCCGTGAGACCATACAAGAAAAAATGTGGCGCCGGGCCGGTATTCCCACCTCAAAACCGTATTTGACTGGAAACTGTTCAGAGAGAATTCATCTCTCTTTGGATAAGGGTCAAACTGAGAAAGATTATCACGATTATCAAGAATTTGGAAATTATCATATTTACCCCGCGCCATAAAATACTGACCATAGAACTGTAAGGAAAGATTTTGTATAAAAGTGATGGTGCTTCTGACAGTAAAATCGATAGACCGGGTATCACGAGCACCAAATACCGGGGCATAGTATGTATTGTCATTCACCCGGCGGGATTGTTCAAATATGGAATCCAGCAATCCTTTATCATCGAATAATACATAATCCTCCGGGCTGAGCCGCGTCGGCGGCGCAGATTCTTTACCAATCAACCAGTCGGAACCTCTTCGTCTGAATGATTCGTTTGCTGCCCATGCAACTACACCCCTTTCCCATTCTATCTCTACATTTCCCATAAAAGATAGACGTGATCCAACATTGACGTTTCCCCTCATTCCCGTGCTGTATTGCCTTCCACCGTTATCAAAAAAAGACCCTGCTATCTCCGGAGATAACTGCCATGATCTTCTCTCATCTGTTTCATATTCCAGTTCAATTCCAAAACTTAAAGGTTCCGCCCACGGGCCTAATCCCCTTGTCTCAAAAAGGTCATAACCGCCAAAAATATTATCGAATGAAAAACCAATCTCAAAAGACTGAAATGTTTTTAAAGTCCATTCAGATCCAAAATTCAGGCTCATTCCAAGATCCAGCCCCTTATCATATGAAATGCCTTGCCGGCCAAAAAAGTCAGCCTTAGCCTGCTGAAATAGCCCAAAAGGCTGGCCTCTGTTAATTTGGTACTCAACTCTTGACAACCCTACAATGTAGTTGTTTGCACGGAGCTGTCCGATATCATTGGGATTAAATGTATCACTGAAGACGTCAACCCCGGTAAATCCTGTCAACTGTCCCTGGCGCTTTACAGACCACAACCTGCCTGCAAAACCTGTTTCTGAATTCTCCTTTGCAGTTAATGTTCTATGTGTGAAAGAAGCAAATCCTTCAATGCCGTAATTGTTATCTAAAAAACGAAAATCCCAGTCTGAGCCTCCTGAATAACTACGACGCCGGCCATCCCCTCTTGAGTAAGGACTATCAAAAAAAGTTAGTATAGAGCCAATAGAAGAATAATCGCCAATTTGTTGACTGACACGGCCTACCCCATAATTGTTTGAAGGGTTAAAATCATCCCCGGTAACAGCACCAAGAAATCCGAATGAAGTTCCTTTATCTGTGCGGCCCGACAATTTTGTAGCACCAATAATTGGATTTTGAGCACCTATTCTTCGGGTATATAAAAGTTCGCCTCGCCCGACTGAAAACTCATATATATTGAACCCTTCGACAAAAAACGGGCGTTGTTCGTCAAAAAACGTTTCAAAAGCCGACAGATTTAATTCAGCAGGATCTGCTTCAACCTGGCCAAAATCGGGATTTATGGTGGCATCAAGTGTTACATTGGGGCTTAATCCGATTTTGAGATCGCCACCTGCATCGAAACTCGTACTTGAAAGTACCGACCCCGGTGTATTTAAATTTTCCTGCCTATTAAGCCTGCTGACAGTGTAAGGGCGAAACTGAATATTCGGTCTTGGCTCTATGTTTCTTATCTCTCTTAATTCGCCAAAGCTGGCTATCAGGTTGTCGCGCTCCACCCTTGGTACCATCGGCCATTCAGATACCTCCCCCAGTCTTGGTATTCTTCTTGTAAAATGGATACCCCAAGTCAGATTTGCAGCGTTTGAAAATCGCAGCATGCTGTATGGTATTTCCATTTCCACTATCCAACCCTCACTTGTAATACTGACCTCTGAGTACCAAATTGCATCCCATGACGTATCCATACCGCGAACCCCCCCGCCTGTTTGGATTGCGTCATACTGTGTGCCCGCAGCACTTACACCAAATGCATATGCATTTTGACGATCAAAATATGAATCTATAGATACCCGAAACCAGTCCGCGCGGTTATAGTCGTCTCTTCTTGCCAAAGCGCGTTCAATATCTTCCGGATTTTCATCATAAAGTACAGCTCCTATATATACGCTGCCCTCACCATACAAAATTTTGACTTCCGATTGTTGCGTGGCTGGCGCACCTTCATCGGGAGTAAACTGTTGAAAATCTATTGCCGTATCCGCGTGTTGCCATGCTTCTTCATCCAGCCGGCCATCAATTTGGATGGAAGATTCTATTTCATAAGCATTTAATGTTCGTAAGTTTTGCGCTGTGCTCAGTATGGGAAAGAGAAGCAATCCTGTCAGAAACAAGGAAAATGGCTTAAATCTCATTTGTATACTCAAGTTATTATTTTTCATTCATTTAAAATTTCCAGCAAGAACTAATTAAATTAACCCGTAGTTATCTGGTTATTAAGTTCTAACGGCGTCCGGCTTATATCTGTACTCCGAGAAGTGATCAATTTATGTTAGAAATCTATGGTAAAATTGAAGTTTTGTAAGTAAAACTTTATTAAAGTGATAAGTGGAAGAGTATGATATTTTAATGTCAACCGAATGGGAGATAAGCAATCAATGTTAGAGACCAAACGCGGCTAATTCATTTAGGCATCAGCAAAATGTTTTAATAAATGATTAACCAATAGCCAGTGTTTTATATATAACCGATACCACTCATGAAACTAATTTACCTTCTGATCTTATCCTTTTTTCTGACCACACTTTCTGCAGCACAAAATTTTGCGCTGGAACAGCTCGAAAACTCACCCCGTCATCACGAATGGGTGACTGTGGAGCAAGAGGGCCGTGAAGTCTATAATTTTGTTGCTTACCCGGAAACGTCTGAGGACGTGCCCGTAATGATTGTGATCCACGAAAACCGCGGCCTCACCGACTGGGTTCGAAGTTTCGCCGATCAAATGGCTGAGGCCGGGTATATCGCTATCGCCCCGGATCTCCTCTCTGGTTTTGATGAGGACCATAGCCGCACGCCCGATTATGCTTCATCTGATGCCGCTCGCGATGCACTTTACCAGCTCAACCCAGACCAGATCACGGCTGACCTGATGGTGGTTCAGTCATACGCTGAAGGGCTTGATGCATCAAACGGAACAATCGTCGTGGGTGGATTTTGCTGGGGTGGTTCACAGACATTCCGATATGCCACCAATGCTGATGGCTTGGATGCAGCCATGGTCTTTTACGGAAGCCCGCCATCAGATGAAGAAGCTTACGCCAATATTTCCGTGCCGGTTTATGGCTTTTACGGCGAGGACGATCAGCGTATCAACTCCACAATTCCGGAGACAGAAGAGTTGATGGAACAGTATGGTAACACATACGACTACGTGATTTATGACGGAGCCGGTCATGCTTACATGCGCCGCGGGGATGACCCGAATGGGTCTGAGGCGAATAAGTCGGCACGAGATCAGTCGTGGGAACGACTTCTGGACATTATGTCTGATTTATAGAATTTCAGGCAAATATAAATTGATACAGATGGCTTTGCCGTCGGATACCCGGGGTGCACTTCTCCACTTACGGCATTTCACCTTAACACGATCTGGTTTTAAGTAAAAGACAATTCGATAGGACAAAACCCTCTGATAACTATTTACTGACAATTTACTCACAATGATACATTCAGCCACGTATTAATGGCGCTGAAGTACGGGATCACAAAATAAGCAAGCTTTTCCGTGTCTTTATTGGTGTGAAAGAGTCACTCATTTATACAGCAACATTACAGTTAACTGTACCCGGGATTCCATATCGGGCATTACCGTTGTTTATCTTTTTAAACTGATTATATAAATAATAACTTGTTTTAGTTACATTGCTGAAAGAAGGTCCAACCCATTTGAGCACAGGGTGTTATGCTAATTACATAAGATTGATTTAAAATCAACCATCACCGAACTATGAATGATAAAATTATGAACCATACGCTAACTGCCTCAATCGCCACATTTCTTGCATTTGCCGCTTCCATTCTTCTCTTCACTACATCCGCTGTGGCACAAGATGGAACGATATACCCGCTTGATGCTCCTGATGAGCCAAATGCTATTCCGCTCGGTACAGGTGAAGTCGAAGGGCAAACCGCGCCCGAAACCTGGTTTCGCCAATGGGGTGACCCGATGGCGAGGAATATCTCTACTGCAACTCTCACTCCGTTTTTGCCAGAACCTGACAAAGCGAATGGAGCTGCAGTAATCGTTGCACCTGGTGGTGGTTTCAGATGGCTTTCACTGGGCAATGAAGGATGGGAAGTTGCTGAGGCACTTGCCGAACAGGGGATAGCCGCCTTTGTGCTTAAGTATCGACTCCACCCTACCCCTGAGTCACTCGACGGCTTCAGAGACTCGATGAATCGAACCTTTGACACAGCAGCAGCTGACTCAGCTGATACACCGCAAAATGAAGAACCACCAAGCCGGCCGCAAAGAGACCTGTCTGACCAACTTGAAGATGCCGAGGCCGCTTATGCCATGATCGTTGACCGGGCTGAGGATTGGGGCGTCGATACTGATCGGCTGGGTATGATTGGCTTTTCGGCAGGTGCCGGTCTTACAATGCATTCAACAATCAATTCACAGACTATGAAACTGGCCTTTATTGGCCCGGTCTACGGCGGTATGGGCCCGGTTGAAGTACCAAATGACGCTCCGCCTATGTTTAATGTTATCGCCACAGACGATTTTCTTTTTCGAGGACAGTTCGGCGTCATCAAGTCCTGGTATGATGCGGGGGTACCGGTCGAGTTTCACCTTTATCAAAATGGCGGCCATGGCTTCGGCCTTGGGAATCCGGACCGCACCAGCAATCGTTGGTTTGATGCATTCATTCACTGGCTGGAAGTAAATGATTTTCTGGCTGCCAGTTCAGAAGGGTAAATCTACGTTGCAATGCTTTAGTCAAAAAGGCATCTCCATTGATCATTTCTTCTGCAGAAAAAGTCTATCTTACTTCCATAACTACATATAGAACATACTATATCCGGCCATGAAACTACCCGCTTATCTTCTTCCAGTTCTTTTCTTCGCTATGCTTGCCTGTCAATCAGAATCTCAGTCTCAACCTGAAACATCTGAAAGCGGAACAGACACTATTTCTCTTTTCAATGGCGAAGATCTTACCGGCTGGCATGCAGATGTTCCGGCAATGGATGAAAACCCGGATACTACCGAGGCTTTTATTGTGCGAGACGGCATGCTGGTCAGTCTTGGTGACCCGCGAGGCCACCTGATTACAGATGAAGAGTATTCCGATTATCGCCTGGACGTGGAGTATCGGTTTCCGGGCGAACCGGGAAACTGCGGAGTTTTAGTACATGCATCCACCCCGAGAGCGCTATATGGGATGTTTCCTCAATCAATTGAGGTACAGATGATGCATGAAAATGCCGGGGATTTTTGGGTGATTGTAGAGGATATCACCGTACCTGATATGGTAGACCGACGAGGGCCGCAAGAGGAATGGGGTATCCGCGAGGGAGAGAACCGGCATATTCTTAATTTAACGGAAGATTCAGAAAATCCATTGGGAGAGTGGAACCGGATGACGATCGAAACGCTGGGCGACTCAATTAAAGTCTGGGTCAACGGTGACATGGTCAATTTCGGGTATGATGCCACCGCCGAAAGCGGACACATTGCACTTCAGGCGGAAGGCGCCGAAGTGGAGTTTCGAAAAGTTGAACTAACGCCCATTACTGCGTTAAGTGACTAAAACGCGGGCAGTTTAAAACTCTCCGCTATCCACATCTTTCAGGAATGTCACAATACCGTTAATATAGGTTTTCTGGTCGTCATACTGCGACAGGTGGCTTCCGTCAGGGCAGTGCAGGTAGCGGCCGTTCTGAACTTCGCTCGCCATCCACTCCATATGCTTTGGATCCATCGTGTCGTGTGTGCCGCCAATGGTAAGCGTTGGAACAGCAATTTTGGGGAGATCCTTTGTTCGATTCCAGTTTTCCAGTGTGGCACCACCGGTGATGCCAAATTCGCTTGGCCCCTGCATATACATATAGACCTCTTTATTGAGGTGTGAAAATGTTCGTTGTATGGAGTTGGGCCACTTATCCAGTGGTATTCGCAGCACATGGTCGGTGTAGTGGTGCTCCATCAGCAATTCTTCATAGCGCGGATTTTCAAAGTCCTCCTTCTCTTCAAGCTCAAGAATTTCTTTATAAACCTCATCCGGCATCTGGGGACCCAGCACCTCTTTAGCATATTTGTTATAGGCTTTAACGTCAGCCATCATATTCGAAATAATGAGTCCCTTCAGAAGATCCTGATGCGCCAGTGCATACTCCATCGCCAGCATTCCGCCCCAAGACTGACCCAGCAGAAAGAAATTGTCTTTGGTCAATTCCAGGGCTTTTCGCACCTGCTCTACTTCATCCACAAACCGGTCGATCGTCCATAATTCCTCTCCATTTGGCTGATCACTGTAATAAGATCCAAGCTGATCGTAGTAAATATATTCGATTCCTTCATAAGGCAGGTATCCATCAAAACACTCATAGAGTTCATGAGTAGCGCCCGGTCCGCCATGAAGAAGCAATACCCGAATCCTGGGATTATTCCCAACCCGTTTTGTATACACCTTAAACTCTCCCTTTGGAGTTGAGATCGGTATCATATTGATGCCGCCGGTAAACTGGTCTGCTGCCCCTGAATAATCTAAGTAATCGCTCTTTTCTGCCATGATTTGCTCCGCTTAATTGTTGAATTTTGATTCTTATAGATAGTCAAGCGTGGGGAAAAAAGAAAGAGGCTCACGTCATCTTTAGTTTTTTAAATAAATTCGGAATTATATACATATTTGACTTACCCTTTATAATGATAAGTCTATTCATCAAAACAAGATTTAAAGCAACCCTTATCCGTCCATCATGATATTAGAATCAGGTTTCATCTATGTAATCCTTGTTGCGGCTGTTATTATAGTTCTTTTAACGATTAGCTATAAGTTCTGGAAAGGCAAACCGAAAGATGAGATCGATAAAACAATCATCGACTTGAATATTATGATATTTTCCAGTGGATTCATGATAGTCGTCTTTATGTTTTTGCTTCCATTTCCTTCATTTATAAGTCCTTCAGGTCTACCGGAATCAATCGGGGATTCGCAGTCAAACGAAGAACTTCTTTCATACGCTAATAACCTTGGGTTAGCTCTTGATCGTCTGCGGGACATCATCTATTTCTTCTTTATTTTCATTGTATTCGGACTTTTGGGTTCTTTTTATCAGGTCACTAAACTTGTTAGCAGCCTAAGAGAGAAAGATAATTCAGAGTCTTCAATGGATTTAGAAAAATCTATTTCTCAGAAAATGCAAAGCTTGCTGGAATCTATTCGCAAAATAGATCGGAAAGAATAAATTAAAGCTCTTCACTGAAGGGATCTGTTTTACAGATTCCTGTCAAAATTCTCACCTAAATTCTGAAACGTTATGATACTTGAGTACCTAACCTCCACCCGGCAGCAGTTTGTATTCTATAAGGAAATGGGAGATAAAACCTTCAACCAGCTCGAAGATGAAGATCTTTTCTGGCAGTATAATGATCAGTCCAATTCTATCGCGATTTTGGTCAGCCACCTGTCGGGCAACATGATTTCGCGGTGGACAGATTTCCTTACCACCGATGGTGAAAAAGAGTGGAGAAAACGCGACGAGGAGTTTGAGCCCGTCATAAAAACCCGTGATGAGCTGTTAACGGCCTGGGAAAAAGGCTGGGCCTGCCTGTTTGATGGGTTTGATACGATTGACGAGTCTAATTTTGACACCAAGATTTATATCAGAAACGAAGAGCACTCTATCATTAAGGCCGTGAATCGTCAGCTGGCCCATTGCGCGTATCATGTTGGGCAAATCGTATACATCGCTAAAATGATAAAATCAGACGACTGGAAAAGTTTATCTATTCCGAAAGGGGAATCATCGGAGTTCAACGAAAAGAAGTTTTCAAAAGGCGGACACTCAGGATCTCTCACAAATGATTTGAGCTGAAGGGATCTTGGCATACCTATTTAAAATCGCATTACAGATTCATCGAAAATATTGAAGCCGGCGTACCTGTAATGACGGGACCAGATGCCGGAAACCCAACCATGGTCCCCGGCTATAGCGCTCACAAAGAGCTCGAGTTTATGGCTGATGCGGGGATGTCGCCCGCCGAGATTCTAAAGTCAGCCACAATCATACCCGCCCGTTTTCTGAATATGGATGAGACTATGGGGAGTATCGCGGAAGGAAAAGTGGCCAACCTCATTATGCTTGATGAAAATCCGCTTGATGATGTGAGCCATACCCAGACGTTGAGCCGGGTGATGCTTGAGGGGTATTGGATTGAGTAGTTACAGATGACGTGGTGAAGTCTCTGACTCTATTTTTATCATTAGAGATGTCGACCAATACTATTTCAGTATAAATCTAATTGAGCAACTGGTTGATGTGAAGGTTGATCTGTTCAATTTGTTTTGCCTCGGTACCTTTTGCGGTAATATTCCCTATAATTTCATCTCTTTCCTCTCTGCTTAGGGCTTTAAATTTGCCAAGTACGCCGGCATCATTGAAACATTGAAGGATATCCGATTTTCCATCAATTCTATCTTGGGTATGCAGAAACAGTGTTACTGTAACCTCGTCGCCTCCACTTTTGCCAATGGCATCTCTAATTTCCTTATTTATCGAGATCATTTTGTCCTCGTCCTTTCGAGGTGCCAAGTTCATTTCTTTCAGCTCATAATCATCGATGAGTCCCGAAACTTTTAGTAAGCCCCATTTGCCTTTGATATCTGCGGTTTCAGGAATAACAATATGGTAAGTCCAGGCACCTTTACCTTTCTCGTATATCAATTTGAGTTTTTCTCTGTCGACTAGTTTTTTCAACTCTATTCAGGTTTTTGATATTGCAGGTAAAATTAGCATATAACCAATGCTGTTAAGGTCATCCTTGCTTCATATGAAAGTTTTAACACTGTTATTCTTAGAATGGTTGGAATATGATGAAGAAACGAGATATCATATCAAAAAACGAACATCAGCTTGTGCAAAGAATTATAATGAACAACACCAAAATGTTGTGTAGCGAAATGCTGGAGATGTATTGGCTGGATTGAAAAACCCGGGAGACTCCGTATTCATACGTTATAATTTCTTCTTTTGAATCTCCTTTTCTGGGGTACCTCGAAAAGTCTATACCTTTAATAGAATCTGCTTCGGTTATTTTATTTTTTCAACCAGCTCCCCGTCTTCATACCTTTGCTGGATAGTGATGCGCCCCTCTTCATCATACTCTGTCATGAGTCCCTGTTTTAATTTGTTTCCGGTATACCCGGTGTAGAATGATTCAAGCTCCAACTGTCCGTTTCTGTGCCACAAACGAACATGCCCCAAACCATCTTCGGTTTTACCGGGATGGAGGTCTTGATAGACTAAAACCTCATTGACATACATCTCCTCAAGATGAGGCTTATCCAAATACAAGTCACTTTTTTGCAGATAGATATCCCCATCTTTGGTCATCAAAGAGCCGGTATTGAACCCATCTTCATAGTAAAGCTCCATATGCAGACTATCATTCTCGACATAATATACCTTTTGAGTTCCCGTGAAAAGGTCTCCGTTAGATGTGTATTGAGCAAAAAATGGTACACCAAGTTCTTCAGAACGGTCTGCATCATACTGAAGCTTCACATCGGTATAAGTGGTTGGCTCAATCAAATCACTGAGCTTAATATCTGAGAGATCGGGCTCTTTACTGCAGAAAGTCAGAGTTAGCAACGCAAGCAGAGGAAGCAATCGTAATTTTCCTAAACCGGATTGGGCTATTGGGTAAAAATTAAGCATCATTTTAAGTCGTTTTTCTCTGATGAATAGCAAATACTGCTGGTTGAGCTCATAGGTACAATCCCGTCATAGAGCCGAATTAGTTCTTTTGGCCTCCTTTTACCGATGCCCCCTTACTGACCTTGCTTTTACTTATTAACGTTATCTGATACTTCAAACGGTTGTTTTAATCATCGGCACTGTTCTTTATTGAATTAAGTCTGATTTAGTGATCCTAAATTTTTCAGGTTCTACCGGAAAGTTTGTGGGTTGATGACAAAATATGTGAATAATCGCTTAGACCATGTTCAACATTTTCCAAATTTATAGGTCATTACTTTTGCAGATCCTTCTCTTCGCCATCAACAACAATGGCTCGATCAGGATGACACGCTCTTTGGTGAGCATACGGGCGGCGTGGTTGCATTCTACATTTTCAATATCGTCTTGTCGTCACGCCGCCCGATACCCCAAGCCGAATCATTGTCATTCTGAATAAAACGGTGGTTTTCCGTTTTGTGAAGAATCTGCAAAAGCAACATGTTTTGTTCTATCAAATGACTCGTTTAACTTTCTGAATGACCCATTTGGCTTAATAAGACTATGAATAGGATTATAACATGTACCCACAAACTTTCCGGTAAAACCTATTTTCACCTATGCGCCAAGTAAGGCACTTTCGCATTCACAAAGGTTTTTTTGATCATTAATATCTGTTTTCTCTCAGGAGAGAATTTAGTGCAGTTCAACAAACCATTGACTTTCTCCCGTCGAATTGTACCTTCCTGATAATATGATATCACAACAGAACAAAACACGACTCAATACGGCAAAAGCTGCCCGTTGTCTCCGTAAGATTAAAATA
Source organism: Rhodohalobacter sp. 8-1 (assembly GCF_038150125.1). Classification (NCBI taxonomy): domain Bacteria; kingdom Pseudomonadati; phylum Balneolota; class Balneolia; order Balneolales; family Balneolaceae; genus Rhodohalobacter; species Rhodohalobacter sp. 8-1. The sequence goes on along the minus strand of NZ_JBBVMF010000009.1, from coordinate 84,303 downwards.
TCCACGATTTATGGCATTTGAAGCTGATCACCTGAAGCAAGCATCCACCCGGTCTGAACTCATTGACCTGGCCCGAAAACACGATATCCCCATTGATCGAACCCTCAGAAAACTTGAGTATGAGGCTGAACTGAAACAGCTTCAGATCGAAATGGTGAATCTGCAAAAGTGGGTCGCCCGGACCGGTCGCCGGCTGGCCGTTATTTTTGAGGGACGTGATGCCGCCGGAAAGGGAGGCTGCATCAAACGGTTTAAGGAGCACCTCAATCCGCGGTCGTCTCGTGTAGTCGCTCTTACCAAGCCCACAAAAGTTGAGAGAGGCCAATGGTACTTTCGGCGCTACATCAAAGTACTGCCCAACCCGGGTGAGATGGTCTTTTTTGACCGCAGCTGGTATAATCGTGCCGTGGTAGAGCCCGTGATGGGGTTTTGCAACGAAGAAGAGTACGAACAGTTTATTGTTCAGGTCCCGGAGTTTGAGCATCTGCTCTATGAAGACAACCTGATCATCATCAAATTCTGGTTCTCGATATCGCGGAATGAACAGCAGAAGCGGTTTGACTCAAGGCTAAAAAACCCGCTCAAACAGTGGAAATACAGCCCGGTAGACAGGAAGGGGCAGGAGCTGTGGGACCGCTACACGCACTACAAGGAGCAGATGTTTGCCAAAACCCATACCAACTACAGCCCGTGGGTTATAGTTAGGGCAAACGACAAAAAACAGGCGCGGCTGGAGAGTATGCGGTACGTGCTTTCACGCTTCAATTACGACGGCAAAGGAGAGTCCGAAGCCACAGTGCTGCCCGACCCGAATATCGTGATGCAGTACCATCGCAGTTCTAAACAAATTGACATCTGACCACATGAAATTCAGCGACGAAGATTTAGGACTACTGAATTCAGAATTGGGTAAATGCGCCCTTCTCCGCCGGTCTAAACCGAGCGTGAAACGAGCGCTGTCTGAGGTGCGATATGCCCACAGCCTTCGAGAAGAGCAGGAAGAGCTCATCAAACTTCAGCAGTGGGTCATCGAAAATGACAAAAAAGTGGTAGTGCTCTTTGAAGGCCGTGATGCGGCAGGTAAAGGCGGGGCAATCCGCCGGCTTACGGAACGCATCAACCCGAGACACTATCGTATAGTAGCGCTAAACGTGCCAACCGAAGATGAACGCAAGCAGTGGTTCTTTCAGCGGTATATCTCGCAGCTGCCCAATCCCGGCGAAATGGTGTTTTTTGACCGCAGCTGGTACAATCGGGCTGTGGTGGAGCCGGTCAACGGTTTCTGCACAGATGGAGAGTACGAGATTTTTATGTCGCAGGTGAATGAGTTTGAAAAAATGCTGATCCAGTCCGACACGCACCTGATTAAGATCTATTTCTCAATCACCAAAAAAGAGCAAGCCAGTCGTTTTAAGGATATCAAAGGCGATCCGCTGAAAAAGTGGAAAATGACGGCTGTTGATGAACGCGCACAAGAATTATGGGAGGATTACACCACCTACAAAGAGAGGATGTTCGAAAAGACAAACAGTGATCACGCCCCCTGGAATGTGATCGATGCCAATGATAAAGCCCCCGCCCGGCTTGAGACGATTCAGTATATTCTGGGGCGGATTCCTTATGAGTGAGTGAGCGTGAATTAAAGTAGCAAGGGAGGGCTCATCTGAAATTTGATTCCTCTATCACTTATCCATTTGTAACAAAACAAATTTCGAGGGTATAAAAAACACAAAGTTAAACTGAAAGACTACTGCCTGGTTTAAATTTGATAACCATGGAACTCAGATAAAACCTAAGTGCTGAGGAACAATTAGCTCTTAGGTTTCAGATTTTCTGCATCTAAGATTAGTCTGAGTGAATCAACCGGAATTGATTGAAAGAAATTGTTATTCATAATCGGTTCGAAAGAAACAACTATTATTCCGCAGTCATGCCCAAAGAATGTGTTTCCGACCGGAAGTACTCAAAAACATCCGGAATAACCGTCAGCGGATAGCTCGAGCTGGTGTTGATGAGAATACAGATCCCGATGCCATCCTCCGGTGCAAAGGCAATCTCACTGCGGTACCCGTTCACATAACCACCGTGATAGACGATTTTTTGTCCGTGATTATCAAGGACCCGCCATCCCATGGCGTAATGCGATTTATTGACGCCTACCCAGTGTCTGCTGTATCGGCGGTTATTCATGGTTACGAACGGAGTATAAATATCTTCAAGCGTTTCTTTAGAGATGACACCGGGTTGGTGCCCGGTTAACAGAAGCAGCCATTCCCCCATATCTGAGGCTGACGCATTTATTCCGCCGGAAGACACCGCATTGTAATATTTTCTTGAAATCGAGATTGGAACGCGGCCGCGTGCTCGGGAATAATAGACGTGAGGCAGTGCTACATTCCCGGAATTCCGTATGCTGTCATAACTGGCCGAGGAATATTCCATCCCAAGTGGACTGAACAATCTTTCGTGTAGCAGGGAATTAAAGTCGGTGTTGGTTTGGAATTCAAGTACTTTTTCTATCGCTGAATAGGCTGCGTTTTGGTACGAAAGCTGATCGCCTTCTTTCGCGATCAAAGGAACACGTTCCAGGCGTGGAATAATGCGGTCTAATGTTAGCCCGTCTTCCACCAGATTCGTATATGCGTGGCGCGGCAACCCAGATGTATGAGATAGCAGGTGCCGGACCTGAACCCGGTTGGTTTGTTCGGGATCATTCAGCTTAAACTCTTCTAAATACTTCGAGACTGGATAATCCCATCTGACCAATCCTTCTTCAACAAACAGACCCGTCAGAACCGAGGCAAAACCTTTTGACACACTTCCCAGCCTGAACACGGTATGTTCGTCAACTTTTTCGGGGTTGCCTGCCTCTTTCACGCCAAATCCTTTTTGATAGACAACCCGCCCGTCTTTAACAATCGCAACAGCCGCACCGGGGATTTGTTTGGCGATCAGCCCCTCGGTAAAACTCTGCTCAAATTCATCCAGAAATGTGGTCATCGAATCGTCCATTACCCATTCCTCGGGTTTGGGCTCAGACGCTAAGTCAGGCTCAGCTGCAGGCGGCTCCGGTTTGATACCCGTAAAAGCCAGGTATGATCCGACAACGGCAATCAGCAGTAGTATTACAGAGAAAATTCGAATTACAGACAATTTATAGAAGACAAGAAGTTAAAATTTGTACTCATACGATGCTTATACAGCCAGCCGTGTATAATAGTGAGTTTATCTAACAAAAGTATAAACCAAAGTTCAATTCGAAAATAGGGAAAAATATCTAAAGCTGACCAAAAAGGGCGGTCATTTAGTTAATTCAATTTTGAATACTGTATATACCGCCTTTATGGGGATGGGCGATCCCATCTCTCTACTTCGGAATGCGGGATAACAGGCCTTTTACCGGACTGCTTTAAATGTATTTCAGTAATGATAACAATCGAACTCAGGTTATAAATCAAAAATTTCGTTTACGCGGGCATTCCCTGGCAATAATTTGAAACCTGATTTCCGGCAGCCTGTATTTCAACTTAATTTAAATCTGCGTGTAGGAATTTCGGATTACGGTTTTTATATAGAAACAACCACGATCTGCTCTTTAGTAAATGTCACAGACACCTGAGCTGACCTTACAAAACCCATTAACCTTTCATTCAAACCTCATGAGAATTCTATTCGCTGCTTTCTTCAGTCTGTTTACAATTGTAAGCCACGCTCAAACCAATTCTATCGTCTCTACACCACCCCTCACTGAAGGGCGTGCAGAAAATTACGGCATGTCACCGGAACGCCTCTCACTGATTGATAGTATGCTGGCTGAACAGATCGAAGAAAACCGGATTCCGGGCGCGGTAGCCCTCATTGCACGAAATGGCAAAATTATTTATCACACATCATTTGGGATGGCTGATAACCAAAGCGGCAGAGAACTTGAGCGGGATGACATCTTTCGGATTGCGTCTCAAACAAAAGCGATCACGTCAACAGCTGTAATGATGCTTTGGGAGGAGGGCTACTTCAGGCTTGATGATCCCATCTCAACCTATCTACCGATTTTTGGCGAGGCGCAGATACTCGACACGTTCAACGCCGACGATACTACGTACACAACTGTTCCCGCAGAAAATCAGATTACCATCCGGGATCTGATTACTCATACATCTGGCATAGGCTACGGTGTTATTGACGGAGATGAACGCTTCAAAATGATCTATGAGAAAGCGGGTGTCACCGATCTTTTCACGACTGAATCCATCACAATTGAAGAGAGCGTGACCCGGCTGGCGGAACTGCCGCTGCATCATGAACCGGGCGAGGCGTTTACATATAGTGAAGGTCTTGATGTGCTTGGGTATTTTATTGAGGTGATGTCAGGGATGCCGTTTGATGAGTTTCTTCAAACACGGATTTTTGACCCTCTGGGTATGGATGATACGCGATTCTACCTGCCGGAAGCTAAACACGACCGGCTTGTAACCGTGCAGCAAAAAGATGAGAATGGAAAGTGGACACCCTACCCCGAAACATTTTATGATCCTGACTATCCCAAAACAGGTGCTATGACATTTTTCTCAGGTGGTGCCGGCTTATCCGGCACAGTCGAGGACTATGCTAAGTTTTTGCAAATGTATTTGAACAATGGTGAATATGGCGGCATCCGCCTTCTTAGCCGTACGACCGTTGAATTTATGATGCAAAATCAGGTGGCCGATCTACTTGGAGAAAGCGGGAAAGACTACGGCCTGGCATTTGGGCTGATTGATGAAAATGGGGAAACGATGGGTGGACGTGGCAGTGAAGGTACATTTGACTGGGGCGGCTATTTTAACACCTCTTACTTTGCCGATCCGGAAGAAAATGTCATTGGAATTTTATTCAAACAAACACAAGGACCAACCGGAGATCAGTCAGGATGGAAATTTCGGCAGATGGTTTTCCAGGCAATTGACGATTAGCTATTAGCTATTAGAGGGCCTCACATTTTGTAATTACTCAACTGTCGGCTGCTCCCCATATGGGAGTTTTGTTACGAAGAAATCCGTTTGGACCGGCTGATGGGCGCCCCTAATCCTTCAGCCCGCAAATACAGCGTGCAGGCGGATAGTAATGAAAACCTTCGGCAATTTTCTTCTCTTTCAAACCACTCCATTTTACCGATCTCAATTTTTTTCATTTCGCTTAAAACTTTTTTCAGACCTGTATCGTCATACATTCAGAACCTGAAGAATTTTCGGGGATAAATCAGGCTAACTGATGGATAACATGGACGACACGCTTCTTATTAAACAGGTACAAAACGGCAACAGGGCCGCTTATACCCAACTCGTAGAAAAGTGGCACTCAAAAATCTACCGGTTTGCCTATCGCTTTTTTGCTGATGAAGATGAAGCGCACGACATCACCCAGAAAACGTTTATCAAAACGTATCAGAATGTGAACACCCTGAAGAATCCAGAGAAGTTTTCGTCCTGGATATACAGAATCGCTAACAACCTCTGCCTGGATGAACTGAAGCGCGCCGGCCGGCGAAAGTCCACATCTCTTGAAGCGTACATCGAACAGTCGGGCAGACTTGAGGGAGATCAAATAGCACCCGATACCGACTTACAAAACAAAGAGCTCGGCACCATTCTTCAAAGAGCGTTGCTCACGCTCCCTGACGAGCAGCGGACTGTCATCATTCTGAAAGAATATGAAGGCCTTAAGTTCAGGGAAATCGCCGACATTCTTGAGGAACCGGAAAGTACTGTGAAATCCCGCCTCTATTACGGGCTTAAATCAACCCGGCGAGTATTGACCCACTGGAATATCAAACACGATTATCTGAACAATGGATAAAAACGACGTACAATCCAAACTGATGGACTATCTCTATGATGAGATGGGGCCAAACGAGCGACGAGAATTTGAAAAGTTGCTGCGCAATCAACCTGAACTGCAGCAGGAGCTCAACGAGATGCAGGCTACCCGCAATCTTTTGCAGGAAGAGTCTGATGAGATCACGCCGAAAAAACTAATGCTGATTCGGACTGAGGAGAATCACACTGCTGGTGATAAAACATCCAACCCATCAGGAAATCCAAAAATATATTTCCTGAAAACATTTGCCGCTGTCGCAGCTGCTATCCTGGTGACCGTAGCCGTGTTTTCATTTGTGAATCTTCAAATCAACCAGACAGAACAAGGAACTCTGATTTCGTTCGGCACGCCTCAGCCGCAGCCTGTTGAGGAACCTGCCGAAACTGAGTCGTTCATCACAGAGGATGAATTTTATACCATGATGAGCGAGCTGCAGGAGCAAAATAACCATGTAATGGCCACAGCTCTTGAGCAAACGCGCGAGCAGCATCAGCAGCAGATGGAAAACGTGATTCAAACCCTCACTACCTATTACAACCGGCGGCGCCAGCAGGACCTTGTGCTGGTAAGCGAGGGGCTGGCACAGCTCGAGGAAGAAACGTATTACAGGTTCCTTCAGACCGAAGAAGCCCTGGAAGACCTTATTTTTGCACTGAATGTTCAACAACCAAACGAGTGAAACCTATGAAAACTCAACACATCTTTTTATCGTCAATAATTCTCTTAATCACACTGTTTTCGGGAAAGCTTGCGGCCCAGTCAGCCGACCGCTTTGACCGCGATATCCGCATTGCCGAAGGGATCATTGAGGAACTTTTTGAAGCTGAACCTTCAGCGTCCCGTTTTAGCAGCCGGCACATTCGGGAGGTAACCGGCCAGTATATTCCCGGCTATGGCATTCATTTCAGAATCGGTGCAAACCTCACGCCTGCATTTGTCAGGGTTGTGCTGGAAGAGCAGACAGAAATTCACATTGATGAAGATCCTGAGCCTGAGGAGTTGCGCGAACTCGGCCGGGAATTTGTAGAAGAGCGGTTCATGGAGTACTTAAAAAATTATGCGCCGCTGTTCAGGCAACTTCCCGGTGATGAGGTCATCCGGCTGACCATGGGGCCCCACAGTTACGGAGCTGGGGTGTTCACTATTCGACCCGGCACGGCTGCATCAAGGCGAACAGTGGCAAATCTTACGGCTTGGGCTACAGCCTCGGACATCCGCGCATATGATAACCGATCCATATCTGATGGGGAATTTGAAAGCCGCGTCGAAGTGGTAAACCTGGCAGAGCGCGATACGGACAGGGACCTGACGGTCTTTGCCTCAATCCTTCAAACCTCACTGCAGGAGGTGTCCGACACCATCCGGGTTCGTCGATCTCCTGTCGTGGAGCACCTGCCCGGACTTGGAGCGAGTTTCACAATCAACGCCTCGATGCGGACCGGCGGCTGGTTCGATTTTGGTGATCTTGATATTAATATCGAGGAGTTACGAATTGAATCAGACAGTCTCTCGATTAATATCTCCAATATGCTTGATGAGATCGATTTTGAAGAAATTGGAAACATTGCCGAAAGAATCGACAGTGCCTTTGCGCCGGATGCTCCCAGATTCAACCCCGACAGTATGAGGCGTTCAGTGAAGGAGCTGCGTGAAAGAGTAGAGCAACAACAAAGAACACTGCCTGATGAAACCGTCCGCGACCTCGTAGACCGGTTTCATACTACGCTGACCCAAACCGTCCGGGATTATGGCTCAACACTTCGGTCTCTGGACAATGACGACATGCTGATGATTACGGTAAACTGGAACGGCAGGTATTCAGCCCTTCCGGCCCGAACCGAACTACGTATCCAAAAATCAGACATTATAGATGGAGATGAGCCTGTCATTGAAGAAGTTCAGCGACGCTAATTTTGGAGAGGGCTTTGCTCTCCAATCTGAAGGTCTACTTGAAACCTTCAGATTGGAATTAAGTATGCCCAAACAGCAGTAACCTCTGCTTGTGTTTTGAGGCTGCCCGATGTGACAACCGGCGCAGCTTTTCTTTTCTTTAGTGCTACAGTTTGTCAGTTCAACAGTTGACCAGCTGACCTATTAAGCCCATCTCCAATTGAACCTATTCCCTCCAATCTTAGTTTATCTTTACTCGAAGCAAACACAAAACCTTACCCAGCCTCATGCTCATTCAAAAAGACCACTCTTTAGATAAGGCCTTCAATGAAGTACATGATCAGCTCAAACGCGCGGGAGTTGATACAAGACACAAGTTTCGGTTTTTCTCTGTTGCCACTGTCAACGCATCAAAAAAGATTATTCCGCAGAGCAGGATGGTTGTCCTGAGGTCATTTTCAGACGACTGGGCGTTTGAGTTTTATACCGACCATCGTACTTCCAAAGTGGAAGAGATTGAATCTAATCCCATCATTTCTGCCCTTTTCTGGGATCCGTCAAAGCGAGTTCAGGTTCGGATTGAAGCAGAAGCAGCGATTCATAATCAGGATGACCTTGCCGAAAGCCGATGGAAAGATGTGCAGGGCGATGCCCAAAAGGCGTACACTCCAGTTGTTTCCCCGGGTTCTGTCGTTGATAAACCAGAAGACGCACATAAATGGCCCGACGCTTACAGATACGATTATTTCACAGTTATTGTTTGCTCGGCAGTTAAAATAAAGGCCCTTCAGCTCTCGGGGATGGAGCACCTGGCGTTTTTGTGCAAAAGGTCACATGAATCAGACTCATGGGATAAAAACTGGATTGCGCCCTGACCTGTAGAGCTAATATTTGTAAAAATCGATATTTCCTCCAACTCCGGGAACGTGCTGGATTGAATTCGAAGTTTAACATTAGGGTAATGAAATTGTAGCGCTTTTTCGTTACTCTTACGTCACTTACAATGCAGGATGTTCATTGATGATAGTTCTCCTGAAATACAAACAAATACTAACCTAAATCAATATTTATGAAATATTTAGCTACGATCAGTAAGCTGATGCTCGGTGCACTAATGCTATTTGCATTTTCTGCGTCAACATCATTTGGTCAGGTTTTATTAGAAAACGATCTAAGAAGCGGTACTGCTCCGGCAGACTGGACCGCCACCGATATGGAATTCAGAGATTCGGCCGGAGGATATGCTCTTCTTAACCAAACAACATCTCAATTAACATCGCCGTCTTTCGATCTCAGCGGCGTTACAGAAGCTACACTTTCCTTTCAAGTCGCTAAATTTGGCAGTGGCGATGATGGGCCGCTAACGGTGGAAGTTTCCATTGATGGTGGTACAACATGGGACGCCCAAACATATACGTCTCCAACACCAACCGGCTCTTCATATGAAGCGGCTGAGATGGTATTTGATGCTTCAGTTCTTGGAGAGTCAGATGTGACATTTAGATTCAACCGACCGAATAGCCCATCCGCCAAGCGTCTTCGTGATGTATTGGTTTTAGGCCCTGACGGAATATCTCTGCCAACACCTACAGAAGTTTCTACTATTGCAGAGCTCCGAAATGGTACAGCTGACGGTGAAACACGCTATAGATTAACCGGCGAAGCTCTCGTGCACTTTTATGATAGTTTCCGTGGCCGCCGAATGCTTGTTGACGGCACTGCTGGTATCTGGTCTGTTGACTTAGACGATAGTTTTACTGACGGCACAACTATTGGAGACGGAATCACAGGTCTCGAAGGTACTTTGAACCTAACAAATAACGACGCACTACTTCGTTTTGAATTAGATGCCGGAGCTGCAGATGCTACAGTCACATCAACAGGTAATACGATTGACCCCGAAACTATCACGATTCCCAACCTTTCACTCGATGACACCGGTAAGCTTGTGCTTATCGAGGGTGTTACATTCCAGGAAACAGGTGAATTTAGCACGGGAACAAATTACACTCTGGAAGATGGAGATGGCAACACGCTAACGTTCAGAACCGACTATTTCGGCGCTGACTATATTGGTGAGCCAATTCCTACCGGTACTCTTTATGTAACAGGTGTTGTTGGTGGCTACGGATCGTCTCCACAAATTTTTGCACGCTCAAGTGCTGATCTGGATCTGCAAGGTGCGGGACTCCAAATTATTCACAACTCACCGGATCCTGCCGTTTCATCTGTTGATATTTTCGTGAATGGAGAGTCATTTCTTTCAGATGTAGCGTTTCGATCTGCTACCAATTTCATGTCTGTCCCGGCAGGTGTGGATCTTTCCATTGAAATAGCTCCTGCAGGCCAGGGTATTGAAGCAGCTCTTGATCCTATTGTCGTTAATTTAACGGATGATGAAAACTACATTGCAGTTGCATCAGGTGTGCTAAATGTCAATGATTTCACATTTTCTGACACAGCAGGTAAAGAATTCTCACTTGAACTATTTACAGGCGCTCAGACACAAGCAACTGACCCGGCAAAGGTAGACCTGCTGGTTCAGCACGGTTCACCCGATACACCCGCTGTAGATGTGTACCTCGAACAGACAGGTGACCAGACACCCGCAATTGGTGGTCTTACTTATCCTAGTTTTGTTGGGTATACACCAATTGATCCCAACAATGAATTGATTACTGTAGCAGTTGCAGATGGAGAACCTGTTACATCATTTGCTGCTCCGCTCGCTGACCTAGATGCCGGTGGCGCTGCAATTACGGTTCTGGCTTCAGGTTTCTTTCTTGAAGGCAACCAAACAGGGAATAATGCATTAGCACTTATTGCTGTATTAGCTGATGGTACCGTACTTACGCTTGAAGAGTTCTCTCTTACGCAGTCAATCGCGTATGCTAATCTCCAATGGCCACCAGATGCCACCATTACTACTACTGAAACCGTTGACGTATACGGCCAGGTCTACGCAGAAGGTATTACCGAAGCAGATGGTGCCCCTGCTGGTATGAATGCTTGGGTTGGAGTTTCTTCTACAGATACTGACCCGGCTACTTGGTCAGAAGAGTCATGGACCGAAGCAACTTACAATGAGCAGAAAGGTAATAACGACGAGTACGTAGCAACAATCGGCGATGGTCTTGCGCCAGGCACCTATTACTACGCTACCCGTTACCGTTACGAGCAGGAGCAGTATGTATACGGCGGTTACACTGAACAAGGCGGCGGATTCTGGGAAGAAAACGTAAATGTGTCCGGCGTACTAACCGTCACTCCAGCCGGCGCAACCATTGCAGAAGCACGAGCTGCTGAAGCAGGATCGTTCTTCGAAATTACCGGATTAGTCAGCTCACCCGATTTCGGGTTCGGTGTTGCAGATTACTATGTGCAGGATAACACGGCCGGCATCAACGTCACAGACTTCGATTCTGGAGGTGCCCGATCAGGTGTGGTTGTTGCACCAGGCGACAGCATCCGAATTGTTGGTGAAACAGCAGTTTTCAGAAATCAACAGAACATTGAAGTTATTGAATTTGAAATAATCAACAGTGGAAACCCGCTTCCTGAACCTCAGGTAATTACTGCCGCGGAGTACAATGCTGATTCAGATCTTCAAGGGTCACGTGTACTTTTGGAGAACGTAACGCTTACAGAAGCCAGCGAAGCAGACTGGCCTACAGATCCTATCAGCTCTGGCAGTGGCGTGAATGTTACATTCGAAAACGAAGCAGGCGAGACATTCATCATTCGACTCGCTCGAAACAATACGTTCTTCAGCTCCGGAACACCGGTTCCAACGGGACCTGTAAATATTACAGGATCACTGGGTCAGTTTGATGACGACACGCAGTTATTTCCTTTCTTTGAGGGAGACATCTCACCTGTTACAGTTCCAACTCAGGTTCAGATCATTCATAACTCAGCAGATCCGGCCGTTTCATCCGTCGATATTTATGTGGACGGCACGCTAACTCTGGAAGATGTTGCATTCAGAAGTGCAACAGGCTTCATTGAACTGCCATCAAATACAGCCGTTGATATTGGTGTAACCCCAACGGGCGAGCCGCTGAGTTCAGGAGTTACCTTCCAAAATAACTTCTTCGATCCGGGTAACTACTACGTGGTAGCAAGCGGAGTTCTCGATCCATCAGGATTCCAGGCAAATCCTTCGGGAGAAGACATCGATCTTGAGCTATTTGTGATTCCAAATGCAGAGCTTTCAGCTCCTGATGAGGATACGTTCTCGTTCAGAATCCACCATGGGACAACAGATGCACCCGCAGTTGATGTATTTGCCCGAAATGTTGGCCCTCTTGCAACAGATGTTACTTATGGTGCAACAACACCTGCGTATGCAGATGTAGCTGTCGGGTCATACACTATCGACATTGCACCGGCCGGTGGTAACGTTATTGCCTCGTTCGAGGCCGATGCCAACGCTCTTGGCGGAGAATCTGCACTTATTCTTGCCAGCGGATTCCTTACACCTGACAATGACAAGGATGGTGAGCCATTTGGTGCGCTGCTTGTATTAGACGACGGAACCACTGCGCTTTTACCAGCTGTATCAACCAGCATCGACGAAATCGATGGAGTGCCGCAACAGTTCGCGCTCGAACAGAACTTTCCAAACCCATTCAACCCAACAACTCAGATCGAGTATGCACTGCCTCAGGCAGCCGACGTACAGATTGCGGTATACAATGTGGTTGGACAACGAGTCGCAGTTCTGCTTAATAACGAGCAGCAGTCAGCCGGGTACCACACTGTATCATTCGATGCAAGTAACCTTGCAAGCGGCATGTACCTGTACAGAATTCAGGCAGGTAACTTTATACAGACACGTAAAATGACGCTGATTAAATAATAGCTTAAGTTGACTTTCAGCTTATTCCAATTTCAAGGCCTTCCGGTTAGCTCCGGAAGGCCTTTTTTATTTTACTTTTGGAACAGAAGTTTGTCTGCAAAGATGCAACCGTTCGGATAATTAATTCAGTGTTCAAAACCATCTTTAACATATCATCAGCTGTTTTTCTTTCCTTATCAGGTAACTATTTCGTTTCTTATCTGCGAACCTCAACTTTCTCTGAACTCTATGAAACGTACTGCAATTCTTCTTTTTTTAGGACTTCTCACGCTCACTTCAGCCCTTCAGGCACAAACAACAATTTCTGAAAAGACTGCCGGAATGGAGCACTATGAAGGCTTTTTCGACTTTTGGTGGGATGATGCAGAGGGAAAAATATGGATGGAAATAGATAAATTGGATGAAGAAGTTCTCTACGTCAATTCTCTCGCAGCCGGACTCGGTTCCAACGACATTGGGTTAGACAGAAGTCAGCTTGGCGACTCTCGCGTCGTCATGTTCCAAAAAATCGGCCCGAAACTTTTAATGGTTCAGCCCAACTACGGCTTTCGCGCCAGCAGCGATAATGCCCTTGAACGGAAATCAGTTGATGAAGCTTTTGCACAATCTGTGCTTTGGGGATTTACCGTTGAGGTATTTGAAGACGGACATGCCCTCATAGATGCCACCGAATTTCTCCTCCGCGATGCACATGACGCTATCGGAAGTCTGCGAAGCCGCGGCGAAGGCAACTACTCGCTGAATGCCGGCCGGTCAGCCATCCACTTACCCGGAACATTCAACTTTCCAAAAAACAGCGAGTTTGAGGCCATCCTAACATTTACGAGCTCCAACCCCGGCAGACAGGTTCGCTCTGTCGCGCCAACGGCTGAGTCAGTTACACTTCGTCAGCATCACTCCTTTGTAGAGCTTCCCGATGACGATTATCAGCCCCGAGAATTTGATCCGCGATCGGGTTACTTCGGTATTTCTTACCAGGATTATAGCACGCCAATTGGCGAGGAGCTGACAAAACGCTTTATCTCTCGCCATCGGCTTGAAAAGAAAAACCCTGATGCGGATGTAAGCAAACCGGTTGAACCGATTATCTACTATCTGGATAACGGAACCCCCGAACCTGTACGTTCGGCGCTGCTTGATGGCGCCCGATGGTGGGCTGAGGCATTCGAAGAGCTCGGTTACGAAAATGCGTACCAGGTGGAAGTTCTGCCGGATGACGCCCATCCGCTCGACATACGCTATAACGTAATCAACTGGGTTCATCGATCAACACGAGGCTGGTCTTACGGGTCGTCCGTTACGGATCCGCGCACCGGAGAAATCATCAAAGGGAATGTTCTGCTTGGGTCATTGAGGGTTCGCCAGGACTACATGATTGCGGAAGGACTTCTCGCTCCTTACGAAGAAGGAGTTGAGCCAGGCCCCGAGATGCTGGAGATGGCACTTGCCCGAATTCGTCAGCTTTCAGCCCATGAAGTCGGCCACACACTGGGTATTGCCCATAATTTTGCATCAAGCACAAACGATCTCGCATCCGTGATGGATTACCCGCATCCAAGAGCTACGATTACCAGCGATGGTGAACTCAGTCTCGAAAATGCGTACGACACAGGAATTGGCGAATGGGATAAACGATCTGTAGCATACGGTTACCAGGATTTCCCCGAGAATGCCGATGTTGAGGAAGAGCTGCAACGCATACTGGAAGAGACAATTAATATGGGGCTACTTTACATTTCTGATGAGGCTGCCCGTCCGCAAAGCGGCATGCATCCGGCTGCGCATCTTTGGGAATATGGCAGCGATCCGGTTGGTCAGCTCGATCATATCATGGACATCCGCCGAATTGCGCTGGATAATTTCAGTGAAGAGGTGATTCGTGAAGGGCGCGCAATGGCCCAGATGGAAGATGTGCTTGTGCCCATTTACCTGTATCATCGCTATCAAACTGCAGCCACGTCGAAACTTATCGGCGGCGTAGATTACACCTATTCCGTTCGCGGCGACAGCCAGCACGGGCCTCATCCGGTCGAAGCATCAATCCAGAAAGGAGCCATGGAAAATCTAATGAGAACCCTTGATCCTGAGGAGCTGGCACTGCCTGAATCACTGCTTGGCCTGATCCCCCCGCGTCCCGCCCGAATATCGCCTACACGCGAATTATTTAGGGGATACACCGATCCCGCTCTCGATCCGGTTGCGATTGCAGAAACCGCATCAAACCTGACAGCCGGTCTCCTTCTCAATTCAAACCGTGCCGCACGTCTTGTTCTCCAAAACGCGCGGGATGAATCACTTCCCGGGCTGGGTGACCTTTTCACTACTCTGTTCTCCCACTCTGTTTTGAAGGAACCGGCTACAGGCTACAACGGCACAATTCATCGGGCAGTGAATGTATCGATACTCAGGAACGCACTTCAGCTTGCAGGCGATGAATCAGCCGCACCGGATGTAAAAGCCATTACGAAGATGAGGGTACAATCTCTTTCTGATGAACTGAATGATCTCCAGGCAGGCACCGATAACCTCACTTGGCAGGCTCATTACAGCTACCTGTCAGATATGATTCAGTCGTTCATAGACGATCCGTCAGCTTTCTCCGCCCCTGATGCACCCTACACGCCGCCGGGTTCGCCTATCGGGAGCGGATTGCAAGAGCTGATTTCTGCTCCGAGTTGTTCGTTTTAAGTTAATTTGGATTAACAGTTTAAAAGAGTGTTCCCTTTCCCTCGGGATCCCTTATACGGGGCAATCTCCCCTTTTTAGGGGAGACTTTTTTCTAATGATTTGAAAAATTATTGCTCAAACCGAGATATTTAACAAAGCTGTAACTATGCCCTTTACCTTTACGAAAAATGACCGCGGAATATCATCGTTTACATTCCCTATCATGCGAAAACTGGTCATTCCAACCGCAAGACGCCTGTTTTCGCCGGTTGTGACGAATCCGGAAAACATGCCGGCTACCGGTCCCTGTTTCATTTTTGGAAACCACGCTAATTATTTCGATCCGTTTTTCATCAATCTTGATATGACGGACGAACCAACGGCCGGCGTTATGACCCGCGATCAGTTTCATAAAACACTGCCGCGCATTTTTATGGACAGCATCGGTATTGTTCCGACCAGCAAGTATGTACCTGAACCAGGCATTGTACGAAGCGTCATGAAAATGATTGATAAACGCCGGATGATTGTCATTTTCCCCGAAGGCGGCCGCCGATGGTCGGGCAAACCCAAACCGCTCATCGAAACCACACTGAAACTGTTTTGGAAAATGAGTATCCCAGTCCACCCGGTACAGATACACGGATCGTACCTATCATGGCCCCGGTGGGCAGACAAGCCGCGGAAAAGCACTATAGAAGTGCGCTGGCTCGATCCGCTTCACTCGTCAGATTTCACTGATTACCAAACCTTTGCCGACACCTGCCGCAACCTTATTGATTTTGATGAATACAATCCGCCAGACTCTGTTCAGATTCACTCCTGTTCAAAACCGGCCAGCGGCATTGAGCGGTTTCTTTTTCGCTGTCCGGAAACAGGAGAATCGGGAGCCGTATTCTCACCGGATGGACTTCACGTGTACAGCCGTACATCTCCGCTATCTTACAGAATGAATCTTCGATCCAGACTTGTAGATCCACAAGGGAAACCTCACTCCATCGTCGATATGTTTGAGACCATCAGTAAAATGCCAATGGTAATGGACCGGAACTCTGTTCTGCTCTCCAATCCCGGCTGTAAAATCAATGAGATCAACAAAGATCATGATCTAATAAAAAAAGGTCCCGGATTTACCGAACTAACTCCTGACTCTCTTTTGCTTTCACTCGGGGCAGAAAAAACGCGGATTTCAATTGAAGACATTCTATATATGTCTGTAGAGCAAAACCATAAGGTGACGATCACGACCACATCAGGAATTCACCAGGTGGAACTTCGAAATGCAAGTGCGCTGCAGTGGAAAAACTACATCACACGC
This sequence comes from Rhodohalobacter sp. 8-1, assembly GCF_038150125.1. Taxonomy (NCBI): domain Bacteria; kingdom Pseudomonadati; phylum Balneolota; class Balneolia; order Balneolales; family Balneolaceae; genus Rhodohalobacter; species Rhodohalobacter sp. 8-1. Next base: position 67,711 of record NZ_JBBVMF010000009.1, on the reverse strand, counting down.
CTAAAGGATGGGGAAAGCCCTGTAAGGAGCCTGCAATGATATTCTGGGAAATAGATATTTCGGCAGGGCGTTTTTTCCTTGATTTTGCCTGGCTCGGCGCATTGCTTCTGGCAGGATTTTTCGTCCGGTTTAAGGTTCAATTTTTTCAGCGATACCTCATCCCCGCAAATCTGCTGGCAGGAATTTTAGGATTGATGATTGGCATGAACGGTTTTGGGTTCATCGACCTAACGTCTGAACACCTTGGCGTCTACGTCTATCATCTTCTGGCGTTACTTTTCATTGGGCTGAGCCTTCGGGCCGCACATAAAAATATTGGCCTGTCGTCAGTCAAAACCGGCATTATCTTCATTATCACCTACCTTTTACAGGGAATCATCGGTTTATTGATCACTTTTGGACTCATTTTTACTGTGCAGCCTGATCTTTTTGCGGGCATTGGTATGCTTCCGCCTCTCGCCTTTGGGATGAATCCCGGAATCGCCTATACGATTGGCCAGAACTGGGAAGGCTTTGGTTTTGAAAATGGCGGAATCGTGGGTCTGACGTTTGCAGCGGCAGGGTTTTTAGCAGCCTACACAACAGGTGTATATTTTGTAAAACGCGGCATACAGAAAGGGAAAGCTGAACTCATACAGCCCGGCAGTCATGCAACTCAGTTTCATCTGCCGGATACCGACCAGGGGTTGTCAGCGGGTAAAATTACGACCTCACCGGGAGTACTTGAATCGCTATCATTCCATATTGGCTTGATTGGGGGTACCTACCTGCTCACATACCTTTTTCTGATTGCCGGAGAAGCGGTGCTCAATATCGCGGGAGCAGCAAATGAAGCATCCACGCTATGGTCGTTTCATTTTATATTTGCCGCAATAATTGCTCTTGGCGTCAGGAAAGTCGTCGATGTTACAGGATCGGCATCCTACGTAGATGACGTTACAATGACCCGGATATCAAATTTCTTTATGGACCTGATGATCACCGCTTCAGTTGCGGCCATCAGTATTACTGTTATTGGAGCCTATTGGCTTCCTCTTCTTCTTATTTCGCTATCGGTTGTGATTGCAACATGGTGGACACTCGAAAAGCTCGTTGGTTCATTGTTCCCCGATTTCACTCTTGAACGGTTTGCGGCGATCTATGGAAATATGACCGGAACGCTTCAGTCGGGACTGTTACTGCTCAGAATTCTTGACGAAAAAATGGAGACTCCCGTTAGCTACAATCTTGTATATGGAAGCGGGCTTGCACTGGTGTTAGGGTTTCCGCTCCTGTTACTCATCAACGCACCGGTTCATTATTTTAGCAGTGTTACGGCCGGGTTTGGTATTGTTTTAGTTATTATGGCCCTCTATTTACTGCTGCTGCTTTTAGCGCTTTTCTACCTAAATGGGAGAAAGTAGGCTAACAAAATTGAAAGGAAGAAGACCTGTCAGGTTTTGAAAACCTGACAGGTCTCAAAAATCAGTATCAACCCGGCACAAATAAAAAAACCCGGATGATTTTTACACCACCCGGGCTTTCATAATTGAGGATTATAAGCAGAAAACTTACTCTACAACCAGTGTACCAACCATTCCGCCACTGTAGTGTCCTGGAAATGTACAGATAAACTGGTATGTTCCCGGCTCTTCCGGAACCGTGAACGTTACTGAATCGGACTCACCATTTCCAAGCATGTCGGTGGCTGCAATCACCCACTCTTCGTATTCTGGTGAAATATATTCGTTATCTGCTGCCTGTATCGACGCTCTTGCAAACTGATCGGCATCGGCATCCTGGCTTAGCAACACGAAGTTATGAGACATGGCCGTTGGTGGCAGGTTGCTTACAGTGCGAAGAGATACACGCAGTTCTTCGCCGGGAGATGCTTCAATAGACTCCACAATCATAAACTGACCGGAGGATCCGCTTGTTACCACTCCTTCTTCAGCTTCAGCCACGGCAAAACGAAGATCATCAACGCCAACCAGATTTATTGTACGAACGCCATCATCCATCTCTTCCATTGACGTATCTTCATTTGTTTGTTCTGCTGAATCTCCTCCGCCGCCACATGCTGCAAGCATGAAGACAAACGACATTAGGATTGTGCTTATAAGTAATTTTTTCATGAGTATTATTATTTTATTGTTTGTGATTTATATCTGTTAAACTGAATAACATTCTTTTCTTATGATAACGGAACAATCGCGTGCATCTTAACATTCGGGAAGATAAGCTCATTCAGTTAATAGTTTATGAATATATGATATTATTTGATCCTGGTTCATCTTACTTCCCGCATATGTATTGCTAATGTTACCATTGCGGTCAATCAGTTTTTCGTTGAAAAGAAGTATTCCTGTCAATAGTAATAAATGGGTAATCAACAGAGCAACGATTGCTGCCTTTCTTCAGATCAAATACATGATCACATCTAATGAAATGGAGCCGGACTGTCATGGAAGTAAGACACAGACTTTACGCACATAGTTTTCGCAAGCGTCAATAATCTGTGGCAACTTATAGGAAAATTATAGATCTGAGCGGCACTGCGTCTTGTTCGATGACACAACTATAGTAAGGATTTCAAGCTTTTCATGGGGTTGATGATTACCGCCTCGTTTACAGCCATCAGTTTGCTGCTATCGGGGCCTTTCAGTTTTCGTCTCTTCTTCCCATTAGTTATAATTACAACCTGATGGGCACTATAAAAGCTCGTTGACTTTAGTTCCTGATTTAAGCCTGCAACGATTTTCAGAATCTAAGGCAACATGACCGTGACTCTGCAAACCGGCTTTTTTTATTCAGAATTCTCAACAAAAAATGGAGACGGCTACAAATTATAGGGTTTTTTATGGAATCGGATCGGATCTGGCTTTTACATCTTACAGATGCGGATGGCGCAGTATTTACTACTGTTACCTCTTATTCATTTCTATCTAAACATAAGGTGATAATTCATAAAGTTCTCGCGTTTACAATTATTATTATTTCACAAAAAAACCCGGACGGTTTTTACACTACCCGGGTTTTTTTAATTTTGAACTTCTTGAAAATTATTCTACAACTAAGGTCCCGACCATTCCGCCACTATAGTGTCCGGGAAATGTACAGATGAACTGGTATGTTCCAGGCTCTTCCGGCACAGTAAACGTTACTGAATCAGATTCTCCGTCTCCAAGCATGTCGGTGGCTACAATTACCCAATCTTCATACTCAAGTGAGATGTAAGAATTGTCCGCTGCCTGAAGAGATGACCTGGCAAACTCATCGGCATTTGCATCCTGGCTAAGCAGAGCAAAGTTGTGGGACATCGCTGTCGGTGGAAGATTACTAACGGTACGCATATTTACGCGTAGTTCTTCGCCAGGCGATGCTTCAATAGATTCCACAATCATATACTGTCCTGAAGACCCGCTTGTTACCACTCCTTCATGTTCTTCTGTCACAGCAAAACGAAGGTCATCAATGCCCACCAGTTCTATTGTACGAGTTCCATCATCCGTCTCTGCCATTTGTGTACCTTCATTCATATCTCCAGTCGTCTGTTCGGCAGTATCTCCGCCGCCGCCACATGCTGCAAGCATAAAGACAAATGACATTAGGATTGTACTTATAAGTAATTTTTTCATGAGTAGAGTTATTTTACGATTTACAATTGATGTTTGTCTAATCTTTATATTTCGACGTTTATTTATAAACAACAATCTTGGGTTATTTAAAGTTTATAAGGTAAGCTCATTCAATTAATAGCTTATGAATATCTGATATTATTTCATCCTGGTTCATCTTACTTCCCACATAGGTGTTTCTAACGTTTCCTTTGCGGTCAATTAGCGTTACGCGATCTGTATGGTCGATGTAGTACGTAGCGGTGCCGTCGTCATCAAAGCTGGTCGGGGACTTTAGCGTATTAATCTCCAGTGTTTCCAGAGCGCTGTCAACCTCATCTGTATTTCCCGTAAGAAGCCGCCAGTTCTGCTGATCAAGCTTATAGTTATCTGCATACTGATGGAGTATTTCGGGGCTGTCTCTTGTAGGATCAAATGAGATACTTATCAGCATGAAATTTTCTTCTTCCGAAAGCTCCTGCTGTATATCTCGCATGTTGTACGTAATCATCGGGCAAATATCCGGGCAGTGCGTATACACGTAGCCAACCAGCATCACATTTCCGAGGTACGCCTTCGGAAACTGAATTGAGGTCCCGTTTTGATCAACCAGCTCATAGTTTTCATCTGCCATCGATTTCTTTACCGCAAGCCGATCACAACCGGAAAGCAGTATTCCTGCCAGTCCGATTGCAAAGACTATTAACAGCGTGGTAACGGATGTTCTTTTCCTGATGAAATCCATAATCACATCTATCGAAGTGGAACAGGGCTGTTAGGTGAGTAAGGTACGGATCCGCCATAAGTAGCCTGGAGCACATCAATGATAACAGGCGTATAGGAGAGAACAATCAGAATAACTGCGATAATTATGAACGGCTTGAAATTACGCAGCCATCTTGCTTCCTCATCATGCAGCGACTCAGAAATCGGGAATGTTACATCTGGTCTGTCAGGATCCGATCCGGGTTTACTCTTCGAGAATACTGTTGTGAAGAAGGATGCAATGAACATCACAATTCCAACAAACATTATCACCCCGCCTACAACCGACAGGTTGATATATGGAACCCAGTCGGCCTGGAAAAGAATGCTGTCCGGATTCGCATACGATGCGCCGGTATTGGTTCTTCGCGGCATTCCTTTAAGACCACCAATCTTAAGACCATACGACATGATAAATAGGCCAATGGTGTAGATATACGGCATTATCAACGCCGTTCTCTTCAATCGAATCTCTTTATTCATGAACTGGCCAATCAGGTAGAGACTGCCGCCCAGAAATGCCAGGAGAACCGGTCCCGCAACCGTCAGGTGAAAATGGCCCGGCACCCATGCAGTATTATGTACAACCGTATTCATCTGGTAGGAAGAGTTAATTATGCCTCCTATGCCACCAAATATAAAGATCACAAGCCCCGTAATCAGGTAAGAGAAAAACCACTTTTCTTTATCCATATAGGGTAGTTTGCCCATCCAGCCAAAGAGACTGGTTGCACCATTCTGGCGGCCGGCGTATTCAAGTGACGCGGCGATTGTAAATGCCGTAATTAAACTTGGCAGCGCAACGGCAAACGTGAAGATTCCGTGTAACAGTTTCCAGTTGGCACCAATAGCAGGATCCATATATTGGTGATGGGTACCCACAGGTATTGAAAACAGTATGAACATCATAAACACAAGACGCCCGGCCATATCGGAATAGAGTTTACCGCCGGCAAGTTTTGGTAAGAAACTATAGTACATCACATAGGCAGGAAGCAGCCAGAAATAGACAAGCGGGTGGCCGAAGAACCAAAACAGTGTTCTTGCGAGCATCACATTTACTTCGTCTACCAGCCCCATGGACCACGGCAGCAGCATTGTGAGTATTTCAGTTGCCACTGCCAGGGTTGCAATAAACCAGATAATAAATGTGGTAAACATTCCAACTACGGCAAGCGGCGTTTTCTTGCCTTTATTTTCTTTTCTCCACTCCAGATATATCGGCACCCAGTTATACGACGCCAGCCACGAGCCAACTACCAGCAAGGTCAACCCCACGTAAAAGAGCGGATGCGCCTTCAATGGCGGATAAAAAGTATATAAAACAGTTGCTTCTCCCAATAGAATAACAAAAGCAGCGAGAACAGAGCCCACCAGCATCATTATACCCGAGGTCCACGATATTTTACTGTTGAGCTGTTTTTTCAGCGAATAAGGGACTAAAGCATTCCCCAACGCTACAGCGAAAAATGTGGTAAACACAATCGCATTCAGCACGCCGTGAAACGTCAGCCCTTTATAATAATCTCCACCAACAAACGGATCGCTTTGTATGATGCCTGCCCGGAACAACGTCTGCATCAACCCACCGTACACGCCAATAAACAGCAGAATCATCGGGATGATGAGAAGGGTTGAATTCAGGTATTTTGAGGATTTTGAAAATTGAAATGTATAATTGTCTGTAGTCATTTAATCCGCCTCCTAATCTGCGGTTTCAGGTTCATTGATGGCTTCCTCAATAACAAATCTTCCGGCCATGGTATGGTGGGCGGCTCCGCAGAATTCATGGCACGCAAATTTATACTCACCGGCTTCATCAAATGTCACCTTCAAATAATTGATTGCGCCTGGTGCAGCCATTAGGTTTACATTTTTTCTGTCAACTTTAAAACCGTGGATGATGTCCTGAGAGGTCAGGTAAATGTTTACAGTTGATCCTACGGGCAGACGAACAACAGAGGGCTGAAATGCCCACATCCGGGCAACCATTTGCAGTTCGTATTCGTCTGGTCCGGTTTGGAAAAGAGTGTCTGTCAGGAATGGTTCCACGTCTGTTATACACGTGGGAACTTCGATGTTTCTCGCCATTGACGCGTACACTATTGCTCCGAAAAACAGACTGAGCAATAAAAAGCTAAGTGTTAATGCCAGTTTTTCTGATTTATCCATATCCTACCCCCAGGAAAGCATTAGAAAGTAGATGGAAAAGTAAACAGTAATAAAAAAGACGAGTAAAACTACAAAAAACGCCATCGCGCCCCTTGGCTTGAACTCCTCTTCCTTGTTATGATCTGTTCCCATTTTATCCCCTTTTAGTTTAAGTTATTGTGTAATTTTACATCCACAAAACAATAGAGAAACGGGCCGTTTGATGATGTAGTAAGGTTGCCTGAACATCTTGTAGGGAAAGCCCCTACAAATCTCTCTGCTTAATGTTTTGAGGATGCGTTATTTATTGCAAAAATACCCGCATCTTTAAGGAACCGATTTTATACAATAAATTCAAAACCATTTTTTTATGCCATCTTTTGATATAGTAAACGAAATCAATGCTCAGGAAATCGATAATGCCGTTAATAATACAATGAAAGAAGTGGCCACGCGCTACGATTTCAGAGGCCTTCATACTGAGGTTGAATTTTCAAAAAAAGAGAATAGGATTGATGTTGTAGCCGCTGAAAGCATGAAATTGCAGGCAGTGAAAGAGATGCTGATCAAACATTTTATCAAGCGTGGGCTTGAGCCAAAAGTGTTGGATTTTGGGCCGGAACAGGGAAGCAGCTCAGGGGCAGTTAAAATGAGCGCCGACATCAAAGAAGGAATTGACCGCGACACAGCCAAGAAAATTGTGAAAGAAATTAAAGCTACTAAACTCAAGGTGCAGGCTGCTATTCAAGACGACCAGGTACGTGTGACCGGCAAAAAGATTGATGACCTGCAGGAAGTTATCCGCGTGCTTAAAGGGAAGAAGTTTGGGATTCCGCTGCAGTTTGTAAATATGAAATGACGGTATCGGCGGGGAAAAGAGATGGCTGAACTTAATGTGAAATGCGTAAGCTCTCAGGTATTGGTTATCAACCTGTCAGCCGAAGGTGCCGCAACAGCGGTACGCCCACCGGATCTGACAGCGTTGATTCCTGATTATAATCATTGAATCGAATCCTGAAGCCATCTCTCGGGATCTACAAATTCACTGCCCTCGCGCACCAGGAAGAAAAGCACTTCCCCGCGCAGATTGTCTTCATCGCCCGAAAGTCCGATAACGTCTCCCTGCTGAACCACCTGGTTTTTTCTGGCGTAGATGCTACTCAAATTTCCGTACGCCGTGTAATAGGTTCCATGTTTCACTAGTACAACTTCGCCAAAATCATTAAAGGTAACCACCTCAAACACATAACCATCACTTACAGCGCGTACGGTTGACCGTGGCTGCGTGGCAATATCAACACCGGGCACATTGGTTCGGGTTCGAAATACCGGGTGAACGCGGTCACCAAACCGTTCAGTGATCACACCGTTGTCTACAGGCCACGGCATCTGCCCGCCTCTCAGGGCCTCAAACCGCGACTCAAATACTGCCATATCATCCTCGCTGATTGGACTTGCACGTGTTACGCCACTTGAACTCGCTGCTGCATCAAGCCGCTCCTCTTCAGCAATAAGGTTATCAAGGGCCTCGCTAAGTTCGTTCAGCTGATTCTGACGTATCTGAACCTGGTTTTCAAGGTTTTCGCGATCACGCTGCAGCAATTCAATATTCCGTTTTTGCTGACGCTCTTTCTCTGCAAGTTCTTCAGTTTCCTCACGTATCGATTCCAATGACTCACGGTTACGCTCACGAGCCTGTTCCAGATCCTCCTGGGTTTGCTCGTACTCTGCCTGAGTTTCACGAATGACCTCCATCTGCTCTTGCTGATGCTCATCGAACTTGCTTAAATAGTATGAGCGGATCATAAGCTGATTAACCGAGGACGACGTTAATAAAAGTGCGAGTTCATGAGTACGCCCATATTTATAAATGTAGGAGAGCGTGGACTGGTACCGGTCAATTAATTCATTCAGGCGTTGCTGCAGAGCTTCCTGCTCTTGCTCTACGAGCTCAATCTCATCAAGAATCTGCTGGCGCTCCTGGTTCATTTGGTTAATTTTTTCCTGCTGAAGAGCAACCACACGTGTTAACTCTTCATACTGCTGATACATCTGATCGTACCGCTCGGTTGCATAACCCAGCCTCTCGAGGTAATTACTGATCTGATCCTGCAAGTTTTCTATTTGGGTTCGCGTCGTCTCTTGTTTCTCCGCAATTTCCGACCGCAGCTCGTCGTAGTTCGACTGACCCATTACGGGCAGCATCAAACCGGTGCAAAGTATTATTAGAAGTAAAAGTGATCTGAGTATCATGGCCTGTATATTGGAACGTCATCCGGAAGTTCAATCTTCAGCGGCGGCAGTTTTCCATTCACACTAAGCTGCTGAACAAGAAATGTGGCACGTGAATTACCATCTGCGCTAAAAATGGTGATTTTCCTCGGCAGTTGAAAACGGTCAATATTTGCATATCCATCATATTCAATCAGCTGATATGGAATGGGCGGCGGCGACTGCGATCGATCAACCCGAACCACCCGGCCGCTGCTTTTACCTACTTCTACGGCCGCCCGGTCGCTTAAAAGTGCAAGATACGTATCGCCATTATCAAAAATTTGTTCAACCTGTTCAACATCAATCACAAAATTAAACAGGTCTAGCATATTCAGTGATGCAATGGAACCTACGCTGCTGAGTGTGCTTTGTGCCGGCGATACTTTTTGCGCGATTCCATCAACCTTGTTGTAAATCAGCACCGAATCAGGTTCAATCAGAATTTGCCCGCCTTCAATACCTATGCCTGTCCGAATGGTAAGCAGGCTTCGCGTCCTGTTGCTTTGAAATTCAACTGTCACACGCTCGCTACCGCCCGGTTCACTGACAAGCGCACGCCCGGTTCCGGTCATGGTTTGCAGTTCTTCAGAGTAATCCGGCATCATTGCCACCAGTGAATCCGCAGTGATCATGGCCAGGTCGAGGTTTTCATATTCAAGAGCCGCGCGAGGACCAGCACAGCCATAGGCGATAAAAACAAATACTAAGAGTAACGTCAGGCAGGTTAATGGAATACGGTTCACGACTGTGCGGATTCAATTCGTTCTTTGAGGTACTCTCTGTTTGAGTCGTTTTCAAGCGCTTTGTTCCACCAGTTGATCGCCTCGTCTATATTCCCAAGCGCTTCAAAAACATCACCAAGATGTTCGTATACCTCAGGGCCGGCATCACCGGTATCTACAGATCGCTGTATGTAGGTTTTCGCTTCTGAATAGTCACCCAGCTGATAGTGAACCCAGCCGATGGTATCGAGGTAGGCTGCATTTTCGGGCTGAAAAGATACTGCCTGCTCCGCAAGCTCAAGCGCATAATCAAGCTCTTCTCCTCGGGTCGACAAATAATAGGCGTAGTTGTTCATCGCGTTATGATTTTCGGGATCGAGCCTGAGCGCCCGATCATACGACCGCTTTGCCTCATCCCAGCGATCGAGATCTGACTGAACATCGGCGAGCGTGCTTTGGATCACCGACCTGAAGTTCCGGTTGGCCGGCGCAAATGACGCCGACTCAAGCCAGCTCAGAGCCTGTTCAGGACGATCGGTAAGCATATATGATGCACCGGTAAAGAATTGTACAAAAGCATCGTCTGAGGCGTACGTATTCGCTGAATCTGAAATGGAAATCACTTCCTCATACCGCTGCATTTGAAACAGGATTTGAGTTCGCTGCCTCCATGCATCAGGCTGTTCAGGCATAACTTTATTGGCCTGTTCCAGTTTTTCAAGTGCCGGTTCCATCTCCCCTTTTTGAAGTAGATACTCCGCAGCTAACAGCTGTGCGGGCCCGTAGTCAGGTTCGTTTTCGCTAAAGGCGGTAAGCACCTCACCTGTTTGCCGGGCCAGAGCCTCTTCCGACGGCCTGTTTTGATACTGAGAATAGATAAAACGTACGAGCTCCAGCTTTTGTGACGGATAGATCAGCGGATCCTCCAGCATGGATACAAATACATCGCCCAGGCGAGTCCACTCTGACTGATTTACATAAATTTCTGCAAGCAGCAAAAGCGTTTGCGGATCTCTTGCATTACGTTCTCTTGCCTCATTCAGGATTTCGAGGGCGAGTTCCGGCTCATTTAGTTCAAGATAAAACTGGCTGATTGTACGCAGTGTAGCAAGGTTTCCCGGATCGATTTCACGCATCTCCTGAAGCTCAACAAGAGCTGAATCACGCATCTGAAGCGCATTAAAGTTTCTGAATTTCCTCAGGTGAATCGCAAAATCGGCACCGCGCCGCTTCATAATTCTGTCGTAAATGGCGTTTGCCTCAAGCAGTTCTCCATAATTGACATACGAATCCGCGAGCTGGAAAAGAATCTCTGTATCGTTGGGGTGGTACTCAAGCGCTGTTTTATAGGCCTGAATGGTTGCATCATTACGTCCTGCCCGGCGATAGATTTGCGCCAGCTTCAGGTGATACCATTTATTTTCAGGATCTTGTCCGGCCGCAATCTTTCCGTAATAAGAAGCATTTGTTAAATCGCCGGTTGCCAGATATGCATCAGCAAGGGCAAAACTAACGCCCGCATGATTTGATAACTTCAAGTGGGCAAAAGTCAGTTTATCCAGCGCGTCTTCATACTCTTCATTCTCAAAATGCATGACGCCGTCAACGTAAGCACGCACCGCTTCCGCTTCGTCAGCAGACCGCATAGTTGAATCCTGTGCGGTAACCGTTGCGGCAGAACATAGAGTGATGGCCACCATCAAAAAGAGAAACGATCGAATCATAGATACATCTGTTATAAAATTTTAACCAATATACGATCTTTAGCAGTTGATCATGAATTGAATTCTCAACCCCTGGGTTCGACACAGCTCAAAGAACGAACTCCGGTCGTGATTCATTTTATCGGCGTGATATATATTCTCATGAAATTGCTTTTCGAAATGAATTGAGCCGCCTGAACGCGATAAGCATTCGCGATCCATACCAGCTGAACCACTCACCGTTTACCATTAGCACACGGGAATCGGGACATGCTGCTTCTACCTCATCTCTGTGTTTTTCCTTGAATGGATAGGGCTCACTACTAAGCAAAATCAGCTCGGGGTTTTTCTTTGCAAGTTCAATCAGCGACGTTTTGGGATAGCGGGTTTGTTCGCCATACACATTCTCAAGATTCCAATGCGTTAAAACTGAATGAATATAAGTGTCATGGCCGATGGTCATCCACGGTTCACGCCAGATAAAATAAGCGGCTGATTGCTGAGGCTCAGCCGGCACATTATTCATTTCCGTTCTTATTTTTTTAATCAACGCATCTGCTTCTGCCGCCACGCCACACCGCTTGCCAATATCATAGATCGTCAGCAGGGCATCTTCAATTGTTTTGATGTCGGTTACCATCACATCCAGTGAACCGGCCAATTCTTCAATATCTTCCTTTTGGTTCTCCTCATGATTGGCGATAACCAGTTCGGGCTTGATCTCGAATATTTTATCAAGACGCGGATTTTTTGTTCCTCCTACAATTGGCACATTCTCAACTTTTCCTTCCGGATGGATACAGAAACGGGTTCGTCCTGCCAGTCGGTCACCCAGGCCAAGATCAAACAGAAGTTCTGTTAAAGACGGGACAAGACAAACAATGGATTTGGGATAGTTCATAAGATTTTAGACTCGAAAACGGTAGCAGCTGACCGGTCAGAGAAGGATCTGCAATAATTCTTTCATTGATATTTATAAAGTAACGGACTCTGCTCTCGTTTAAAAATACATTGCTATGCCGCTACTTTGCACTCAGAAATCATTATTATAATTATAGTTCTGGGTGTTTTTTCAGTACACGGTTTCTGACAGCTCAGGCCTGACAATCGAGGGCGGACGATGCCAGCAGCTCTCTTCGTTCGCGGTCTTGCAGATTCTTTGTGTTGCCCCGATTCAACAATTTCCCAGTTCGACGAGCCAAGCTATGCGCCGACAATGTCAGAAACCGAAATAAAGCCGAGATGCTCGGGTTAGTAATACTATCAAGAAAACCGATCCAGCACACGTTTAGCCTGGGAGACATAATGCCCGCCAAAAAGATTAACATGCACAAGCAGCGGGTAAAGGTTGTAAATCGGCACGCGTTCTTCAAACCCGTTCTCCAGCGAACTCACCGACTCATATCCCCGGTAAAACTCACTCGAAAATCCGCCGAACATCTTGCTAAACGCAAGATCCATTTCCGGGTGGCCGTAATAAACAGCCGGATCTATTAATACAGCCCGGCCATTTGTATCAAACAAATAGTTACCGCTCCATAAATCTCCATGGATGAGCGATGGTTCAACTTTTGGCAATAGTCGGTCGAGTTTTGATGATAACCGGCCCCACGCCTTTTGTGCTGAATGGTCCATTTTACATGAATCAATTGCCATCTTTAGCTGTGGCTTGATGCGTTCCTCGCTGAAGAACGATTCCCATGCAGAGTGTTTACGGTTACTCTGTGGCAGGCTGCCGATGTAGTTGTCGTCTTCAAGCCCAAACTCGGACTCTTCTGTTTGATGCAGCTTTGCAAGCTCCGCCCCAAATTGTTCGGAATCTCCAGATCTGCCCGACTCAATATATTCCATCACCAGAAAACCAGGCCTGTTATTGTCCGGACCATCCGCCGCGATGACTTCAGGAATTCGAAGATTTGTATTGGCTGACCTGAGCATTTTCAAACCATCGGATTCTCTTTCAAAAAAATTCTGCGGCACATTTGAATTATATTTAAGAAATAAATCCCCGAGGCTGGTACTAATACAATACGCACTATTGATACTTCCGCCTGAAACAGAAGATTCGCTCTGCACGTCAATGTTGTACGACTTTTCGAGATGTTCTTTCAAATTGTCTGGCAGCGGCATAGTTACATAGATTTGAGATCTAACATTTCATCAATCTGAAGACAAGATTATTTAGCTTTTCACATGCTCTTCAAGTTCATCCAGCAGTGCTTTGCAGCTTCGTTTTACGATATTAAACACATTCTGAAACCCGTCTAATCCGCCATAATATGGATCAGGAACCTCTCCGTCACCCGGTGCCGGATCATACTCCCGCAACAGAACTATTTTATCCTTGAAATTACTTTCAGGATCCAGTGCTTTGATATTTTCCAGATTTTCTTTGTCCATAACAACAATAAGATCAAACTCCTGAAGGTCCTCGTCCTCAAACCGTCGAGCCCGTGACCGCAATTCAATGCCGTACTCGCGTGCCGTTTCCCGGCTCTTACTATTTGCCAGCTCTCCGATATGATAGGCTGATGTGCCAGCTGAATCGACATAAAAATACGATTGAAGCCCCCGCTCATTTACAAGATGCTGAAACACACCTTCCGCCGTGGGACTTCTGCAAATGTTACCAAGACAGACAAAAACAATCTTGTAGGGATCTTCCTTCGTAATAATAGTCATATGAATGATTTTAATAAATTTAAGCGCATACCCATTTTTGCTGATAACAATAGATACACCGTATCTATTTCGATATTGTTGCGTACGGTCTTTTTTTAACAATAACTCGAAAAGATTAAAGGAAACTTATACTTAGCGATGATTTAACGGTGGCCTGTTGTGCCAGCCTTTTCAAACTGATCCGCCGGCAGGTATCGCCGGATGTCTGTCAGTAAGAATTTATAAAGAAATATATGATAATTATTAACAATGGTTTAGCGCCTTAATAATAGCATTATTAATCATTTTATTGCGTCATAAAAAATTCACGAAAGAATCCATCTTCACAAAAACAGGCAAAGCCAAAATAAATATTTTTTAATATTAATATATTTTAATAATTTAGGCGTTCAAGAACAGACCTATGGAAAAAAATAAGAACAGCAAAGGGAATATATTCATCGTAGAGGACGACATGTTACTCTCACTCGTAGAGGAACGTCTACTCATGAAACTTGGATATAGCGTGATTGGAAAAGCCGTATCGGGAGAAGATGCCGTTCCAAAAATTAAATCTGCAAAGCCGGATGCAATCCTCATGGATATTTCGCTTAGCGGTGAGATGGATGGCATTGACACGATGACAGAAATCCGGAATTTTTCATCCGTGCCCGTTATCTATTTATCAGGCAATTCGGATCAGCTTAATCTCGAGCGCGCAAAGAAAACACGGTATATTGATTATCTCGTTAAGCCAATTACAGAGCACGACCTCGTTGATCCTCTCAAAAAGGCAATGAAAGCGGGATATACAGGCAGAATTTCCAACCGATCCATCAATCACGTAGGCTAACAACTATACGCCCGGCCTGACGTCCGTCAAGGATTTTCTCAATTTCTTGGGGAAGATCGCTGATTATACATGTATGGCTAAGTTTCTCAAGGTTTGATGGCTTCCAGTCTCCTGCCAGGTAGTCCCAAATCTCAAGCCTGGCGCTCATCAGGCAATTTCCGGAATCAATCCCCATCAGCGAAATACCGCGAAGGATAAATGGGTAGATGCTTGTTTCCAGCCTGCCGCCCAAAATATTTCCGCAACACGCCACCACGCCGTTATGCCCCGCCTGACGCAAAACAGCATCCAGCATCTCACCACCCACTGTATCAATTGCTGCAGCCCAGCGACTAGATTGCAGTGGCGCCCCGGATATCTCTGTCACCGATTCGCGGCTGATGATCTCCGACGCCCCTATTGATTTTAAAAATGATTTCTCCTCCTTTTTTCCCGTTACCGCCATCACTCGATATCCTACGCGCGATAAAATTGAAACAGTCAGAGACCCCACACCACCCGTAGCGCCGGTGACCAACACATAATCCTCATCGGGTTCTATTCCCTGATCCACAATTTTTTTAACGCCATAGGCGGCCGTAAAGCCGGCGGTTCCTAAAATCATGCTTTCCTTGAGCGATAACGATTCGGGCAGCGGTACGACCCAGTCACCCGGCACACAAATGTATTCACCAAACCCGCCCGCCGTATTCTGGCCAAGATCATAACCAGTCACAACAACTTTATCGCCTATATTAAACCGATCGTCATCACTCCACTCAACCACACCAGCTGCATCAATTCCTGGCGTATGGGGGTAGGATTTTGTAACACCGGGATCTCCGCTTGCAGACAGAGCATCTTTATAATTAAGCGATGAATAATGAACCCGTATCAAGACATCGTGGCCGGGAAGGTTTGATGTCTTCAGCGATTGAATACTCAAATCCTTCTCACCATTTTCTCTCTTTCCGGCAACGAGTGCTTTGTATGTGATGTCGGGTTTCATAAAATCGTTGACCAGTTTTGATTAATGCTGATGAATCTTACGACTGTCATCGCGGACTGCGATCCGCGATCTCCCATTTGTGTTATGAACAACAGTTCGATTTATAATCTATCTTATTAAACAGTATAAAGTCTCCCCTAATAAGGGGAGATTTAGAGGGGTGTCCATCGGTTTTTTATAGATCTGATGAACATTCCCTTAACCCCCTTTTTAAGGGGACCTTTTGAGTTCATTAATTATGAATCGAACTCAGGTTATGAGAAAATGTTTGCCTGCGGCAGAATTTTCACATCGAACCAGAAATAGAAGAATCCGCATCGGAACGCCGGATGACATCTATTGAACAGCACACATTGCCTTTTAAACAACTTACGTTCTCAGCTCACCGCAAAAACAGTTTTTTCAACAAGAACAATTTTTTTCCAAACGGCGGATATCGAAACGACGGATCCGGCCAGGTTGACCTGCGCATCACCGCGTGCGGACGGGTAAAGCATTCAAAACTGTATTTCCCATGATACTGACCCATGCCGCTAGCGCCAGATCCACCGAACGGCAGATGCGGATTTGCAATTTGCATAATCACATCGTTCACACAGGTCCCGCCGTGAGGCAGGTTTGTGATTAAGTGATCTGCAAATACTTCATCTTCCGAAAAGATGTAAAGAGCCAAAGGAGATGGCATAGGGCGCAGAAGTTCAAGCGGAGACTTTTGATCGCCATACGTCATAATCGGCAGGATCGGCCCGAAGATCTCTTCCTTCATGATCGGGTGCTCCCAATCCACACCATCCACAATTGTCGGCTCGATGTATCTCTGCTCTGCATCACATTCTCCTCCCTGAATGACGTTGGTGTCTGTCATCAGGTTGGTGAGCCGTTCAAAATGGCTGTTATTAATGATTCGCCCGTAGTCTTTCGACTCTTCAGGCTTTCTGCCGTAATATTTCCTGATCGCTTTTTTGAGATGTTTCATCAGTTCATCTTTCTCCTGCCGGTGAACCAGTACAAAATCCGGGGCGATACAGGTTTGCCCGGCATTCATAAATTTACCCCAGGCAATGCGGCGTGCTGCAGTTTTGATGTCGGCACCTTTATGAACTACGGCCGGGCTTTTACCACCCAGCTCGAGTGTGACCGGGGTAAGATGCTGAGCAGCTTTTTCCATCACAATTTTGCCCACTCGTGAACTGCCTGTAAAAAAGATTTTATCGAACGACTGGTCCAGCAGCTCCTGGTTTACGTCTACTCCCCCCTCTACAACATGAATATATGATCGATTGAACGTACCGCTGATCATTCGCCTGATAAGTGATGATGTGGCAGGCGCGAGTTCCGACGGTTTAAGAATGGAAGTATTTCCACCTGAAATTGCTCCAACTAGCGGAAGCAGCAACAAGTTAACCGGGTAGTTCCACGCCCCGATTATAAGTGATGTTCCGTATGGCATTCGCCTGACCTCATTTTTCGATGGCAGTGATATCAGGTTTGCCCATGCCTTTTTTGGCTTCGCCCATGAATCCAGTTTCTTCAGGTGCAGATCTATCTCTTCAAGAATAGTGATGATTTCAGCGCTTACAACTTCCATTTCCGGCTTATGCAGATCGCGCTGCACCGCTTCACTGAGCTCCTGCTCATGGATTACAAGCATTGCTCTCAGCTTCTCAAGATTCTTTTTCCTGAAAGAAATGCTCCTTGTGGAGCCTTCTTCAAAAAATTTCCGCTGATCCCGAACCAGTTCTCCATAGTTCATATCACTCCTTTTCTTTATCTCTTTCTCTTCCTTCAAACGACTCCATTGACCGATACACACCAAGCACATTGCCCGCCACCCAATCAAACGCCCTTTCCGGCAGCAATGACTTAATAAAAGGCACAAACCGAACCATAAACGGAGCCTGAATTTTACTTTTTTTCTTGCTGATACCCTTTATCATCAGCTCCACTATCTGATCCGTTTCGAGCAGCGGCACCAGAAACGGGGCTTTTACACCTTCAAACATCCCCGTTTTGATGTAACTTGGGACAACAGATGTGATGCTTATGCCTGTATTCAGCTTGCCCATTTCAAGCCGGAGAGATTCCGACCATCCAATAACGGCCCATTTGCTTGCAGCATATACACTCATCCGGGGATTCCCGATATAACCTGACGCCGATGCCAAATTCACAATATGCCCGCTGCCACGCTCTATCATCTCCTCGAGAAAAGCATGGACCACCCACATGCTCCCGGTAGTGTTGATGTCGAGCGTACGCTGAATTTCTTCTGCACTATGCTCGTGGAACATCTTGCCGACTACAATTCCGGCGCAGCTTAAAATTAGATCAGGTACAACGCCCTCAGATTTTAGCTTCTCTGCGTGAGTTGTCACAGATTCTATAGAGGAAACATCAACTCCGTGTGTTATAACCTGACACTTATCCCCGATTCCGGCAGCAACCTCATCAAGCACATCAGGATTACGGTCCCACAATACAAGTTTGCGTACACCTCTTGATGCAACTGTCTCCGCAAATCGCCGCCCGATACCACTTGCAGCGCCGGTAATCAGAATTGTTTTGTCGTCGAAATAGCTGGCCATATGGAATGCTTTTAAAAACAGAGTAAACCACAATATATTAAAAGATAGGTGAATTGTGCGGATGGAGTTAGGAACTCATTCAGGCTGACTATCTCCGGTGATTCCTGCTTAATCCTCTCAATAAAAGATCCTATATTTACTTCAACCCATTCAAACCAATCCAATGTTTATGACTCGTTTAGCATCAATTTTATTAGCTACCCTTTTTATCGCTTTTGCCGGCTGCAGCGGATCAATCACGCCTGAAATGGCTGAATCCGGCATTACCGGGGAATCCCTGCTCTCACACATCGAGGAAATTTCATCGGATGAATTTGAAGGCCGCGCTCCTGCCTCGCGCGGAGAAGATCTAACCGTCAATTATCTTGTGGATCACCTACAAAGAATGGGCATCGAGCCGGGTATGCCCGATGGGACATATATCCAGGAATTTCCGCTGTTGGGTCAGCGTGTTGATGGAGAATCGGCATCCATCACCATCAACACAAATAGGCAGCAGGGTGAGGAACTTGAGTATACCGCTGATTTTATGGCGTGGCCGAGCAACGAAGCAGAACAGGTCCAAATTCAGAATGCCGACCTTCTGTATGTTGGCTACGGCATTCAGGCGCCGGAATTTGGCTGGAACGACTATAAAGATGCGGATGTGGAAGGAAAAGTGCTGGTCTTTAAAAACAGTGATCCGTCTCACGACCCTGAAATTTTTGAAGGGGATTCAAGGCTTTATTACGGCCGCTGGAGCTATAAATTTGAGAAAGCTGCAGAGATGGGTGCACTGGGGGCGATCATTATTCACACCACACCAACAGCAGGTTACCCCTGGGATGTGGTATCCAACAGCTGGGGACGTGAACGGTTTGCTTTGAAAAGCGGGGGTGACGGAGGAACACAGCAGCCTGAGTTTAATGGCTGGTTCACGCAGGAAAGCAGCGAACGTCTTTTTTCAGCTGCCGGGATGGCTCTTGATGAGATGCTAAACGCAGCCAACAGCCCGGACTTTACGCCGGTTTCCCTTGAAGGGGTCACCCTTGGCGTTGATCTTTCCGCAACCTATAGCGACATGAGCTCGCGCAACGTGATTGGTAAAATTGAGGGCAGTGATCCTGAACTAAGCGATCAGCACGTCATTTTTTCCACCCACTACGATCACCTCGGGATTACCACGCCGGTAAACGGCGACTCCATCAACAATGGCGCGTGGGATAACGCTTCGGGAGTGGCGGCGGTACTTGAAACGGCAGACGCACTTAATATGGTCCGTGACAGTCTTCGGCGAACCGTCCATTTTATGTTTGTGGGCGCCGAGGAGATGGGATTGCTTGGATCTCGTTACTGGTCACAAAACCCAACGGTTCAGCCCGGAAAAGTATCGGCAAACTTTAACCTGGACAGCATGCAAATCTTTGGAGAAACATCGGATATGGTGCTCGTGGGGTATGGGCGCAACACATTAACGGACATATTTCATGAGCACGCACAGGCAGCGGGCCGAACTATCGAACCTGACCCCCAGCCCCAGCAAGGTTTCTTTTACCGGTCCGATCATTTCTCCTTTGCCAGAGTTGGAATACCGGCCATCTACCCAAATCCGGGTCGGGCGTTCATCGACAAGCCGGACAATTACAATGCTATCGTAGACAGCGTAACTGCTGCGAACTACCATTCCGTATCAGACGAAATTAATGATTACTGGGATATGAATGGCATGACGGCCGATACGCATCTAATTTTCCGAACAGCCTATGATGTCATCAATCGCGACACGATGATGGAATGGGAAGCGGGCGACGAATTTGAGGCGATTCGTGAAGAGATGATTGAAAGCGTTGAATAATATAAACATGCATTTATTTACATAATTTTGAATAACCTTAACACCTTACTAACAGCCTCAGTGGAATTGTTAAAATCTTTGACTAAGTGACAAACTATGATTCGTAAAAAAAATTGAGTCTTTGATATTTTGCCACGAGGACACGATGACACATAAGGATCACGAAGAACAATAAATGTTAAGTAAGAAATAACTCCACCGTTAACAAGACACTACATTCTGAATTCATATTGACGCGGTAACTTCAAGACTATTTGATTCAAACCTCTTGGCTTATCAGAGGTTTTGAGTTATACCTTCAGAAACCTTTTTTTAAGATATAGTCACAACTCATGAGTCACTCACAATTTCCATATTCCCGTCCTCGACGCCTGCGTGCCAACGGCAACATCAGGCGGATGGTTGAAGAAAATCATTTATCAGTCAGTGATTTCATCGTCCCGCTTTTTGTGATGGAGGGCACCGGTAAGAAAGAAGAGATCGCCTCTATGCCGGATTATTACCGGTTTACGCTTGATTTGCTGATCGATGAAGTGCGCGAGATTGAAGACCTGGGAATTCCATCAGTGCTGCTGTTTGCGAAAGTACCGGATGAGAAGAAAGATAACGAAGGCACTGAAGCTCTAAATGCCGACGGGCTGATGCAAAAAGCCGTTCGCGCCATCAAAAAAGAGTGCCCGGAACTGGTGGTGATGACCGATGTAGCCATGGACCCGTACAGCAGCTTCGGGCATGACGGTATTGTAGAGGGCGGACAGATTTTAAATGACGAAAGTGCCGACCTGCTTGCCAAAATGGCGGTAAGCCATGCCGAGGCCGGGGCTGATTTTGTGGCCCCATCAGACATGATGGATGGCCGGATTCTGATGATGCGGGACGCGCTTGAAGAGATGGGATTTGTAAACACCGGAATCATGGCGTATAGCGCAAAATATGCTTCAAGTTACTATGGGCCGTTCAGAGATGCACTGGATTCCACCCCGGGATTTGGGGATAAAAAAACCTACCAGATGAATCCCGCAAACAGCCTTGAAGCCATAAAAGAAGCCATATCTGATGAACAAGAGGGCGCCGACATTATCATGGTGAAACCTGGCATTCCCTATCTCGATGTTCTCCGGGCTGTGAAAGAGTCGGTACATGTGCCGGTGTCTGTATATAATGTGTCAGGCGAATACTCGATGATAAAAGCGGCCGCTGAAAAAGGATGGCTGAACGAAGAGCACGCAATGATGGAGGCACTGATTGCGTTTAAACGTGCAGGTGCTGATCTCATCGCAACATACTTTGCAAAAGACGCGGCACGATTATTGTGATTGATAAATTATTAAATTTGGTGTCCGGCTTGTACCTGAATGGCAATTCAGACATCATCAAATAAACAGTTTCAACGAAAGTAACACATGAAAAGAGTCATTCTATTTTTAGCCACTAACCTTGCTATTATCGTGGTAGCAAGTATCACTCTCTCCCTGTTGGGAGTTGGGTCTTACCTGGATGAAACAGGAACCAACCTGGATCTTCAGGCTCTGCTGATTTTCTGTTTTGTATTTGGTATGCTGGGTTCAGGCATTTCACTTCTTTTATCGAAAAAAATTGCCAAATGGACCACTAACGTCCAGATCATCGAGGAGCCGCGGAATGAGCAGGAACGCTGGCTGGTACGAACCATCGAAGAGCAGGCGCGTGATGCAGGAATTGGCATGCCGGACGTGGGCATTTTCCCCGCTCAGCAGGCAAATGCATTTGCTACCGGAGCTAACCGAAATAAAGCCCTGGTTGCTATAAGCGAAGGTATGCTGCAGCGATTCGACCGCGAAGAGATTAAGGCGGTGCTGGGCCATGAAGTCGGTCACGTGGCCAATGGCGATATGATTACCCTTGCGCTTATCCAAGGCGTGGTTAACACGTTCGTGATGTTCCTTGCGCGAGTAATCGGGTTTGCGGTAGACCGCGTGATTTTGAAAAACGAAGAGGGCCTTGGTATCGGCTATTTCATCACTACGATTGCGGCAGAAATAGTTCTTGCTATTCTTGCCTCTACAATTGTTTTCTGGTTCTCACGACGCCGGGAATTCCGTGCTGATGAAGCCGGCGCGCGTTTCGGGACTCGCAATGGAATGATTGCAGCGCTTCAACGATTGCAAAAAGAGACTGAGGTTCCTAATCAGCTCCCTGATTCTATGCAGGCGTTTGGTATCACAAGTGGTAAAAAGAAAGGGTTCAAATCACTTTTTATGACTCACCCGCCGCTTGAGCAGCGTATTGAAGCGCTCAGAAATATGACGGATTAACACATTAGAATATAGTCCTGAGTCGTGAGTCTTGAGAATTTAATTCTCTACTCACAACTCACGACTCAACACTCACGACTCAATACTATCTCCTTTATGCTATTAAAAAGCGAATACCTTTACGAGAGAGCCAGAAAATTCATTCCAGGTGGTGTAAACTCTCCTGCCAGGGCGTTTAAATCTGTCGGAGGTGTTCCGGTTTTTTTCAAGAAAGCTAAAGGCTCCATTATCACAGACGAAGATGGCAACACCTACATTGATTATGTAGGATCCTGGGGGCCGATGATTCTTGGGCACGCCTACCCCCCCGTTGTGAAAGCCGTGCAGGATGCATCGTTTAACTCCACATCATTCGGTGCTCCAACAGTAGCTGAAATTGAGATGGCTGAGCTTGTCCAGCAGATGGTTCCCAATGTAGATAAAGTACGCATGGTGAATTCAGGCACGGAGGCATGCATGAGCGCCGTTCGTGTGGCTCGCGGCTATACCGGCAAAGACAAAATTATTAAGTTTGAGGGCAACTATCACGGCCATGCCGATTCCTTCCTGATTAAAGCCGGAAGCGGCGCATTAACACTCGGCAAACCCAGCAGCCCCGGCGTGACAAAAGGCACGGCAAAAGATACGCTGAATGCTGACTATAATGACATTGAAAGTGTAGAAAAACTGGTAAAAGAAAATGAAGGCAATGTCGCTGCCATCATCCTTGAACCCGTTGCAGGAAACATGGGCTGCATCCCGCCCAACCCGGGATTTCTTGAAGGATTGCGCGAGCTGTGTGATGAGCATGATATCGTCCTGATTTTTGATGAAGTGATGACGGGCTTCCGTCTGTCAAGGGGCGGGGCCCAGGAACGGTTCAATGTGTGGGCTGATCTTGTCACCTTTGGAAAAATTATCGGCGGCGGACTCCCGGTTGGTGCCTACGGCGGAAAACAGGAAATTATGGATATGGTTGCTCCTGATGGCCCGGTCTACCAAGCCGGAACGCTGTCGGGAAATCCGCTTGCGATGAGCGCCGGTAAAGCACTTCTGGGTATGCTCGACAGACATCCGGAGTACTATGTTGAGCTTGAGGAGAAAACGGAATATCTGAAAAAAGGACTGGCCGAAGTTCTGAAAAAACACGATATCGATTATCACATGCACCAGGTGGGATCGATGCTGAGTATCTTTTTTACCGATAAAGTTGTTACGAACTTTGAAACTGCCAATACAACGGACCAGAAATTTTTCAGTCAGCTCTATCATCAGTTGCTGAAACGTGGAATTTATCTGCCACCATCTCCGTTCGAAAGCTGGTTTTTGTCGAAATCTCTCACATACGACATGTTAGATAAAACCATCGTGGCAATGGACGAATCACTCGACGAGCTGGCTAAACAAGCGTAGTGGTCTTTTTCAGGCAGATATGAATTCTTCTTTTCCAATATTTTCTGTCCATCACTGCTTTGGTGGGCTTTGCAAAAACACAGTTTTGTAAGCCCTCTTTTATTCCTTTCACTCTATCTGAATAATTGTTATATATCAATTGGTTAAC
Organism: Rhodohalobacter sp. 8-1; assembly: GCF_038150125.1. Classification (NCBI taxonomy): domain Bacteria; kingdom Pseudomonadati; phylum Balneolota; class Balneolia; order Balneolales; family Balneolaceae; genus Rhodohalobacter; species Rhodohalobacter sp. 8-1. Next base: position 43,745 of record NZ_JBBVMF010000009.1, on the reverse strand, counting down.
AGCGTTAAGTTGATCTGCAGATCATTTAATTTTCTGACCTCCACTGGCCAGATATATGTGGCGCAATGCTTTTCATCTTTCGATGTAAACGAGGCATTATGTAAATCTGTTTACGATACTTGTGACTGTTATCTCAGCCATGCAATTCAATAAATCAAAGGAAAGAAATGGCCAAATCAGACAAATCTAAAACAAATGACGTCGTTTTTATTGATGGCGGCCGCACACCATTTTTACGTGCCGGAACCGATTTCAAAAAATTAACCGCTTACGATCTCGGTCGCCGTGCCATTGCGGGGCTTATCAACAAAACCAAACTTGATGGCGAGCATATTGACCGTGTCTACTTGGGTAATGTGATACAGGATATTAACACCAGTAATGTTGCAAGGGAGAGCTCACTTGCTGCAGGACTTCCGGATTCTATTCCGGCGACTACGGTCTCCATGGCGTGCATCTCCTCCAACATGGCTGTTACTATGGCGAAGGACAGTATCGAGACTGGTAATGCCCGGGCGGCCATTGTAGGCGGCACAGAAGTGATGAGTGATATTCCCATTCGCTTCCGCAAAAAATTCCGCCAGAAACTCCTTGAAACTCAGAAGTATAAGTCTCCCACCGACTACCTGAAGTTTTTCAAAAATCTGAGACCGTCCGATCTGCTTCCGGAAATTCCGTCTATTTCTGAATTTTCCACCGGTGAAACAATGGGCCAGAGCTGCGATAAGATGGCCGCCAAGTACGATATTTCTCGCGAAGAGCAGGATGCCTACGCGCTGCGTTCACACCTGAAAGCCGATCAAGCTAAAGAGCATCTTACCGATGAAATTTTTCCAGTCTCGCTGAAGAATGGAGATTTAGTTATTGATAAAGATAACGGCATTCGCGGTGACACGACCCCTGAGAAGCTGGCATCACTTAACCCGGCTTTCATTAAACCGCACGGAACGGTAACCGCTGGAAATGCTTCTTTCCTCACTGACGGTGCATCGGCCGGTCTGGTTATGAATCGTGAATACGCACTTAAACACAGTTACCAGCCAAAAGCTATTTTACGATCCTACAGCTATGTGGCTAAGCGTCCCGGCGATGAATTGCTGATTGGCCCTGCGCTGGCAGTTCCCCGTGTTCTGGATGATATGAATCTCAGACTGGATGATATCGATGTATTCGAATTTCATGAGGCGTTTGCCGGGCAGATGCTGACCGTACTGAAAGCCCTTGCAAGCGATGACTTTGCAAAGGAACGCCTCAGCCGAAAGAAAGCTGTTGGCAAGGTTCCGTATGATGCGCTCAACAGCTGGGGTGGATCGCTTTCGATCGGCCACCCGTTTGGTGCTACCGGTGTCCGGCTGGTTACAACAGCTGCCGACCGCCTGATTGATTCCGGCGGAAAGTATGCGCTGATTGCAGCCTGCGCCGCCGGCGGTCAAGGCCATGCAATGGTTATTGAAAGATTTGAGGAGTGAGGATTCAGATGTGAGATATGAGATATGAGATATGAGAGGACCTGACAGCATACAGAGCGAAGCGACGTTTCTGTCAGCGTCCGGTACAGACATAAATTCCTCATTGAGAAGTGATTTTATACAAAATTTAAACACCCAAACCCATGGCTAAGAAAAAATCGATTCTCCATAAAGAAATCATCGATGATGTTGCAATCATTACGCTTGATGCGCCCGGTGAAAAGGTAAACAAGCTGAATGAACAGCTCATCGATGAGTTTTCTGCACTTCTTGATGATCTTGAATCAAATAACGATGTAACGGGCGCTGTACTGCTCAGCGGAAAAGAGAATAATTTTATCGCCGGAGCAGATATTGAGATGTTTAAATCTCGCGATACGGCCGACGAACTTGCCGACCTGAGCCGAACAGGCCATGAGATTTTGCTTAGGGTCGAAAACTTTTCAAAACCAATTGTCGTCGGTATTCACGGGTCGTGTATGGGAGGTGGCACCGAGCTTGCACTTGCCTGTCACTACAGAATCGTCTCCGATCATTCCGATACAAAAATCGGTCTCCCGGAAGTAAAACTGGGACTTTTGCCCGGCATGGGAGGAACGCAGCGCCTGCCGCGACTCATCGGAATACAAAAAGCCCTGCCCTATCTTCTCACTGGCAAAAACATGTATTCGCGTCAGGCGCGCCGAACCGGCTTTGCTGATGAAGTGGTTCACCGTCATGCTCTTAAAGATGCCGGTATGAACGCTGTACATAAGTTGTCTGAAACATCCGTCAGCCATCCCGACAAGCGTTCGATGGCTGAAAAATTACTCGAGGGCAATCCCCTGACCCGGAAAATCATTTTCTCACAGGCACGAAAAAAAACGCAGGGAAAAACCAAGGGCAACTATCCCGCACCCTTCAAAATTATAGATTCAGTTGAGTATGGGTATAAACACGGGTTTGAGAAAGGGATCCGCCATGAATCGAAATTGTTTGGTGAGCTTGCCGTCACGCCGGAATCCCGTGCTTTGGTTCAGCTATTCTTTGCGATGAACGAGGCGAAGAAAAACCCTCTCGAGGATAAGAAAAAGGATATTAACAAGATCGGCGTGCTTGGAGCCGGTTTGATGGGGGCCGGCATTGCCCAGGTGAGTATCGAAGATGGTTTTCACGTATGGCTCAAGGATCAAACAATGGAACAGGCTGTCAAAGGTGAGGCGGGAATCGACGATGATCTCCAGCAGAAAGTAGATAAAAAGATCATAAGCTCGTTTGAGAAAGATGAGCAGATGAGCCGGATTCATCCTACCACAAGCTACAAAAACTTTGATCAGATCGGCCTTGTGATTGAAGCGGTGTTTGAAGATTTGGATCTGAAACAATCGATTGTCAAGGAGGTTGAATCCAACAGCTCTGATGAAACAATTTTTGCATCTAACACTTCATCCCTTCCAATCAGTGACATAGGCGCTAAAGCTGACCGGCCCGAACTCATCCTGGGCATGCACTATTTCTCGCCGGTTCAAAAAATGCCGCTGATGGAGATCATAAAAACAGATAAAACGTCAGACTGGGTAGTTGCAACAGCATACGATGTAGGACTTCGCCAGGGCAAAACGGTGATCGTTGTTAACGACGGACCCGGTTTCTACACTACCCGCATTCTTGCGCCTTTCATCAACGAAGCTCTCCTGATGCTTGAAGAAGGTGTCTCTGTTGAACAGCTCGACAAAGCTATGAAACAGTTCGGGTTCCCGGTCGGTCCCGTGGCTCTTTTAGATGAGGTCGGCATTGATGTGGGTGCCCACGTAGCAGGCGTCCTCAGCGACACGTTTGAAGCCCGCGGAGCCAAAACCAGCAAGAAAGCCGACGAACTTGAAGAACATGGTTATAAAGGGCGCAAGAACAAGAAAGGGTTTTATACCTACGAGGATGACAAAAAGAAGGATGTAAACCAGGAGATTTATCAGTACTTCGGCGGACAGAAGCGCAAGAAATTTAAGGAGATCGAAATACAGCAGCGTCTCTCTCTTGTGATGGTTAACGAGGCGGTACACTGCCTTGCAGATGACATTCTGAAGAACCCGGCCGACGGTGATCTCGGTGCCATTCTTGGCCTCGGCTTTCCGCCGTTTCTCGGCGGTCCGTTCCGGTATATCGACCGCGAAGGGGCGGATGCAATTGTTGAACGAATGCAGATTCTGCAAACAGAGCTGGGCGACCGTTTCAAGCCTGCAGATCTGCTGAAAGATCACGCAGATAGCCAGACAACATTTTACGATTGATTGAATGTAGTGTACTAACACCGAGCAAATTTCCCGTCGGTGTGATCAAACAAACCCGTTCAATCCCATATCGCCGCACGCGTAGAATGAGCGAGCCGACGTTGTAGTCCGCTTAAAATTGTCCTATCTTTGAAAGCTGATAATTCAATTAATTTAAATTTTATTTTATGACATTTCTAAACGTGTTTTTCATGATGGGATCTCCCGGCGGCGATGACGGAGCCCTGATCAACCTGCTCTTTCTGGGCGCCCTCTTCTTTGTATTCTATTTCTTCATTATCCGTCCTCAGAGCAAGCGGCAAAAAGAGATTCAGAAGAAAGTTGAAGAGATGAAAAAAGGCGATAAAGTTGTAACCGGCGGCGGATTGATCGGCACGGTGAACACTATCGACGAAGAGACTGTTTTACTGGAGATTGACAGCGGTGTAAAAGCCCGGTTCCAAAAAGGATCAATTACTGATGTAAATCCCGGCAAGAATTAAGTTTCTTACTTAGGGTAGTTTTTTGTTCATTTAGCTAAGAGACCATGGCACAGCCCCCATTTCACTCCATTCCAGACGCAATAGAGGATATCCGTAACGGTAAGATGATCATCGTTGTGGATGATGAAGACCGTGAAAATGAAGGTGACTTCCTTATGGCGGCCGAAAAGGTGTCACCCGATGCAGTCAACATCATGGTAAAACACGGGCGGGGCCTGGTATGTGTACCCATCACAAAAGATCGCGCCCATGAGCTCGAACTTGATTATATGGTTACCGAAGGTGCAGATCCTGATGAGGCTGCATTTACCATTTCTGTAGACCACAAAGAGCTCACCACCACTGGTATCTCCGCGCCGGACCGTGCCAATACAATTAAAGAACTGATTAATCCGGATGCGGACCCCCGGGATTTTCGGCGGCCGGGACATATCTTCCCTTTAATTGGTGTGGATGGCGGTGTTCTTCGGCGTGCCGGCCATACCGAAGCGGCTATCGATTTTGCCCGACTGGCCGACTGTCAGCCTGCAGGAATTATCTGCGAAATTATGCATGACGACGGCGAGATGGCACGTCTCCCCGAGCTGATTGAACTTTCGAGAAAGTTCGATATGAAGCTGGTGACCATCAAAGACCTGATCGCTTACAGGATGAAGCACGAATCACTCGTAAAAAATATTATGAGCGTAGATATGCCCACCATCTACGGTGATTTTATGCTTCATGTGTTTGAAGAAAAACTCACGGGAGAACACCATCTTGCATTTGCCAAAGGCGAGTGGAGTGAAGATGATCCGGTGCTTGTGAGAGTCCACTCAGCCAATCCGCTTGCCGATATTTTTGGCAGCAAACGAAGCGACAAGACTGCAATCCTTCAGCAAAGCCTGCGCCTTGTTGATAAATCCGATCGCGGCGTGGTGCTCTACATGGATCAGATGAGTAACGAATACAGCATTGTTGACCAGATTACCGCTATGCGCTTGCAGGAAGAGGGGCTCAGCAAGAAAGAGATCAAAGCGAAACTTGGAGCTAAAATGGATTCACGAGACTATGGAGTGGGAGCTCAAATCCTGCACAGCCTCGGTATTAGAAAGCTTCGTCTTCTCACAAACAATCCTGTGAAGCGCATTGGATTGAATAGCTTCGGATTGGAAATGGTTGAAGAAGTGCCTATCCCCCTTGATCATATCGACACCGAGCATCCCGAAGAGAAGCTGGATAAGCCCCAGACTAAAGAGGGTTTTTTAAAACGGCTGATGCTCGAATAATCCCTTGCCATTTTGTAAGCCTCTTCTCACCCGGCCTAATAATGTAACATCACATGGACATAAACATTTCAGCTTGCCAGATGGAGGTCTCACCCGGCCATCCTGATGTTAATGTTAAAAAAATGCTTCAAAGAATAGATGAAGCAAAAGCGGCCGGTGACGATATTATCATTTTCCCGGAGATGGCAATACCAGGCTATATCATTGGCGATGAATGGGAAAACAGTGCATTTGTTAAAGACTGCTACGGCTATAATGAGCAGATTACTGCGGCTTCGGATGATATCCTGGTAGTCTGGGGAAACGTAGACCTGGATGAAAACAGCGTTAGTGAGGATGGCCGGATCAAAAAATTTAATACAGCATTTACAGCTCAAAACAGAAAGGTAACCGGCCGGTTTCACAAAACCCTTCACCCCGACTACCGGGAATTTGATGATGATCGGCATTTCTACCCCGCCCTAAAAGAAGCTCAGGACGAAAAGGTAGATCTGAAGAACTTTCTACAACCTCTTGAAACTAATATACGCGGAGAAAAAAGAAAGATCGGCATCACGCTTTGCGAAGACATGTGGAGTGATGACTACTCTGTTAATCCCATTGAAATACTTCTGGCTAATGGAGCTGAGTTTATCATCAACATATCCTGCTCACCCTGGACCTGGAGAAAGAATGATAAACGTCACCGTGTGGTAAAACAGAGGCTTGAGGATCATCCGGCTCCATTTATTTATGTGAATAATACAGGCATTCAGAATAATGGGAAAAATCTGTTCCTCTTTGACGGCAGCACAACGATCTATAACAGTGATGGATCACTGAGAGATGTTGCTCAGCCGTACGAGGATGACATTCTGAAATTTAACCTGGCTCACGATAAGGAAGAGACCCAAAAGAAACCGGTTTTATCAAATGAAATTGATAATGATGAGTTGCTGAGCGGGTTGGTATACGGCATCCGGAAGTTTTTTGAGCTAATAAATGCAGGGAAAGTTGTCATTGGCGTTAGCGGGGGTATAGACTCATCCCTGAGCGCATACCTTCTCAGCAGGGCACTTGGGCCGGAACATGTATACGCGGTGAACATGCCGTCGCAGTATAACTCAGATCTTACAAAAGGACTAGCCCGTCAGATGGCCGAAACGCTGAAACTAAACTATGCCATTGTTCCTATTCAAAAGTCTTTTGAAAACACAACAGAGCAGCTTGGAAATACATCTTTCGAACGTTTGGACGGGTCCGGAGCAACAACGGAACTTGAATTGAGTGACGTAGTGAGGGAAAACATCCAGGCGCGGGATCGGGGAAGCAGGGTTCTGGCCGGAATTGCAGCTGCGCTCGATGCCGTATTTGTAAACAACGGCAACAAAAGCGAGACAGCTACAGGATATGCGACACTATACGGTGACATCAACGGAGCACTTGCCCCAATTGCGGATCTCTATAAAACGCAGGTTTACGATCTTTGCCGCTATATTAATTCCGTTGAGGATGAGCCCGTATTCCCGGATAAGCTATTCGAGATAAAGGCATCCGCTGAACTGAGCGACAGCCAGGATATTGAAGAAGGAGAAGGCGATCCGTTTGTTTATCCTTATCACGATGCAATTCTACGTGCCTTTATCGAATGGAGGCGTGATCCGGAGGATATTCTTTCCTGGTACAAAAGCGGCGTTTTGGCTGAAGAACTGGGCATTGACGAAGAATTAATCTCCGAGGTATTTAACACCCACCTCGGCTTTATTGATGACCTGGAGCGCATCTGGAAGCTATTTAAAATCAATTATTTTAAGCGAATACAAGCACCTCCCATTATTGCAGTGAGCAAGCGTGCATTTGGTTTTGATTTGAGGGAGTCTCAAATTGGAGTTCATCATACCCGGGCATATAAGGAAATGAAGCAAGAACTTCTTCAAGACGAATAAAACGGATTGCAGATTAAAGTATCAGGTAATTAAACCGCCTTTGATTAAACTTTAATCACCTTTTAAAATAAATTCAACAAATTACCGACACTCCACCACGCCTGACGTCACCTGCGCCGGAAAATCCCTTCGGGCCAATGCTTACCGCATGGACTCCGCCAAAAAAGAGGGCTTTCTTTTTCCATATTTTTTGATTTGTATACTGCTGCTCAAGCGCCTGAAAATGCTCAAGGTTAAACCCTTTTTCTGCATTAAGCTGACCTGATTCAAAATGCAGCCTCGGAGCGTTTACAGATTCATCTAATGCCATTTCGTAGTCAACGAGATTTATTAGAAACTGCAGGATGGCCGTTCGAATACGGTTTGATCCACCGGATCCAAAAACGACATTCGTGCCATCAGGCATGTTTAGAATCCCCGGCGCCATCATTGACGACACACGCTGATCGGGTGTCCACTGATGAAAACCGCCGGGATTAAGGTCCTGCTCTCCCAGCATGTTATTTAGCATAATACCTGTACCTGGAATCATAACACCGCTGCCTTCGCCGTTACTTGATGTCAGGCTCGCAAGGTTACCCTCACCATCGGCTATGCTAATCTGTGTTGTACCTCTGTAAAAAGCCGCCCTGTCTCGAACCATCTTTTTATACTGGTCCAGATATTCAGGATCCAATAAATAGCCGACCGGATCAGAAGACGGATCATCCAGAAAAGCGTCCATTCTCGCCTTGTTGGTCATATGCTGAATTTGAGCAAGGAGATCGATGTATTCTAACGAACCGCGTACGGGGATTTTTTTCACAACCGACTCCAGCAGTTTTAAGGCAAACGCAATGAGTATTCCTCCGGATGCGGGCGGAGGATTGATGAATACCTCATGCCCGCGATACATAAACCGGGCCGGTCTTCGCTTGACCACACTATATCTTTTCAGATCTGCAGCGGTTAGATGACCGCCCTGCTCACTACAGATCTCTGAAATGATCGTTGCTATTTCTCCTTTATAAAAGTATGCTGCGCCGTACCGGGCAAGGTCCTCAATTGTATCAGCGAGTTCAGGCTGCTTCAATCGTTCTCCCTCTCGTATCAAATCACCTTCCTGCTCAAGGCTCTTAAAAATACGGTTAGCTCCTTCAGAAGTACGGTAAATGGGGCGAATAATATCAAATACCCCGGATTGAAATGAATTCATTATTACCCCGTTCCGAGCCAATTCAACGGCACGTTCTACGAGCACCTTCATGGGCAGCGAGCACAAGTCGTTATGGACTTCAAAAAGTCCTTTTACCATTCCCGGAATTGCTGCTGATCCAGGTCCGATGTGATACTCCTGCTGAACTTCACCGAAATCAGCAGAAATCGGGTGAAATTTAAGATCATCCGGATTTTTCTTTTGGCCAGGCGTCTGCACAAAGAAATCATAGAGGGTTGGTTTACTACCCGTGGTTTGTGCCATCATAAATCCGCCGCCGCCAAGCGATGTTAGCACCGGTTCTGTTACGAATGCAGTAAATTGTGCCGCAATAACTGCATCGAACGCATTGCCTCCCTTTTTCAGTATAAGTTCTGCCGACTTCACCGTCTCAGGATGTCCGGCCGCAATTACGCCTTTTTCGTTAACCATTTTATTTGTGATACCAATCAATTTGAAAGTCCATTCAACTGCCAGCTGGAAAGAGTGAATCAGGCTATATGGTAAAGGAAAGCGTGGTAATCCGACAGGTCAAAATTTATTGCAAAGCAAATCAGCCAGATATCAGTATTAGTGCACAAACATCATCTCCAGAAACAGAACGCGCCTCCTTATTGATTGGGAGGTATATCACCTTTTAAAGGCTGAGTATCTACTGCTTCGTCAGAATTGACTTGAGATTGAGATGATTCCGGATATCCCTGATCTTGCAGTGGTTGTGAAACTTCATTCTCTCCACTTTCCCGGGTCTCCTGCTCTTTATCACTATCAGGCATAATCTTTTTGTGAAAGAGAAGCATGGCGATGATAGAAGTAGTTATCGCAATATCGGCAACATTGAAAATGTAGGGGAAGACCGGAGTATCACCAATTCTGAGATTGAAATGAATAAAATCAACCACATGGCCATCCAGAACGCCGCCATATCCGCCAACTATTGCCATAAATATACGGTCGGCAATATTGCCTAGCGCACCTCCGAGAATGAGCCCCATGCAAAAAAGGTAGGATAAATTGGCATCTTTGATGGTGAATAGGATATAAGTAACAATAGCAATTGTGGCAATGATGGCAACAATGCTAATCATTGGCGTAGAGAGCCAGTCCATCCCCATGGCCATGCCGGGGTTTTTGGTAAAATTAAACGCAAGCCAACCATCAATTACATCAACACGATGTAATTCAGGCGTGGTTCGAACCAGCTGTTTCGTAATCTGATCTATGACCAGCACAACAACAACCGGCAAAAACAGGACCAGTAATTTCTTTTTTCTTAGCGACAAATCGTTTGTTTATCTGCGTTTTAATTTCGCATCGATACTTAACTGGGTATGAGGAACAGCTTCCAGTCGGCCTTTGGCAATTTTTTTGCCTGTTACCTTGCATACGCCATACGTTTTATTCTCGATACGGACGAGAGCATCGTCCAGGTAACGAATAAATTTTTTCGTTCTGTTAAAGAGCATGTATGTTTTTTCACGCTCCTGGGCATCCGTTCCGGCGTCGGCCATATGAAAAGAGTATGCAGATTCATCCGATGAATTTTCCATACTTTCTCGTAATGACGTTTGCAGGGCATTTAGCTCTTTTTCAGCTTCATCACGCTTTTTAATGATGATCTGCTTAAAATATTCGAGCTCTTCGTCATTGTAGGGTGATATACGCTTACCCGCCTTGGAATCTTTTGAAGAAGCCATGTGACAATCCTTATCCTTAGTTATTTATCGTTCTCTGTATTGAAATCTCGCAGTCTTCGCCCTCAATGTCCCACGATTTAATAAAGTCGGGTTCCTTGAGTGTCTCGTCGTAGATTTTTTCTGCGAGTGTTTCTTTTTTTATTGTATCAAGCCGTTCGTTAATAGCCGTTTCAAGAAGCTCTGACCCATTATACCCGATCACAATTCGATCTGTAACATCGTAATCCGCTTCTTTTCGCATATTTTGGACGCGATTCATAAATTCCCGCGTAAGACCTTCCCTGAGCAGTTCATCTGATATCTCTGTATCAAGTGCAACCGTAATGCCATCCTGTGTCTCCACCGTCCAGCCTTCCAGGCCTGTCCGCTGAATTTCAAGCTCATCATTGCTAATTACAACCTCCGTTCCGTCATCAAGCGTAAGCGTGATTGAACCGGTTGATTCAAAATCATTTATTTGCTGCTTGGTCAGATCTCTGATCTTTGCAGCAACTGGCTTCATTTTTTTTCCGAGACGCTTGCCCAGCTTTGGAAAATTCGGTTTTGCAGATTTGTCTACAATACCCGAATCATCGTCGACAAACTGGATATCTTTAACGTTAACCTCATCTAAAATAATATCTTTTACCGCTTCTACAACAGCGCGATTCTCTTCATCCATCGGAATGATGATGCGAGATAGCGGCTGGCGTACGTTTATATCTATTTGATTACGCATTCGAAGCACCACGGTGCTGACCGTACGCGCTACGTCCATTCGGGTCTCGAGCTGCTTGTCTATTGCAGTCTCTTCAACCGTTGGGTAAAACGACAGGTGAACCGAAATCTCATCTTTTGCCGTCACCTGGTTGAGCTGCCTAAAGAGCCATTCACCCATAAACGGTGCAATAGGGCTAATTATTTTCGCAAGGCTCACTAAACACTCGTACAGTGTTTGATAGGCGGCCGTTTTGTTGATACTTTTGCCCTCTTTCCAGAATCGTCTGCGGCTCCGGCGCACATACCAGTTACTAAGTTCTTCCACAAACTGCTCGATATCACGCGCGGTTTTCGTTGGTTCATACTCATCAAGATGTTCGTCTACCCGCTTGATGGTACTGTTAAGACGCGAAATAATCCACCGGTCCATTTCGGTCCGTTCCGTTTTGGGTAGCGGCGATCCGGAATACGTGAAACCGTCAATATTCGCATACATGGCGAAGAACGAGTAGGTATTCACAATGGTGTTGAAAAATTTGCGCTGGGTTTCTTTCAGGCCGTCCTCGCTGAACTTCAGATTTTCCCAGGGTGATGAATTACTCATCATGTACCATCGAACCGTATCAGCGCCATATGTCTGGAGCATCTCAAACGGCTCAACAGCATTGCCTTTCGACTTGCTCATCTTCTCGCCGTTCTCATCCAGTACAAGACCGTTAGACACTACATTATTGTAGGCCGGTTTATCAAACAGCATGGTTCCCAGCGCGTGAAGCGTATAGAACCACCCGCGTGTCTGATCCACTCCTTCGGCAATGAAATCCGCCGGAAAGTTATCTTTAAATTTTTCTTTATTTTCAAACGGATAGTGCCACTGCGCCCAAGGCATTGAGCCTGAATCGAACCACACGTCCATCAGGTCGGGAACTCGCCTCATTGTACCTCCATCGGGAGCTTTCCATGTCAGATCATCTATATAGGGGCGATGGAGATCGATATCGGTGTCATCAGACAGGCCGGCTTTCTTTTTCAATTCTTCCACGCTGCCAATACACTCCACGTACTCCGGATCTTTATCGCTCATCCAGATGGGAAGCGGCGTACCCCAATAACGCTGACGGGAAACTGCCCAGTCTACATTATTTTCGAGCCATGTACCAAAACGACCGGTACCGGTGCTTTCCGGTTTCCAGTTAATTTCTTTGTTATAGTCTACCATCTTCTGCTTTACCTCAGTGGTTCTGATAAACCAGGATTCCACGGGGTAGGACATCAAAGGAGTTCCCTTGCGCCAGTCAAACGGGTAATTATGAAGAAAGGTCTCGTGCTTATACATCAGGCCTTTTTCTTTTATGTCCCGGCTAATCTCTTTGTCGGCATCTTTAAACCACTGGCCGGCATAGTCATCAACAACCTCAGTAAACCGGCCCTCTTCATCAACCGGGTTAAACATCGGGATACCCCACTTTTGGCCAGTTGCGTAGTCATCGGCACCGAATGCGGGGGCGGTATGAACCACGCCCGTACCATCTTCAGTTGTTACATAATCGGCTTCAACAACCCGCCACGCTTCATCTTTGGAAAACTCTTTCAGGGCGTAATCAAACACAGGCTTGTAAACCCAGCCTTTCAGGTCGCTGCCTTTGTAGCTTTCTACAATGTCGTAATCCTGGTCTATTGCGTCATCAAGACAATCTTTTGCAAGAATCAGAAATTCCTCGCCCTCTTCGCCTTCTACTTTTATTTTGACATACTCAAGATCGGGGTTGACGGCCAGTGCCATATTTGAAATGATGGTCCAGGGCGTTGTTGTCCACGCCAGGAAATAAACATTTTCGTCAGCCTCCAGCGGGAATTTTACATAAATAGACGGATCCTGCGTTTCTTTATAACCCAGGCTTACTTCATGCGATGACAGCACCGTACCGCTGCCCGGTGAATACCACTGAATTTTATAGCCTTTGTACACTAAATTCTTCTCGTACAGCTGCTTGAACGCCCACCAGACCGACTCAATATAGTCATTTTCAAATGTGACGTACGGGTTTTCCAGATCTACCCAGTAGCCCATTCGGTTGGTCAGATCATCCCAAAGATGCTTGTACTTAAGCACGCTTTCCCGGCACTTGGCGTTGTATTCTGCCATGCCATAATCTTCAACCTGTGAGCGGCCTTCAAGGCCAAGCTCTTTTTCTACCTCAATTTCAACCGGCAGGCCGTGGGTATCCCAACCGCCTTTACGGTTAACACGAAATCCTTTCAGTGTTTTGTACCTGCAAAACAGGTCTTTAACCGTACGGGCCATCACATGATGGATGCCCGGTTTTCCGTTTGCGGTTGGAGGTCCCTCATAAAAAGTAAAAGGAATGCCATCTGCACGCGACTCAAGACTCTTTTTGAAGATCTCTTGTTCCGCCCACCAGTTTAAAATTTCAACTTCCGCTTTTGGATACGCAAGCTGTTTTACTTCGTCAAATTTTTTACTCATACAGAACGAGTTCGTTCTAAAATTCAAACATTGATAAGTCCGTAATATACGGAATCGGTTGCAATGAATATAACTGTCGGCTCATCGAATTTCTCAATTTGACCCGTTAAGGCGGGTCAAGATAGAACGAGATGCGGAGAAAATCAGATTAATTTCACCACGCCCTAATTGTTCAACTGAGATTACGGGTTGGCACAACACCCTCTAAGAGATTATTATACATCCACTTGAGTGCATAAAGTACATGGAACATTAAGGCCTTAGGATTCTTTATTTTATTTAACCCATAACAAACGGAAACAAACTTATGCCGAAAGGAATCAAATATACGCTGATAGGTCTGCTGATCATTGTCGGAGCCGGGTTTCTCGTCTTAACCTTCACAATCGACTCAATCGTATCGTCAAATATAGAACAGATAGGCTCTGAAATGACCGGAACACCTGTTACCGTCGAAAATGTGTCGATCTCTCCATTTTCCGGCAGCGGAACTATTCAGGGGTTTCGCATTGCTAACCCCGATGGATATTCGCAGGATCATGCCGTTACGATTGAAGATTTCTCTATTGAACTGGAGTTATTCACTCTTTTTTCCGATGAGATTATCGTCAATGAAATAATCATTTCAGGCGCCTCGGTCTACGTTGAGCAGAAGCTTCCCGAAAATAATATCAGGGAAATAATGAGCCATGTGAATTCCGTTGAGGAAGGAGAGGCATCTGATGCGCGACTGATCATTGAGCATTTTGTGCTCGAAAACGGAACGGCAGATCTCTACACGGAGGTAGGCGGCGAACGATCGGCCCGTGTTGAGATTTCAAGGATAGAGCTGAACGATCTCGGACGGGCAAGCGGGCAGCAAACCGCTGAAGCCGTCATTAAACAGATAGCCAAAGAGGTTGCGGGAGAATCGCTGGAAGCCGCAGCAGGTAGCGGCGTTGAACAGCTTCAGGATGCGATAAGAGATCTTTTTAATTGATGAGTGCCTTATCAATAAAAAGTAAGTATCGATTCAAACGCCCCCGGCAATGAAAGGCTCTCGTCTTACTATCGAATAAGCACCGCCAGTGATAGCTTGAAATAAATGCTGTTTTCGGGTTATAATCAGCGTTTTTCACCATTACGAACACACCCCTAAATCCCCTCTCGAGAGGGGACTTTTATACTCTCACCTCATAATACTTTTGCTCTACTTTAGTAAAAATTAGTGGCTACCAGTGACAAATCAATCCGATGTAATAAGAATCAGCTCTTCTTGCGGATCGGTTAGATATTCCGCACCGTTTTCAGTTATCACCGCCATCTCTTCTACGGAAATGGTTTTTGTGCCGCCCTCAATCTCCCATTTATAAAACCCGTCGTAGGCAAAAACATTGCCGCTTCGCAGTTCTCTATAAGCTGCCGGGCTTGGGTCGCGGCCGTCCTGCGCCCCACCCAGGCTTGGGCCGATATCGTGTGCCACATAGCCTACCGGGTGCCCGGTATTCCAGAGCACATTCATGGATCCATTTTCATTCATCCAATTGCGCTGTACCCGGTCTACCTCGAGACCGGCAACACCCGGTTCCATCGCCTCATATGCCCGTTTGCTTCCTTCGCGTGCCACTGCCCAATATCTCTGAATATCTTCAGGCGCTTCTGCCTGACCGGGTGCCAGAACGTAGGCAAATCGCTGAATGTCTGAGACCCATGTATCATAAACCCGGATTCCAAAATCAATTTGTATTACATCCCCGGGGCGGATCACTCGATCAGTGGAATGGGCATGTCCGCGGTCGGGACCTGAATTAACTAATGGATTTTGATCAGGAGACCATGCATCTGTCACGCCGGCCTCGGCCATTTTCTGCTTTAGGAAAGTTGCAATATCCCGGTCGGTACTTTCATTTGGCACCACCTGTTGGTACGCTTCAACTTCCCATTGCGCCGTCAATTCCGCCGCCTTCCGCAAAATATCAACTTCTGCCGGAAGCTTGACCGACAGCCATTCATACACCAGCTCATCCGCCGAGACAATCCGGTTGATCACAGGCTGTATCAGCATGTTAGTCAGACGAGTGTACTGCGAATAACTGATACCATCCGCCAGTTCATTCGTATCGCTAAAATTTAAGGCGAGCCTCCCGTTTCGGCTCAGCGATCGATTAAGGTACTCCGCGGCCACAACCATTGGGTCTTCCGTTCGCTCCACAATCTCAATAGTGTCGTGCAGCCCTAGTTCCTGTAAGGCAGTTGCTTCTCCCGGCGGAGTGAACACGGTTGATTGTACACCTCCATCAACCCTTTCAAACAGATATACTGCAGGTGCAACTGCATTCTCGCAGCCAACGTGGCGTGCAAGCGGATCGTTATTATTCGACCGGCAGAGAATAGCCCAGACTTCAACACCGGCTCTCTCCATTGCTTCGGGAAGTAAGGTTTCAATGCGTTCAGCCCGAATATCGGGCCAGGGATTTGAACCTGAAAAAGGCTTTTCAGGCAAATTATCTGACGAGGATTGAGTACAGGAAAACAAGAAAAGAGAACTTACTAAAAGCACTATTAGACGGTACATAGCGATTATCTGAGGTTGAATTTTTACATGTCGAATATCTTAAAAAATTCATTGCTAAACCGAATTTATATCCCGTTCACGTTCGGAAATGAATCAAATAAGAACGCAACATGCACTTAAATTATCCGTAAATTGTTGATGGAATTCGGCACGTTGTCACCTCTCTTTTTAATTTCACAAATTTCAAATCAAGCAAACAGGGTCTGATCACCGCATCAGATGTAAACATCTTGCCGACCTCTAAAGAGTTTACTCACAGTTAAATAATTTAAAAAAACTATCAGCATTATGGCCGACGTTAACAACCCTTTCGAGGGTACAGACATACCACCTCAGATTAAATCGCTACTGGGTAATATCAAAATTATCGTTGTTGGAGTTGTAGCAGCGGTTCTTCTCTTTTCATCTTTTTATACCGTTGACCCGGAAGAGGTTGGCGTTGTACAGCGATTTGGAAAGTACACCCGCACGGCAGAATCAGGACTTAATTTCAAAATCCCTTTTCTTGAGGTGGTCCGCATCGTACCTATTGAGCGGCAGCTTAAACAAGAATTTGGCTACCGAACTGTATCTTCAGGCATTCAAAGCCAATATCAAAAAGCAGGTTACGAGGATGAATCGCTTATGCTCACCGGCGACCTGAACCTTGGTGATGTAGAATGGGTGGTTCAGTACCGTATCTCCGATCCGTACAACTATCTTTTCAAAGTAAGAAACCCCGACCAAACGCTCCGTGACATGTCTGAAGCGGCAATGCGGCAGGTTGTGGGTAATCGAACTGTAAATGAAGTTCTCACAACCGGGCGAGCGTCGGTAGCGTCACGCGTTCAGGAGATCCTACAGGAGCTGAATATTGAATACGAAACCGGCGTAAATATCGAACAGGTTGTGCTCCAGGATATCAACCCGCCAAACCCGGTCAAACCTTCCTTTAATGCAGTAAACGAAGCACAGCAGCAGAGAGAAACGCTCATCAACCAAGCTGAATCTGACTATAACCGTGTCATTCCAAGAGCACGCGGTGAGGCCCAGCAAACCATTCAGCAGGCAGAGGGTTACTCTACAAACCGGATCAATACCGCAGCGGGTGAAGTTGCTGCATTTGTTGATTTGCACGCTGAGTATGTTAAGGCTCCCGATATAACCAAACGACGCATTTATTATGAAACAATGCAGGAGCTGCTGCCCAAACTCAGCAATAAAGTCATCACCGACCAGGACGGCTCCGGTGTGCTGCCACTGCTGCAGATGCAGATGGAAGGCGCAAACCGAACCAATCAGCCCTCAAATTCTAATTCCAATAACCAGTAGGCACACTACCCATGGATAAAAAATTTATCATATTACTCGTTGTTCTCGTGGCTGCAGGCGTTGTTCTTTCCAGCAGTTTTTATTCGGTTGATGAAACTGAACAGGTTATTATTACACAATTTGGTGCCCCTCAGGGTGAGGCCGTTACTGAGCCTGGCCTCAAGATGAAAGTGCCATTTATACAGAAAGTAAACCGGTTTGATAAACGGTTCCTTGAATGGGACGGTGATCAAAACCAAGTGCCAACAAAAGATAAGAAGTTCATTTTTGTGGATTCTTATGCACGCTGGCAGATCACAGATCCGCTGCAGTTTTTCCGACGGCTCCGGGATGAGCGAGGTGCTCAATCCCGCCTGGATGACATTCTTGATGGAGAGACCCGAAATGCGGTTGCCTCCCACGATCTGGTGGAACTTGTGCGAACATCAAATCGTGAGCCTGATCTTGAAGCTGAAATTTTCGAGGCTATTGAAGACTCCCTTGAAACCATTGAAGTTGGCCGGGATGCCATACAAGGAATTGTGCTGGAACTTGCCAATGAACGCACCACAGATCTCGGCATTGAGGTGCTCGATTTCCGTTTTAAACGCATTAACTATGTGGAAGAAGTTCGGCTGACCGTTTACGATCGAATGATTAGTGAGCGAAATAAAATTGCTGACTTGTTTAGGTCTGAAGGTCAGGGTGAAGCCTCGCGCATTGAGGGTGAGAAAGAGCGTGAGCTTTTGGAAATTCAATCTGAAGCGTTTCGTGAAGCACGTGAAATCCGCGGACAGGGTGATGCCGAGGCAGCTGCCATCTACAATAACGCCTATAACCGTGATACATCAACCCGTGAACTCTATGACTTCATAAAGGCAATGGAAGCGTACGATACCGCGTTTGATGGCAACACGTCTATCTTTCTCTCAACGGACAGTGAATTCTTTAAATACCTGAAGGGAATAAATTAATCCACCAGGTATTCCATTTTAGTAGGATCTATTCAAAGCCTCTTTCCGAATTCGGGAAGGGGCTTTTTTTGCACATTGGATGTTTGCATTCGTCTGTATTCTGGGGGGATTTTCCAACCGACTAACTCCAGCTTGTTGCTTTTCATCTTTTAAATGAGTTGCTTACAATCTGTTAGTTTCAAAGAGATCCATCATAATAAATAGAGGGAGTGGATATGGTTTTAAGCAGTTTATTATCGCAATACAGTTCAGTATCGCACGTGTTCAGAGGCGCACTTTTTTCGTTTCTTGTTTTAGCAGGAACAGCCGTTTCATTAGTTGCCCAAAACTCTACAATTCCAACGGGCAATCTTAATGTTATTAACCAGGATCGTATCCAGCTCGACGTTCTGCAGCGGGATACCACCAATCTTGAAATCATGAATAACCTGAACTTTCGTGATTTGCAGCTTCAGCCGCGGGAAAAAACCGTCCTCAACCTCGACCGGGACTTTTCCCGCGTGAATACCGGGCTTCTGAACCAGGTTAATCCACAGATATTGGCCGGCATCAATAGTCAGGAGATTTACAGTTTTCCTGAACTCCACGTTGAAAACAGAGAAGGATCGAACAACGGCAATAATCAAATCGTCTATCAACCGATCATCACCTCGTTAAAACCCCTGGTATACGATCATGTGGCTGATGTTTTCACATCCACACTTAACTTCCTGCTGCTTAGCCAGGGTCAATCGTCAGGTGACCTTTCTAACCCGATGCCTATTGAACTTCATTCTGACTATATAGACAATATTCAGCCGAACCAGCTTCAAATCGGCCATTTGAATTTGCCATCAACCAGCGTAAACATCTCGGCACGGGATGTCCGGGATTCGGTGCAGATACGAATTGTAACCGAAGCCAACTCCGACGGCTACGAAGCTTACCTGAACGTGGAGCCGACGCTGAATATATTTACCGAACGAAAGCAGCTTCAGGGACTTGGCATTCAGAAAATTCCTGTGCAGGTTAATTGGAAAGGATCGAGTTCAAACGAGTCAAAAAGGGTTAACATCAGCTCAAGCCTGGGATCTGTCACACCAAGTTCCATAGAATTATCCTACAATCAGCCCGCCATTGTTTACCTGAGATCAGAAGGTCTCGGAACCGCGGAACTGACCGCCACCACGGCCGGTGCACAGTCCAACACGCTGGAGATCAACTACATTTTTCCATGGCTTTTCCTGCTTTTTTCGGTGGCCGGCGGCTTTCTTGGCGGAACTGCCAAGTACTTTACGCTTGACGAGAAACCAAAGTCATTTCTAACGACAACCATCGGCAGCCTTTCAATAGGCCTACTTGGTGCACTGGCCTATTTTGTGCTTGGTATCAACCTGCTGAGCATCGAATTCAGCAGCACATTTAACGAGTTTGCGGTATTTGGAGTAAGTGCGCTGATTGCATTCTTTGGCATCCGGAGATTGAAGAATCCTGCCGAATGACCTATACTCTATCCAATACCGAATTATCAATGTCTGTTCAAAAAACGGGAATAGAGCTCTGTTCAGTCATATCACAAAAAACAGGAACAGAATATATCTGGCAAGCCGACCCTGATATTTGGGGCAGCCATGCGCCGGTGCTGTTTCCGATTATTGGCGCGCTTAAGAGTGGCAAGTTTATATTTAATGGTGACACCTACAGCCTTCCCAAACATGGATAATCCGGCATTCCGATAAAGCCGAGCTCACGCATCAAACCGACAGCATCCTGTTGTTTACACATCTCTGGGATCATGAGACACTACGCCGGTATCCATTCAAATTTGAATTCAAGACACGCTATTCACTGTCAGGCACAACTATCTCTGTAGATCATACTGTCATCAATCGTGGTAACAAACCAATGTACTTTTCGCTGGGGGGCCATCCCGCCTTCAACTGCCCCTTATACGATAACGAAATGTATTCTGATTACGCTCTCGAGTTTGAACAAAATGAGACAGCTCCGGCTTTCCTCCTCAATTCAGACGGGCTGGTGGGTGACAAAAAGCGGATGATGCTCACGGACAGTAATCTGCTGCCGCTGCATAAACACCTTTTTGATGATGACGCCTTGATTTTCAAAAACTTGTCCTCAAGAAAAGTGAGTCTTGTAAGCAGAAAGACCGGCAGGATTCTCACTATGCATTACGAGGGGTTCCCTTATCTCGGCATTTGGGCGAAACCGGGTGCATCCTTTGTTTGTATTGAACCGTGGCAGGGCATCGCCGATACAGCAGATACAACACAAGAACTTACCCAAAAAGAAGGGGTGATGTCTCTTGGCAGCGGAGATATTCACAGGGCGGGATATTCTATTACGTTCTATCCGAACGAGTAAAAGTCTTCGCGATTACGATGGCTGACTAACTGCAAAAGACTTATCAAATTAATGGGTTATCACTCAAACTCTGTTTGGTAGGTAATCATCGCATTTTTCCGGAAGTTATACAAGGTAAGCTGCCGAAGAGCATACCATCCCCTCCAATAGTCGCCCAGCGTTTGAATGTAAGCTTGCCGGGCAGAATCTTTTTCGTTTTGAGCGATAAACAGATTTGTAATATCAATCTTGCCAATCAGGTAGCGGTTTTGCGCAACATCATAACGTCGCTGGGCAATGGTGTCTGACTGAGCCGCTAACAGTACCTGGTCTTTGAGCTGAAGAAACTGGCTCACCTGGTACTCCACTTCCTGTAAAAATTGATTTCGCTGATACTCAATACTGTTGGCCACCTGTCGCTGCTGATTCCGGGCAGAATTCACTTCTGCCCGCGCTTTTCCCCAGTTGAAAATTGGTATATTAAACCCAACGGTTACAAACTGCCTGTTTTCAGGATTCGAGTATAAATCACTGAAATTTTCGGATGTTTGGTTCAATCCGTAATTAGCCTGAAGTGTTGCTGAAAACCCGGCTTGTTTCTTTGCCTGCTCGAAATCTCTGTTGGCGGCAATCTCGTTGAATCGATAGGTGAGAGCTTCACTGTTATTTTCATACGCCAGTTGTTTTGCCAGATCAATATTTACATCTACATCAGGCAGCTCATCCGGAGCCTCCAGGTCCAGTGTTACATCAGTCGTGTAGCCCAGCAGAATTTTAAAATTGTTGAGGGCCCGCTGGTAATCAATCCGGGATCTTGTGAGAGACGATTCCGCGTTACGCAGTTCCAGTTCCGTTTGGAGCAGATCATTTTCGGCAATATTACCAACCCGGTATCTCCCCTGCGAGATGGTATAAATAGAATCGTTCCTGGCTACATTGAACTCCGCATTTTCTACATTGATTCTCGCCAGGTAGATATCGAAGAAACCAGCCGTAACCTGAACGGCAAGAGCTTCCATCTCCTGAACAAACTCCTTTTGAGCAATCTCATTCCGAAGCGGCTCAAGACGATTTCTCCATTTTAATTCATTGAACTGGAAAAGTGGCTGCTGTAAACCAATCACCAATGGTGTGCTTTGCCACCTGTAAGTGCTTTCGTCCTTAAAAATGCCGAGTCTTGTTATGCCGGTTGAAAGGGATAGACGACCACCGGTAGGTAAAATATTTTGATCTATACTAATGGATGCTGATGCGTCTGATTGCCGCTCAGATACAAATGTGAGTGTTCCATCATTCAGTCGGATCGGAATTATGCTTTTGTTAAAATTCGGTGCATCGCCACTCAGCGACAAGCTGGGATACAGATCTGCTTTGAATGATTGATATGCCCATCGGCTGGAAATGAGTGAGTACCGGTTTGCCCTGGCAACGGGACTATTTTCCTGGGCAATTTCAATTGACTCCTGGAGAGAAAGCGTCCCAAGATTGAGATCCTGAGCGGCGAGAGTTGCAGGGTAGAAAACTGATAGTGAAAGAAATATCAGGCCTAATCGAAAATAACTATTCATGATGAAGTGATTTAACAGGGTCTTGCTCTGCAGCACGTTTAGCGGGGAAGTAACCGAAAACAACACCAATACTCATTGCTACACCAAACGAAATGACGATGGAATAAAGCGTTACAATAGTTTGAATACCCGCTGTAATTTCGATGATATAGCTAAAGGCGATCCCAAGTATAATCCCAATGATACCGCCCGAAATGGAGATCGTCAGCGCTTCTGTCAAAAACTGAAATTTGATATCCTGTTTAAGTGCTCCAACCGCCCGTCGCACGCCGATCTCCCTGATCCGTTCCACCACAGACGCAAGCATGATATTCATAATTCCAATACCGCCTACAAGCAACGAAATGGAGGCAATGGAAGAGAGGACGATATTAAAAATGTTCTGAGTTCGGCGTTCTTGCTGAAGCAGCAATTCAGGTACAATTACTTCAAAATCGATTACATTGTTGTGTCTGCGCGTGAGCATTCGGCGAATCACATCCGATATAGGAACACTGAACCGGTTATCACTCACCCTTACAATCAGTTTATCGAGCTGGTGATAGTTTTGACCCGATGTATTTTCTGAACCGTTGTTTGCCGCTGCCGATTGAATATCCTGGCCGGTTAACACGCCCCTGTTTTTATACCTGAGAAGAACCGTTGTGGCAGGAGTGTAGATATCTAAATTATAGTTTCGGATACCAAGGTTCTCGATATTTTCAGTACTGATTTCTCGTTTCTCCAGCACACCAACCACGGTAAACCAAATATTGCCGGCCTTAATTTTATTTCCTAATGCTTGTTCTCCGGCAAAAAATCGGTTTTCAATATCCGATCCGATGATGCAGACCGGGTCCGAGTCTCTCACCTGGATGTCAGAAAATGTACCGCCATCGGCAAAACTAAAGCTGTTGATATCAAAATATTCCTTACTGACCCCAATCAGTTTACCTGACCGAAGTCGTCCGTTTCGAATAATTTCGGTATCAAACACAATTTCCGGGCTAACTGACTCGATGTTTGAGATGTTTGCCACAATACTTTCCATGTCCTGGAGCGTAAGCCCGGGCGAGTACCTGTTTTCATCTTGTGCAGGACCTTCTACCTGTTGAACGTCGCCCTCCATCTGCCGTACTACCGGCTCAATAATCACATTATTGGTTCCCAGAAGCTGCATCTGCTGCAGAACTTCTTGCTGAGCTCCCTGGCCAATCGCAAGCATTGCGATCACCGAAGCTACTCCAAAAATAATACCAAGCGAGGTCAGGAAAGATCTCATGGTATTCTGTTTTATCGCATCGAGGGCGATATCGAAATTATAGATTAGTTTCTTAAACAAAAGACATTCATTTGTGTTTTAGAATCAAAGTGCCTGCGATGTAATCACAGATCTATTCTTGCTGTGCTATTTCTTCCGGCTCTTCATATTCCAGCAGAACCTCCGATGGCAAATATCTGCGTTCTATTGCCGAGGTATCAACCGGAAGTGACAGATATAGTTGATCAGATAGGTCAACCCCTTCCTGAATGACCACATCATTTTCATTCATCATCCCCATTACAATTTGCTGCATCACTGCACTTTGGCCCTCTCTTTTGTAAACAATATCCACATTATTATATGTGTGAATCGTTTCCAGTGGTACATAAAGAGCACTATCGACTGAACTAATATGTATCGTGTTACTTGTAGTCATAGCCGGACGAAGCGTGCTATCGGTCTCGTTTACACGAATGGTGACCTGGAACACTTTTGAGTTTGAGTTTGGCCGCTGTTCGCCGATATTTGCCACACTTGTTACCTGCCCCGTCAGCTGTTTTTCCGGCATAGCATCCAGCCCGATATCAACACGCTGTGCTGTTCTAACTTTCTGTATGTCTACTTCGTTGATATAGGTCAACGATTCCATCACACTAAAATCCGGAAGTTCTGCAACTGTTGGGTCCCAGGCACTGATTGAACTCCCCTCTTTTACTTTTGAGCCATCCCTGTTGCGTTTATAAATAACCATGCCGTTCTCGGGAGCATAGATTGTAAACTGGTTCAGGATTTCCCTGATGCGCTGTACATCATTCCGCTCTTCCTGCACCCCGGTTTGCCTTCGTCTTACATTCGCTTCCGCCTGCTTTACTTGTGTCTGATAGTTCTCCTGCGCTTGTTTCAGCCTAAGAAGTGCTTGCTCTGATTCTATTTGAACCTGCCTCTGAACAGCCGGAGATTCGTACTGAGATTGTTCAACCACAAGCTGTGCCTGTTCCGCAGCATACTCTAAATCCACAATATTATTTCGGGCTGCTGAAAGAGTAAGGGTCGAATCGAGCCTGGCCTGTTCCAGCTGTGTTTCTTCTTCCTCCAAACTAAGCTGGGCGTCCTGTAACGTATTGGCGAGGCTCGACCGATCGAGCTCTGCTACAAACTCTCCTTTTTTGACAACTGTACCTTCCGGTACCAAATTCAGAATCGGCACATTATTAATGCGAAACTGCCGCATGTTTTCCGGAGCGGTAATACTTGTTGAATTTTGAGCCTGCAGCTCTCCGCTTGATGTTATTGTGACCTCAAAATACCCAACGGCTGGCTTAGTATAGATTACATTTTCTTCTGATGATTCAGCTCCTACCGTCAGCCACATGGCAAATAAAATCAGAAGCAGTGCAAGCGGGTATAAATATTTTTTATTGAATTTCATTTTTAACTTTTTAGGGGTTAAGCACTATAAAAATAGGAAATTAAAACCTATTCAAATTCCAATTCGAGCAGATTATGATACTTTTACAAGTTGCATGAGTAACTCGATCAAACGATCCATCAGGGGCTCATCAAAGCAGCTTTCCGGCATTAACTGCGTTAAAATTTCGTAAATCGAGCAGGGCGCACATTTAGGCAGAAACTAAGGGTGAAATTTATCCCGGGCATGAATGATTTTATTCATCACTTGAGTTCGATCAGAAGTTCTACAGGAGAGGTTGTGGTTTATAGGGTAAATTAGTGAACACTTACTTAGAATCTTTTCAGAGTATAGGTTATTGCTCTTGCAGGTCCTTTGGATAATATCCCCCGGGGATTCTGCGCCATTAACTGCAATAACTTGATCAGCGAGACATGCTTATTCGTGAGTAACTGAGCGGTGTGGGCGCATCAGTCGCTTTTTCCCTGCGCCTTGCTCCCGACATAATTTCTTGGTGAATAATCCGGGTAAGTGGCTTTATGAGACTACACAAGTAGCTGTATCAGGATTATATATTTATCCACAGATTTTCTTTTAGAAACTACTTTTCCGGAAGTTGACCCCTCGGAAAACCCACCATTTTTTGCAATCGCATCATCAACAAGAAAACGCGCACCTGCTTTTTAAGTACCTAAGGTCGATTTTAAATTGCGGCTAATGCGTTCTTCAAATATTTGAGGAAGGAATTCTCAGTCATACAGTTGTTTGTTTTGTAAATCGAACTCAGGCTTTAAATCAATCCTTTTTGTCAGGGACTATATCATCTTCCAGGGGCAGTTTTACGGCCATACGGCATCCCCTGCCAAGAACAACATCGGTCTCAAAACTTCCGCCCAGCAAATTGATCCGTTCCAGTATACTAAACAAGCCAAACCCTTCTGTCTGCTCGATTTTTTCTAAATCGAACCCTCCCCCTTCATCTATGACCCGGATGATCATCTTGTTATCTTTAGAACGATTGATTTTAATGATTGCATTTCGTGTTTCTGTATGCTTCACAATATTAAAAAGCAGTTCCCTCACAATCTTGAGAAGTACAATTCGGACATTATTGTCTTTGACCAAAAAATCTGTTTCTACATCGACTGTAGTTCTCAGGTCGTACATTTCATCGTATCTTTCCGCAAGCCATTCCAGTATCTGACTGATTTTCTCCGTTTGCATAATGGGCGGATTGAGATCATGGCTGAGCTGACGGGTTTTATCGATCGCAAGAATGACCATCTCAGTGACTTCTGAAATCTCCTCTTCAGCAATTTGCCCTCCTTCTTCAGCAATCTGCTTCTGTATAAGATTTAAAGTCAGCCGAATTGAAAAAAGAACTTGCTGAAGGTCGTCGTGCAAAATCTGGGCCATTCGCCGGCGTTCCTGCTGTTCTACTTCGGTAATCTGCAGAGCCAGTTTCCGTACCTGCCTGGTACGTTCTTCAACTCTGTTCTCAAGCTTTTGTCTTGCCTCCTCAAGCTCCCGGAAGGCGTTGATGCGTTTAGTAGCGTCTTCAAACGCAATCAGTATGAGCTGCATGTCATCTATCTGATGGGCATTCAGATAGATAATTCGATGGCCAACTCCGGGAAAATCATGCTCCACTTCGTAATCAGTTATCGTCTTATTTTGAGGCAAAATCTGCTCTAAGAGTTCACGCAGTTCTGTAATATCCCATTGGCCATCACCCAGCTCAAATAATTTCTTCCCTTTTATCTCCTCCAATTCTACCTGGAAGAGATCACAAAAAGCCGCGTTAGCCCTGCGTACCCTAAAGTCGGTGTTTAACACCAGAAAGCCTTCACGCAATGTGTTGAACAGTTCATCAGTAAACGTCTTAAGGTCATGAAAGGATTTTGGGTCAGTCATCTCTGTTTTTTTTGCGTTTTTTTCGTCTTTAAAATAAGAGCATCACACTTATTTGCTTCAAGTTTAATCGAATAATCTCTCGAGCCCTGCTATTTTTAAACGGGTGTACACGTATCTTTTTTTTTGCACTTGAACTTAATCTACCAGCTCATGATATGTTTAAAGAGTATAAATTTTTACATACCTGTCAAAAGAGGTCTTCTTTTCAGATAATGACAAGCTCCATTATCACCTGCATTTTCATGATCCGGCCATTTAAGGGATTATCCTTTTCCAGACTATTTCTGAACACTATTGCCGGTAACAGCCAAATTGGGATGGATCTGTTATACGGGTTGTCCATTTTTTATGCAAAAAGGTATGGAAAAGAGCCTGAATATTCACCTACTGTGCCCCATTTAAGACATTTACAGTGTCAAATTATTTCATCTATAAATAACCGGTGTATTTAGTATAAGAATAATATTGGTTGAATGTCTTTTCAAAAGAGAGTGTTAAAAATCGACTATTCCACTGACTACAATACGGATGCTGTTTTAAAATTTTAGCTCCATGTTGACACTGGTTGTCGTTAACTCCAGACGTCATGAGAGTTACTGCGAATAGTAATCTCTTATTTACGGGAAAATAATCATCTACACGTGATGGAGAACCTCGACGACAGTTTTTAAACCAGACTCTGAATGGATTCATAGTATTCAGCTCCCCGCTTAAAAGCCTTATAGTCTCCCATTGTTTCAAATGCAATCTGGCTAATTTTAAGATCTCTCAAAACTTTTATTCATTATTCTCTGTTTTTATAGATAGATCAGGAAACAACAATAGAAGAGAGGATACTTATGGATAGCTTGCTTCAACAAAAAGAAGAGATGATTGAGAGACAATTACGATCTCGTGGAATTGATGATGAACGTGTATTATCGGCCATGGAGGAGGTTCCCCGCGAGAAATTTATCAAAAAAGATTTGGTTGAATTTGCCTATCGAGACGCTCCCTTGCCGATTGAAGAAGAGCAAACCATTTCTCAGCCCTACATTGTGGCTCTGATGGCCCAAATCCTGGAGCTGGAACCCAGTGACAAGGTTCTTGATGTTGGAACAGGTTCGGGTTACGCTGCTGCCGTGATGAGCAGAATAGCGGACGAAGTGTACACGGTTGAACGCCACAAGGTATTGGCTGAAACAGCCAGTAAACGGTTCCAGGATCTTGGCTATGACAATATTTTTGTGCTTCATGGCGACGGTACGCAGGGGTGGGAAGAACACGCGCCGTATGATGCGATTAATGTTGCCGCGGGCGGGCCGGATGTTCCCGAACCGCTGAAAGAGCAACTGGCCGAGGACGGCAGGTTGATTATTCCTGTAGGTAAAGAGCCGCGTCAGCAACGACTGGTGAAATTAAATAAAGCAGATGGAGAGATTCAGCGTAAAAATTTGGGGCGCGTTCAGTTTGTTCCGCTGATCGGGCTTTCCGGATGGGAAAATGAAGACCGAGAATCTGATGTCAAATCCAAAAAACCCGCACCTTCAAAACAGTCACTTCCCGATATGATTGCCGGTGAAGCTGAGCCATTTTCTGATATTGATTCAGCAGAACTGGCCCCATTACTTGAAAGAATTGGTGATTCCAGGGTTGTGCTATTAGGAGAGGCCACCCACGGTACATCAGAATTTTACAGGATGCGATCGCGAATTACCCGGGCGCTGGTTGAGGAAAAGGGATTTAACATCGTGGCCGTTGAAGCCGATTGGCCCGATGCCGCTCACATCGATCGGTTTGTCCGGGATACAAATGTAGAGCTGCCAACTCAGAAACCGTTTACCAAATTTCCTTCATGGATGTGGCGGAATGAGGAAACCAAGGATCTCATCAGTAAGCTGAGGCTTTATAATGACACCGTGGAAACTCACGACGACAAGGTCGGTTTCTTTGGCCTGGATTTATACAGTCTTTATTCATCTATTGATGCCGTCATCAACTACCTCAGCGACGTTGATCCTGATCTTTCTGAGCTTGCCAAGCGACGGTATAGCTGCCTTACGCCTTACGAAAACAACCCCGCCAGATATGGTGCCGCCGCCTCAAGCGGGCGATTCCGGAATTGCGAAAAAGGTGTGGTAAATATGCTCGAAGAAATGCTCGAAAACCGGGTTGAGCTGACTACTCACGACGGGGATAAATACCTCGATGCTGTTCAAAATGCACGCCTGGTGGCTAATGCCGAGAGATACTACCGAAGCATGTATGTGAGTTCCAATCAGTCCTGGAACCAGCGCGACAGCCACATGTTTGAAACTCTCCAGGCGCTTCTTGACTATGAAAACTCTGACTCAAAGGCTGTTGTGTGGGCCCATAACTCGCATGTAGGCAACGCAATGGCTACAGAAATGAGCGGCCGGGGAGAGCACAACATCGGCCAGTTGGCCAAGGAGGAGTATGGCGATGACACTTACAATGTCGGGTTTGGAACGGATCATGGCACCGTAGCTGCCGCCAGCATGTGGGGCGGACAAATGAATTTTAAAGACATTCGCCCTTCACTGGATGACAGTTATGAACGCGTGATGCATCAGTCAGATGTAGAAAAATTCATGTTGCCGCTTCGGGACAAATCAAAAACTGTCATCAAAAAACTGGAGAAGTCGCATCTTGAGCGGGCAATTGGTGTAATTTACCGGCCCGAAACAGAGTTACAAAGCCATTATTTCCAGGCGTCGCTGCCTAATCAGTTTGATGAGTACATCTGGTTTGATGAAACGAAAGCCATCACCCCGGTGGAAACCTCAACTGCTGAAGGGGAAGACAAAATGCCTGAGACATACCCGTTTGGTGTTTAAAATTAACTTTAAATCAAGATTGAATGAGTTATGAAAAAAAATATCCCATTTGTAAAAGAGAAACTCAACTGGATGCAAAACGAAGAAATCTGGCCAAACGGTCTGCGATATCTCTGGACAGATGCGTTTGGCGTTGTTCTGCTCACCTCCTTACACAATCACACCGGTAAAGAACACTACCTGGACCAGGCTGAAAACGTGATTGCAGAAGTAAAGAGAGTGCTTGGTCGGGACAAAGGATTTAGAATCGGCGAACTGCCCGACAGGCACGGCCAGTACTATCACTACCTGGCAATGTGGATGTACGCCCTTCATGTTTTGAGCCTTTACCGTCCAGCATATCATGAAGAAGCAGTGCAGCTGATCAAGGATATCCACCCGGAATTCATAGAGCCCGGGGTTGGCATTCACTGGAAAATGAAGGAAGATTTAAGCGGGCCTGAACCAGGTTTCGGATACGGAGCACTTGATTATTTTCACGGGTATGTAGTCTATAATCTGATTGACCCTGACGGCCTGGAGCATGAAATCAAGCAGATGAAAGAGTTAATTGACTCATCATACAAAGACCTGACCATTGACCAGGATTTAGGACTTGGCATGATGTTATGGATGTGCCAGTTCCATGAGGATGAGGAATGGGCGCAGTTTCAGAAGGAGCAGTCACTGAATACCTTAGATGACCTTTGGATAGAACCGCCCGGATATTTTTCCCGCCAGAGAGGACGGCCGAACACCAAATTTGCCTTTACCAATTTCGGGATTTCTGTTGGGTTGCAGTCTGTAAATGAACAACAGGATCGCCTCGAGAAATTAAATGCCTATTTCAGCGAATTCGAATCCGGTGACAGATACGACCGGGATGCTATTACCCACGTTATGGAGTGCAATTCGCATTTTCCCGGGTTTTTGGTTAAGGATTATGATAAGAGAATTATCGAACGCAAGGTGGAGTAAAATCACCTTTTCAATTGCTTTGTAGCTTATCCACTATCAAAATTTTCAATCACGTTTTAACTCTGGATAATTAATCAAACATATTCGCATGGCAGATATTTACATAGGCACATCCGGCTGGAACTACGATCACTGGAAAGGTGCATTCTATCCGGAAGATCTACCGAAAAGTGACTGGCTCAACCATTACTGCGGACAATTTGATACCGTTGAAGTGAACAACACATTTTATAACCTGCCTGAACCGGAAACCCTGGAGGATTGGGTAAACCGGGTGCCAGACAATTTCACCTTTGCCGCAAAAGCGAACCGGTACATCACACACATGAAAAAGCTGAATGAGCCGAAAGAGAGCCTCGAAAACATGCTTGAGGTATTCGGCGCATTTGGAAACAAGCTAAAGCCCATCCTGTTTCAACTGCCGCCCAACTGGAACTTTAATGAAGACCGGCTTCGGAATTTCCTGAACCTGCTTCCTGACGATCAGCTAACAACATTTGAATTCCGTGATGAAAGCTGGATAAACGATACAGCCCTCAGCATATTAGAAGAAAACGGTGCGGCTTTCTGCATTTATGACCTGGCCGGATATCAAAGCCCTTTTGAGGTAACGGCCGAATTCGTCTACGTGCGGCTGCATGGCCCAACTGATCAAAAATATAAAGGGAAATATGGTAAAGATCAGCTGGCATGGTGGGCAGACCGCCTCCGCGAATGGAGAGCTGATGGCAAGGATGTGTACCTCTATTTTGATAATGACGAGCAGGGATTTGCTCCTCAGAATGCACTGGAGTTGAAAGATATGGTTGAGTAGAGCCCCGGGCATGAAGAAAATTCACTGGGTTCCTCATCTTATCTTGTCTCAAAGACTTTTTCGAAAAACGGTTCTCTTCTAAACATCTGTATGGGCAAAATTCAATGCTGCGAATCAGTCAGTGAATGGTCAGCATCCGATTGGTCTTGTTTTTATATATTGTTATTACTGAGATTTAAATTCTGAAAGCAAAAAACAATGGTGATGTTATGGATCGAAAATATCTACTCGCAGCCGAAGCTTTTAACTATAGCTATAATAAATACGCAGACAAACTTGATATAAGGGCAAAACGATTTTCGCAATACATGCCCGACGATATAGTCATTCTTGAAAAAGCAGAACGAGACAACTGGTCTTTTGAGCAATTAGCAGAGGCGCTTGAGATGGAGCCTGAAAAAGTTGAATTTCTTCTTCGCGGATATGAGAGAGCGAAAGATATTATTGACGCTCCCTCTCCTGCCGAGTCTTTTCGCCGGGGAGTGCGGCATTCTATACGTTACGCAATAAAGGAAGGACTGGAAAGTGATGAAGATATCGAAAAACTTGTCGTCCAAATCTGTTATCGCGCGGCTGATTTAAGCTACCTGCTGGACATTAAAAATCAGAAACTTTCTGAATACTCTGAAGAGTTACGGGAAATACCTTCAGATTTAGATCTTCTTGACAACCTCTGAGCCGGGTTCTTAATAAACGGGTCGAATGCATAAGTCCTAATCACTCATTATTTACTGATTGTTTTACCGCTCATATTTCAAGATAAATTTGTAAACCTTTGACCGTTACTTTTGCGTTTCCCAAAGCCAAACAACTAGTGTTATGTCAATTCTCATTTGTCGCATAAAGACCTGAGCATTTCGCGGCTTTTCCGGGTTCTGTCAGCGTTGGGCTCGATTTTCCGAAGACATGGCATGTGTTCAATATCATCACACAGACCTTTCTATTAGTTTGTTGAGATCCTGATTGCTAAAAAGACAAGAGACAGCCATCAGCCGGGGAATGCGCAACGCTAACAGATCCAGTTGGTGTACGGCTGATAGTCTTAGATCAGCCTGTCTAACCAAAAAGAGAATGAAGAAGACCTGCGTGAATGATCGTCATCAACCAGATAATTGTTGACCTGTTAATTCTGAAACCCAACACAAACCGATATCCATTCTCATGGCTGAAAAAGACACCGGTATACTCGACCTCATCAAAAATCTTGACCTGGAAAAACTGAGCGCTGTAGCTGAACACATCGATTTGGGGAAAATGTTGGAATCACTTTCCCAAATGGATAAAGCTCAGCTGATGAATTTGAAACGGACGCTTGAGTCGGGCACGGAAGAGTACGAACCGCCGGAAATAAAAAGCGACTTCTATCAGCTTTACGATCTGCTTACCGATGAAGAACGCGAGCTACAGCAGCGGGTCCGGCAGTTTATGGAAGATGAAGTTGGCCCTATCGCAAACGACTATTGGCTGAAGGGTGAATTCCCCCACGACCTCATTCCAAAAATGGCTGATCTCGGCATCTGTGGCCTCCCGCTTGAGGGATACGGCTGCATGAATCACTCGTACCTGATGGAAGGCATTATTTCGCTGGAGATGGCCCGGGTTGATGCATCCATCAGCACCTTTTTCGGTGTGCAGAGCGGACTTGTAATGGGATCCATCTATTTTTGCGGGTCAGAAGAACAAAAACAGCAATGGCTGTCCAAACTCAGGACCATGGAAACGATCGGCGCATTTGGTCTGACTGAACCGAAAGTCGGGTCAGCGGTAGCGGGCGGACTCACCACCAAAGCCCGAAAAGAGGGTGACCACTGGATTTTAAACGGAGAGAAGAAATGGATCGGAAACGGCACCTTTTCCGACATCACCATTATCTGGGCGCAGGATGTGGACGACGGACAGGTGAAAGGGTTCATCGTGGAAAACAACACGCCGGGATTCAGGGCCGAAAAACAGAAAGATAAAATGGCCCTTCGCACCGTGCAGAATGCCCGCATCTATCTGGATGACGTGAAAGTACCTGCTGAAAATAAACTCGTACACGCCAACTCGTTCAAAGACACGGCCAAAGTGCTTCGGGCTACCCGCGCCGGTGTGGCCTGGCAAGCGGTTGGATGTGCCCAGGGAGCATACGAATACGCCGTAGATTATACTCACAAACGAAAGCAGTTTGGAAAAACAATTGGCTCTTTTCAGCTGGTTCAGGATCTTCTCGTTGAAATGCTCAGCGATCTCACTGCCATGCAGACGATGGCCTTTCGCCTCTCCCAGCTACAGGATGCAGGCGAAATGACGGATGAGCAGGCATCACTGGCAAAAGTGAGCTGCACCACACACACCCGCAGCGTGGTCGAAAAAGCACGGGAAATCCTGGGCGGCAACGGTATTTTACTGAAATACAACGTCGCCCGTTTTGTCGCTGACGCCGAAGCCATCTACACCTACGAGGGAACCAAGCAGGTGAACTCGCTCATCGTGGGCCGGGCACTAACAGGCAAGAGCGCGTTTGTCTAATTAGTACCTATGGATTGGTGTGATCTTTTTCTGTGTCGCTTTCATGATACCTGTCTGCTATTAAAAGTTGTAAATATGGCAAATCATCAAATTTCCATCAGAATTAGACCACATCTTTAATTTTCCTCATCTATTAAGATGAAGTAATTACAAAGCCTATATCACAGTTTGAAATATCAGACAACAAAACGGCCAACATTTTTTTTGATACAATCAGATCCAATGAAAACACTATATTTTATTTCTCTTGTTGCCTTTCTCTTTCTTTTAAAACCGGTGACTTCGCAGGCACAAGACTCGACGGGTACAATCAACGTATTCCTGGATTGCCGTCGTGCCTGTGACGAAGGGCACGTTCGAAATGAAATTCAATTTGTCAATTACGTTCGCAGTGAAGAGGATGCGGATATCCACCTGCTTATTACGTCTCAACGTACAGGAAATGGAGGTGAAGAATTCACGCTCGAGTTTATCGTCAGGGATGAAGAACTCGGGGGTGACAAAACACTCACTTATTTTTCAGCAGAATCGGACACACGAGATGAGCGGAGAAGCGAGTTAAACAACTACATTAGCCGCGGCCTGTTTTTCTATCTTGCTGAGAAACCGATCGCTGAAGAGCTAACTATTTACCACAATATTTCAGAGGATACTCAGCCTACCCAGCGTGTAGATAACTGGGATAACTGGGTCTTTGATATTAATGCAGATACCGACATTGAGGGTGAAGAATCAGAAAAGGAATTCTCTCTCCGCGGCCGTATAAGTGCCGAGAGGATCACCCCGGAGTGGAAGTTTGAGTTTGAACTCCAACAAGATTATGATCGTCAAACCTTCCGGGACGATGATGAAGAAAGGGTGTTTACAAGAGAAGACCGTGAAGCCGAATTGCTTCTTGTTAAAAGTTTAAACGATCACTGGTCAGCAGGTATCTCTTCAGAAGCCAGACGTTCTACACGAAACAATTACTCATTGCTATTGGAAGGCAGTCCAGCCATAGAGTTCAGCGTATTTCCTTACGAAGAATTTACATCCCGGCAAATTACATTTAGATACCGATTTACCTTTGGGCGCTATGATTATGAAGAAAGAACCATCTACGGAAAATTAAATGAAAGCCAAATGCAGCAGCAGTTAAGCTCACGGATTGAGTTTACTCAACCCTGGGGAGAGTTTGAAACCTGGATCAACGCTTCGGCATTTTTGAATGATTTTGACAGAAAAAGATTAGACACCCGGATGCAACTTGATTTTCGAATCTATCGTGGGTTTTCTATTTATATTTCAGGCGAATATGCATTAATAAATGATCAGTTATCGTTGCCTGCAGGTGGCATAACCGACGAAGAGCAGTTGCTGAACCTCAGGGAACAATTAACATCCTACTCTTACGAGGCGCGGTTTGGGTTGCAGTTTAGTTTCGGATCTATTTTCAATAACGTGGTCAACCCCCGGCTTTGATTGCGAAATTCGGTTGCAAGGAGGCACTTTGAAATTGTTAAAAAATTCTCCCCTTCTCTGACGAGTCTTTTTTTTCTGAGTTACGTATTGGGGCACCCGAAATCCACTTTTATACCGAAGGCTATTAAAAATCAATGACCAATATTTTCAACCCTGGAAAAGTGCGTAATCCGGGAGAGCACCGTAGGTGCGGCATATCCTTATTGGTTATAAGCCATCCATCTCTGTGTCGGATCTCTTGAGAGATATAACGGTTTGGTGTTTCTGCGGCCGGTTAATCAACTTAAAAGTCTAGCAAGTAACCTGATCCGGTCCGCAGGAAACACTTGTTAACGCAACCTCGCGCTCGATTTAGGAGGGTCTTGCCGGACATGCCACACAGTTTGAATGTAGATTGTATCCTCTTCTTTACGTATCCGATAGATTACCCGGTAGTTACCAAATATCATTTCACGTAAATTAGGTTCATTATACTCAGGTACAATGCGACCTGATTGCGGTTGTTCAATAAGCTGATCTGTTTTCTCAATTAGTTTTATTGCCCACTTTTCAGCTGTGAAAACATCATCTTGAGCAATATAATCGACAAACTTGTTTAGCTTTCGCAACGCCTGATTGGTCCAGACTATTTCCACTTGGCTAGGTTTTCTTTAATCTGCTTTTTGGCTTCTTCATGGGAAACGACTTCGCCTCTTGCAATTTGGCGTTCCGCTTCAATAAGCTCTTCCATCAAGTCGATTTTATCAACCATACGCTGATACTCAGATACATCCACTAAAACAGCCGCACTTTTCCCGTGCTGTGTTAAAACAATGGATCGCTTCTGCTTTTTGATTCGGTCAATGAAATCTGCTGCATGTTTCCGGAATTCGGAAAGAGGTTGAATGTCCTGGTCTATTTCAATTCGCGCTGTGGTCATAACGATTGGTTTTTCTTTTAAACGTATCTTTAATGTACAAAATTAATACATAATGAGTTAACGAAAGTAGAGGAAGTGTATTGGAAAAGGGTGCGTTAACATCCAATTCTGCAGCGTTTCTAAATCGAAGTGTGGCCATCAATTCGAGATTTCCTTGGCAATCAGGATTTAAAGCGTCCAGCATTGGGAATTCACAGCTACCCAATGTGATTTGATATATTGAGAATCAGTAAGAACACCCCAAAGATCAATCATTCAAAGAGGAATACATTCAGTTTCTCAAGAATGTTGATGTGTCCCGATTTCCGAATTTCCTAATCAAAGAATGAACTAATAAATCTTAGAACCCAGGACGCCACAAGGCCCGCCAGCTGTCATGTCCCTAACTGGAGGTTCTCACTTCAACGAATATCTGTTAACCGGTCACGACCAGCGTACCCCGCATTGAAATGTAGTGCCCCGGAAACGTGCACACATACTGGTAGGTACCGGGTTCATCCGGAACCGTAAAATAGATCGTCTCTGACCGCCCGGGCAGAACCACGTTGGTGTGATACAGCACGTCGTCGGTTTCGGGGATATATTCCATATCCTCACCCTGCAGGCCAAGGTTCATTGCCTGCCGGCCCACGGGATCAGCCGTCTCAGGCTTCACGATTACCATATTGTGCAGCATATCATCTGAATTATTGAATATGAATCGTACCCGGCTGCCGGCTTTAACCTCAATTTTATCTTTGCTGTATTTCAACCCCGGAACCGTACCCAGCTCAATTGTTTGGTCCGCCCCATCTTCCCAGGAATCAGGCATCACGACCACGCGCTTTGTTGCCGGTGCTGCCGCTTCATCACCCTGTTCATCCAACACACTGGGATATGCACCGGGAGAATCGGGGGTTTCGATAGAGCTTTCCACGCTGGGGCTACCTGACGGTGCAGTTGCCGTCCAATCACTCTGGCTAAGACTGACTCCTGAAGGGATGTTATTCAGGGTGTAATATCCTACATCATGCAGCAGCTGAGTTCCCGATGCAGACTCAAGTTCTCCGATTTTGACTTCATGGATGTAATACTTCCGCAAATTATCGACAACCAGGCGGACGGTTTTCCCATCGTCAGAGATCTGAAGACCTTTCACCGGTGCGTCTTCCCGGTTAATGATGGGACTTCCATATTCGTAGCGATACATATACGTGAAGCTGGTCACATTATAAAGCGACGGATCTGCAGCAATCTCTTTGTCGACCGGGTGCGTAAATTCGATGTTAAATCCATCGGGCGTGGCGGTAATAGTTTTCATTTCAAACGGAATCTTTCCGGTCCAGTCCACCCGCTGCAGGCCGTAGTTTTTCTCACCGGTCGAACTCCACCCTCGGTCGGTTAACCCAACATACATGGTTTGCCCGCGGCTCTTATCCAGTGCCATGCGCAAGGCACCGGAATCAAGCCCGTAGATAAACGGAAAAATTGCTCCCTGGTATTCCCCGTCTACTTTTTCCATGGTCGCCCGGTTCACCCGTGCATGTCCCTGATCGGCTACGTAGTAATGGTCTTTAAACGGCGAAATGACTCCGGCGGTATCTTGAATCATACCTGTTGTTGATGTCCCCATCAGCGTATGTGGGACCCATACGGCGGGCAGCTTCATAGCCGGAACTTTTTTGGCCGTTTCATACATCGGCTGCTCGCTGTCCACGATCATGCTGGTGTCAATATCGACAGGTGACATCGGGTGATCTGCCCATTTGAGTCCTGCGGGATTACCCGTAAAATCGCCTTCTTCCACATGGGTGATAAACCCGGAACCAATCCAGTCGCCCTGGTTTTCAGAGTAAAAAATATCACCCTCATCATTCACCATCACCCCACTGGGAGACCGCATACCGGTGGCAAACGGGCGCATCTCTCCGTCGGGGGTAATAATCATCATCCAGCCGCGCCAGGGCGCATGGCTTTGGGCCTCCCACCACTTAGGGTTGCCAAAAGCAACATTACCGGTGACCACCATATCGCCGTTGGGTAAAAATGCCGGACCATACGAATATTCATGATAGTGACCGGAAACGGGCCAGGCGTAGACTCGTTCATACAGATCGGTGATATCATCACCGTTGGTGTCGGTCAGCTTCGTTAGTTCGCCACGCTGAGACGTATAAAGCGAGCCGTCCTTATATTCAAGACCGAGGTTTTCGTACATCCCTTCAGCAAACTTAGTGTAGGTGGGCACGCGACCGTTTATCATTTCCGGATTACTAATGACCCATATTTCCCCGCGGCGGGTGGCTGCAGCCAGTTTGCCATTAGGCAGTAAGGCCAGGCCTCCCACCTCGAGGACAACATCATCCGGAGCGGGAAGAGTTGTAATCTGGTAATAGTCATTTTGATTGGCCCTCTCACCTGCGGAAGCAGACTGCTGCGCGATTGCCGGGTTGGCACAGATTAACAAGAGCATTGAGGAAACGAAGGATGTGGCAAACAACTGTTTTAAGCTTAAATTTAGCATACGGTTCATTTCTGTGATGCGGTTATACATTCGGAGGTTCTTA
This sequence comes from Rhodohalobacter sp. 8-1, assembly GCF_038150125.1. Classification (NCBI taxonomy): domain Bacteria; kingdom Pseudomonadati; phylum Balneolota; class Balneolia; order Balneolales; family Balneolaceae; genus Rhodohalobacter; species Rhodohalobacter sp. 8-1. Next base: position 4,919 of record NZ_JBBVMF010000009.1, on the reverse strand, counting down.
AAGGTGTTCATCGGGTTACCAGACATAACTGTAGGATATTTCGGCGTTTTCACTGTTAGAAACAGGCACGAGCAGTTCCTGTACGCCACCACTGCGCCGGATCCAGGACTCACGTTTGGTACTCTCGCTAAGATTGACCAGGTAGGTTTTGTCGTTCACCTGGAACAGGCCGTTGAGCAGTTCGGTGATGTTGTCACCCGCCGCAATTCGGAGATACAGATTATTGACAGGGCCGCTTTGAGTCAGGCGGATTGTTCTCATGAATTCCCGGCCATCATTATCAGGGCTCAGGTGATCTTCGAATGAGCTGCCGTTCAACTGGTAATTTAAGATCAGCTGATTTTCATCCCCAAATCGATAGCTATTCAGGTCGAAAGCTACATTCTCCTGGAGGGAATCGGGCCAGACAGCGTCCCGGCTATCCAAAAAAGCCATTGACGGTGCTCCACTAAACGTGAGTGCTGCTTCTTCATTCAGCGACAGGTTTCCTCCTCCGCGGCCAACCCACATAGTTGAAACATCAAGAAAGCCACCTTTCCAGAGCTTCATGAGGGTGCCGTTGTTTAAATCGATTCCGAAGTGAATGTCGTCAGGAAAACCCACCGCGGCACTGTGCGGATGCACACGATCGGGCATATCCAGAAACCCATGCATTACAACCGGCTTATCTTCAGGATCGATACGTTTCGGCAGATTAACACTTTGCAGATTTCTCGGGAATGCAGAAGGTGCGTGCAAGGCATGCTTTTGTATTCCCGGACCTTCAGCCATTAGAGAGAGCACAGGTGCATCTCCATCTTCTCCGCGAAAATAGGTTATGGTCACGGTATGAGTGCCCTCAGAGAGATCAACCTCAGCTCTGTCCGGATTCCACCACCCATTATCCGCACCATTTTCAATCAGTTGATTTCCATCAATCTCAAATCGGTTCCCTCCGTCAGTTCGAAGTTCAAACAGATAAGTTCCGGTCTCAGCCACATCAACAGTGCTTTCGTATACGATTGCGAACTCCCCGGTCCTCTGCACGTCATCAAGTGACAGCTCCACGGCTGTTCCCTCAGCCTTAAGGTTGGATGACGCTATGATAGATACAGGGTTTTCTCCTTCATCAAGTCCCATTTCATAATACCTGTATGTGATGTCCGTAAGGTCAAGCTGGGGGTTATCGTACCGTTTATACCTGATATTTTTGATCGCTACCGGCCCGTGGTCGCCCTGGATCCGGAGCGGGCCTTGTGGAGCTTCTTCGTTGCTGATTGCGCCGCCGGTGGGATGAATAAGCTCAAGATCTGCGTGGATGACCTTTCCATTCAGGATGACTTCCTCCAGACGGGCATTTGCTATTTTCTGGCCCTGCTCATTAAAGTCGGGCGCCCGAAATTTGATTTCTATATACTGCCAGACTCCCGGGGCAAGCGCAGCATTCACATTTGGTGCCGTCCCTCCAACACCGCGACCATCTTCCCACCACTGGTAGATACCGCCTAAATCACTAAATTTCGGTGTGTTAACTCCCCAGCTATCAAACAGCTGAATTTCATATCTCCCCTGCAGGTAAATGCCGGAGTTTGACTCTTTCGCCATCATAAAATGAAATGACAAGTCCAGGTCGCCGTGCTCCCAGCTCGTATAAATATCCTGTGGCTCGTCGCCCTCCGCCGTATTTACCAGCACCCCTGAACCATCGAGAGCTTCTACGTGAAGATCCTGATAGGTATCCATGAAGACATCGCCCGCCAGCTGCCAGTTTTCGGATGGCTCCTGAAACGAGTCCAGATTGGTGAGTTCCATTTCTGTAAACGGGAGCTCATTGGTTTGCGCCTGAAGGGCCGAAAACAGGCCCGGAGACAAAAAGAGTACTACAAATAAAATACAGAATTGTGTTTTTGGCATACTTGAATTCATTAAAAATCCTCTGAGTCTACTGATATAAAATTTAGTTTACCTGATTCTGATGTCGGCAAATACCTGTGTCACATTAAAAATAGTCATCAGATAAAAGCCCTTCCGGGTTCAGTTAAATCACTACCCAAAATCGTTGAATTTATTGGTGTTCACAAGTTTACTATTTAATGTAAAATTTCTCATAGTAAGCACCTTTGTGGCCGATGGTTCATCACAAAAGAATGTCATTGTTTTTTTCCATTTTTCAGGACACTATTAAGTTCATACTTTATATGAATGACGGCTTTTTTGATATTGATTACACATCACTCACTATTTTCAAATTCGCTTTCCATCAACCTATTCTTTTTTAAATATTGCAATTGCCTCACACTTTTCATTAACACATCAAAACCCAATCCATTATGAAACAAATTGTTAATACCGGCAACGGCAGCTACGATGTACTCGAAATTCATGATGTGCCGGATCTCTCGCCCGGCGCTGATGAACTGTTAATAGAAGTAAAAGCATCGGGGCTCAACTTCGCTGATATCCTGGCTCGAAAAGGGCAATATCCTGATGGACCCGATAAACCTTGCGTGATGGGTTATGAAGTGTCGGGTATAGTGGCGTAGACAGGTAATAATATTAGCAAAGACTGGGTCGGTAAAGAGGTACTGGCAATGACCCGTTTTGGTGGTCAGGCCGAACAAGTAGTGGTGCCGGAAAACCAGGTACATCAGAAACCTGAGCGCCTTTCATTTGAAGAGGCTGCCACCTTGCCGGTAAATTATCTGACCGCCTGGGTACTCATCGTCGTAATGGGTGGCCTTCGGAAGGATGAATCTGTTTTGATTCATAATTCCGGTGGCGGCATGGGACTGGCACAACTTGACGTAGCCAGTCATATAGGTGCCACTACATTCGGCACCTCCAGTCCGGGGAAGCACGATTTTCTGGCAGATCGCGGTCTCAATCACGCTATTGATTATCGTTCCTCAGACTGGCTCCCTCAGCTGATGGATTTGACCGATGACCGGGGTGTTGAGCTCATCACCGACCCTCTCGGAGGTAAACACTGGAAAAAGAGCTACAAGGCACTTCGTGCGACCGGCCGGCTCGGGATGTTTGGAATCTCAACCGCCAGTACCGGCTCGTCAGGTTCAATTAGCACCACACTAAGTCTGCTAAAATCTCTGATTGGAATGCCATTTTACCATCCATTACCGCTCTTAAACAAGAACCTTGGTGTCTATGGCGTGAACCTTGGCCATCTCTGGAATGAAGGCGACAAAGCATCAGTATGGATGAAAGAAATCTTAACGGGTGCAGAGGAGGGCTGGATCAATCCGCACGTTGATACGACATTTTCATTTGCCGATGCCGGCGAAGCCCATCGATATATAGAAGAGAGAAAAAATATTGGGAAAGTGATATTAGTCCCGTAGATATAGTTGAAGGATTACGTATGGTGAATAAGGAATTCAGAATGTGGAAGGCTTTTATTCTACATCGACAATCGTCATTCCTAATTCATTATGCATTATTCGTTATTCCTCAGTCCTTAAATGTTTCACTGAAAAAGCTGGTCATCTCACTCCACGACAGGCTATCGGTTTCAGCATCGTATGCCAGCGGGAGATCAAACGTCTGCCCAAGTGAATCAGCTGCCGGGTTAGTGTAGGCGTGCATCGCACCTTCGTAATTGATGTATTGGTAATCAGCATTGATTGATTCATACGCACCCGTTAGATTCTCTACCTGTTCTTGTGTCACAAATGGATCATCAGCACCATTCATGATCAGCACTCTTGAGGTGAGGCCTTCCTGTGGCATAACCGGCAGCTGGAGTCCGGCATGAAATGCAGCAATACCATCCAGGTCCATTCCGGAATGTGCCATCGCAAGAATCACACTACCACCGAAGCAATATCCAACGGCTCCGATTCGCGATGTATCCACATTCTCATTTGCTTTGAGCGTTTCGATGGCGGCATTAAACCGAGCCTTTGCTGTATCAAAATTACTCATGACGTTATTGGAAAAACGCATAGCATCTTCCGGGTGAGATGCCTGCTGACCACCACCGTACATGTCTACCGCAAGTGCCACGTAACCAAGCTCGGCCAGCATATCCGCGCTGTTTCTGGCGTGCTCATCGTGGCCCCACCATTCATGTACAACCAAAACGCCGGGACGCTGCCCCATCTGATTAGCATCATGCGCAATATACCCGTTCATGGTGGTCTCGTCAGTAGAATAGCTGATCTCCTCACCAACTATATCAGGCTGCTCCATTGCAGCATCCATTTGCTCACTGCTCTGAGTACAAGCTCCGACTAAAAATAATATTGAGATAACTGTCAGTAGTTTTTTCATAAGATTTTATAGTTCGGTTATAATTTTTTTCTAATTGGATAACAATGGAATTACTTTTTTCGATTCCAGATAAAGGATTTAGCCTTAATGATTGAGACTACGACCTAATTGTTTATGCCATTTTATGAAATAGTAGCTCAAATCAATTCTATTCAATATGTTATTATTCAAAAGTAAAAATTAAAAACAGGCTATGGAATCTGATTCACTACTGAAACGATCGGCTGCCGGTTTACTGCTTGTAATCCTTCTGCTGACTGCTCCTCTCGCTGGTGCAATGGTCGCCGGGGAGTCACCTCTGCCCTACCTTCAATTTCCGCCGGAAACATTTTACGTTGAACAGCCCGCCTTTTCATGGCCAATATTTATTGCGGTACTCCTATTCATCGTTCTGACAACCTGGCCGTTCTGGAAACGGTTTTCAGCCGGCGAATGGAAACCGGACCAACTGCCCGGTTCGCAACGTTTCCCGGCCTGGGGCTGGATTTCGCTGCTGGGCCTGCTGATCTTCTGGATCCTGGCCTGGACCCGTTTTTCGTGGTATGAGCCGCTGCAGCGCTATACATTTTTTCCGCTTTGGTTCTGTTTTGTCATTTTTCTGAACGCACTGGCAGTCCGTCTGTCCGGCCGTTGCCTGATGACCTGCCGGCCGG